>JAFWRA010000294.1 GCA_017508895.1 Bacteroidales bacterium
AAAACCTGCACTCTTACGTCAACAATATCAATACGATAGAGGGTGGTACCCACTTGCAGGGTTTTCGCTCGGGCTTGACGCGCTCGTTCAACGCTTATGTCGAGAAGAGCGGCCTGTCGGAGAAGTTGGAGAAGACGAAAGTGAAGATTTCTCCCGACGACTTCCGCGAAGGCTTGACGGCGGTCATCTCGGTGAAGGTGCCGGAGCCGCAGTTTGAAGGCCAAACCAAGACCAAGCTCGGCAACGACGAGGTGATGGGTATTGTCAACTCCATCGTTGGACAGCAGCTTTCCGACTATCTTGAGGAGCATCCCAAAGAGGCCAAGGTCATCTTCGATAAGATTGTCCTTGCTGCCCAAGCCCGCCAAGCCGCTCGCAAGGCCCGTGAGACGGTGCAACGCAAAGGTGCCCTGTCGGGATTTAGTTTGCCAGGCAAATTGGCCGACTGCTCCGACCGCGACCCCGCCAAGACAGAACTTTACTTAGTGGAGGGTGACTCGGCAGGTGGTTCCGCCAAGCAAGGCCGCGACCGTAACTTCCAGGCCATCCTGCCTTTGCGCGGTAAGATTCTGAACGTCGAGAAAGCCATGCAGCACCGCGTGTTCGACAGCGACGAAATCAAGAACATATACACCGCCCTCGGCGTGACCATCGGCACTGAAGAGGACAGCCAAGCCCTCAACCTTGAGAAGCTGCGCTACCATAAGGTCATCATCATGACCGATGCCGATGTCGACGGTAGCCACATCACCACACTTATTCTCACCTTCTTCTTCCGCTATATGCGCGAACTGATTGAAAATGGTTATGTGTATTGCGCCACACCGCCTTTGTATCTCATCAAGCGCGGCACCAAGCCTATCCGTTATTGTTGGACTGACGAGGAACGTTTCGCGGCCATGGCCGAATTGACCAAGAACGGCACGGTGAGTGGCTACGATGTGCAGCGTTACAAAGGTCTTGGTGAAATGAATCCCGAGCAGCTTTGGGAGACCACCATGGACCCGGCCAACCGCACCCTGCGCCAAGTGACCATCGAGAACGCCATGGAAGCCGACCACATCTTCTCCATGCTGATGGGCGACGAAGTGGCTCCACGCCGCGAGTTCATTGAACAGAATGCCACATACGCGAATATCGATGCGTAATCATTGGAATTCAATATGATACGGAAAAGGAGAACCAGACGGCTCTCCTTTTTTGTCTTCTTGTTTTATGCAAATCTGAAAATCGGTTTTTATGATTTGCATAAAACTACAAAAACATCACGAAATAGACAGGCATGTAAATGATTGTTCCCTTGGTTTCCCATTTCTGGCCGTTTGATAAAACGATGCCCTTATTGATATGATAGTCAGGTGTCTGGGTGAAGTGCGTCAGTGCGACATGGATTTTATAGTCTTTCCCAGACTTCACCTCGATAGGCAATACTGAGAGATTGTCGTAGTCGTCGATGAGAAAATCCACTTCGCCGTGGTGCTTGTTGTCGTAATAAAACAGATTGTGGCCATGTGCCTTCAGTTCCTGGGCAACCACCGACTCATAAACAGAGCCTAAATTGATGCTTGGCGTATCTTCGAGTATGGGCAGGATGTTGGTTTTGTACAAAATGTTGGTCAGTAGACCGACATCATTCAAGTAGAGTTTCAACAAGTTTTTCCGCGCCGATTCCACCAAAGGGAATCTTGGATTGGAAATGGCTTTCACTTCAAGCGCAATGCCAGAAGAAATCAGATAGTCGAATTCGTCTTGATAATCAGAGAATTGCTTCCCTGCCTTGTTTTCTATATCCTTTACTACGACACGCTTTTTCTTGTTTTCGAGGTTCGAGGGAATCATTTGGAACACGTTTTGGATTTTCAGTTTGTGTTCGGCATCATAACGCGAGGCATCTGCACCATAATAACGATGGATTTCGGTTTGTATGCGCCTCAGTTTCATAATGTTTCGTTCCGAGAGATAGGAGTTTATGGCATCGGGAAGTCCGCCGGTCAGAAGATATTCACGGAAAAGTGTCATCATCCTTTGGTGAAGGGAGTCGTCGAGGCTTTGTTGCGCAAGAAATTTATCCCGCACAAACGAAATGGTTTCCTCGTTAAATCCATTTGCCCAAAGAAACTCTTCGAAATCAAGTGGATACATCTGCAAGGTTTCAATACTTCCTATTGGAATGCTCGGCGTTTGGAGCAAAGTCACGCCAAGCAGCGAACCGCTACAGATGTAGGTGTATCTGTCGTCGTCTTTCAGGAACTTCAACAAAGTGAGGAACACGGGATAGGCTTGGATTTCGTCCAAAAAAACGAGTGTGTTTTCCTTTTTGCGCAGTTTGTTTCCCGCAAAAGTGCCGAGCATGGTGTAAAAGTCAATTATGCTCCGTACATTGGCAAACATACGGCTACCTGTACTGTCGGCCTGTAGATTGATTTCCACATAATTGGGGAACAGTTTCTTGCCCACATGTCGGATGATATAGGTCTTTCCGATTTGTCGGGCTCCGTCAACCAGTAGGATTTTGTTCGATGGGGCAGACAAGAATTGAGTGATTTCTTTCTCTATTTTTCGCTTCAACATTTTCGTGTCTTATTTTTGAATGCAAAAATACTCATTTTTTGTATATTACAAGAATAATTGGTGAAATTTTTGTCATTTTTCCACCCAATTTTTAGTCTGTTTTTGTCATTTTTCCACCCAATTTTTAGTCTGTTTTTGTCATTTTTCCACCCGATGTTTTCTTTGGAAAAAATGGCACAAGAATTTTTTCATCCTCTCTGCTTGTATGTTTCAAATTAAATCGTGACCTTTGCCCAATAAAATCTCGATTATGCAAACATTCAAAAAAGGAGAGAAGATTGACAAGTATGTCATCAACTCGTTCGTAAAGAAAGGTGCTGTGGCTGAGTCATATACGGTGCTTGGCTCCGACGATATGATGTATTTCATGAAGGTATACGACTTCGGCAAGATTCCCCATGAGCAGTTGTTTCAGGGCAAGGAGGTCTATGAGATTCAACTTTGCAAGGAGTTGAACACGGATGAGAACCAGAACGTCGTCCGCTATGTCGACAATGGCGAGGTGAAGAAAAGCAACACAGTCTATCATTACCTCGTGACTGAGTTCTACCGTGGCACCCTCCTTTTGGATGCCGTTAGGACTGACGGCCGCTTCGACCTTGAAGACGCGGTGCAAATCACTCTTTGTGTTTTGAGCGGTTTGTCGTTTATCCATTCTCGTGCATTGATACACAATGATATACGTCCATCGAACATCATGTTACAAGAATTGGAGGACGGCATGTTGATGCCCACCATTATTGACTTAGGGCACATCTCTTACATGGTCAAGGGTCGCCCAACCTTTGCCGACGAGGACTTGATGCCGTATTTCCGTGCTCCAGAAACTTTCCGTTCGGTCTACACGGTGAAGAGCGACATCTTCTCCACGGGCGCACTCCTTTATTTCCTGATTTTCGGCAAGTCGCCGTGGGAAGGCTTGGATTTGAGGGTTTTTGAGGGTGACAAGCAAAAGATTGCCGATGCCCTGAAAAAAGCAAGGAAACAAGACCTCATTTTGGAGACGGTAGATGTGCAACTTCCTGATTATATGAAGGCTATCCTATTGAAGGCTTTGGCCAAGAAGCCCGACGACCGTTTTGCTTCGGCAGCTGATTTTGCCCAAGCTTTGTTTGAACAGATGATGCCAGAGCTGGCGAAACGCATGGAAGAGGAAGAGGCGAAACCGCAAGCCGAAACGCAAAACAACAGCGGCCCGACCATCACTTTCAAGAAAGGATCAGGCAGCGGCTTCGACAATGTGACGGGTCGCGACGAACTGAAGGAACAGTTGCGCAAAGAGGTGCTTTTTGCCCTTCAAAATCCCGAAAAGGCGAAGTTGTACAAGTTGCCTGCCATCAATGGTGTGTTGCTTTATGGCCCTCCTGGATGTGGTAAAAGCTTGGTTTTGAATAGCTTTGCTGAGGAATTGGGCTTCAACTACACCATCATTCATGGCCCCGAAATGGGTCATATCTATCAGGATGGTGTGTTGGACAACCTGCAACGGATGTTCGATGCGGCTGAAATCAAGGCTCCGTTTGTGATTTGCATCGACGAACTCGAATTCTTGGCACCCAATCCCAACGGCGAAGGGGAGGAGAATGTCACGCCACAGATTTCGGCTTTGTACGGCATGATGAACGAGTGCTCCAAGAAGGGCATTCTCGTGGTGGCCACGACCAACCGTCCCGACCTCATCGACCAGTCCATTATGCGTATCGGGTGTTTCGACCGTGTGTTTTTCGTGCCCCAACCTGATTTTGAGGCGCGTAAGGACATCTTCATGGATCATTTGAAAGACCGTCCTTGTGAGGAACTCGACTTCGACGAATTGGCCAAAATGTCGGACGATTTCAACGCAGGTGACATCACCGAGGCCGTTAACGAGGCTGCCATGACCGCTGCTTACAACGACGTGCCGATTTCGCAGAAGATTCTCGTCGACGTGCTGAAGTACAAGAATCCGACTTATTCCACCAAGACCCGTATCGGTTTCAACAAGAGCTTGAAATGACAATTAAGACATTGGTTTCTAATTATTTGAAGTCGATTGGCGTTGCTGCGAAGCGGAGCGAATTGGGACTCAATTTCACTTATGATGGGTGGAACTTCTTGTTGTGGAACGACAAGGAAGATCCTATGTTTTTCCGCCTCATCCTGCCGGGTGTCTTCGACGTGACCGATGACAACTATGCCGAGGCGCTCATGGCCTGCAACAACGTCAATTGGAACTACAAGGTGGTGAAGGCGGTGCTATACGACTACGAGGACAAACACGAGCGCGGCGCGTCGGTGTGGATGTGTTATGAGCAGCAACTTGATGGCACCCCACAAATTGAGGAATTGATTCCACGTGCTGTCCACAGTCTCATCGCTGCAGCCGAAGCGTTTACTAAGGAAATGAATGATGATTAACCATTTTGAAAATTTAATCTGAATCACAAAACCTGCAAAACAATGCATATTTAAAAGATAAGTGAAAGGCTGCTTCACAACCGTGTAGCTGCCGGGAAGCAGCCAGTTGGCATGTTCCCCTCAAATAATCAAGTGGTTTTGAAAGTTTTGTGATATAAAAACATAACTATATGAAAATCAAATTCTTACTAATTTCAATGCTGTTAGCAAACATGGCTTTGGCCCAATACGCCCCCGCTGGCGACAAAATCAAGACCGAATGGGCTTCGAAAGTAAGCCCTGAAAACGCTCTTCCCGAGTACCCTCGTCCGCAGATGGTGCGTCCCGAATGGAAAAACCTCAATGGATTGTGGCAGTATGCCATCACGCCGAAAGGGGAGAGGCAACCCACTCGTTATGAGGGCGATATTCTGGTGCCGTTCTGCATTGAGTCGTCGCTGTCGGGCGTGCAGAAAGAAGTGGGACAGGATAGTGCACTTTGGTATCAAAAGACGTTTGCTGTACCAGCCAATTGGAAAAACGGCCGCATTTTGTTGCATTTTGGCGCGGTGGACTGGATGACCGATGTATGGGTGAATGGCATTAAAGTTGGTTCACACACAGGTGGTTACACGCCTTTCACCTTTGATGTCACCCAAGCCGTTCAGCAGAAAAACAATGTGATGACGGTTCGTGTGTGGGATCCTACTGACAAGAGTTATATCCCGCATGGCAAGCAGGTGGCCAAGCCG
>JAFWRA010000295.1 GCA_017508895.1 Bacteroidales bacterium
GACATGATAGGAACACTTTATCTCTCCGACAACATTTCAGTTGCATTCGTATCATTATTCCGATTGTTCCAGAATGCAAGTATGTACAACATTTCTTCATCGTGGCAATAGATAATCGAGGATTTACGCATGTGTAGGATTCTTACCTCTTTGTCATTGTAAAACAAGTCTTTATACCGCATTCCTGAATCAGGGAAAGCACACAACTGGTTCACACGCTTTTCGACTTCAACATACACTTTTTCAGCCGTTTTTTCTCCAAACTCACGAAACACATAAGCCAGCGTCTCGTCCAACTCCATCTTGGCTTGGCTATGCCACTGATGCCTTAAAGCCATAGCGTTTACGAATTTGTGAGAAGACCTCTTCGCCATCAACAAGTTCGGCTGTTCCTTTTTCAAGACTTTGCAACCGTTCCTTGACGATGGCATACATTTCCTCATCCGTGTAGGAACAAGGAGGTTTCGGCTTATGTTGAGCCGAATAATTCATCAAGATAGACTCCATTTGTTGCTCCAACCACCGCTGCAAAACATCATCGTTGGGGAACATAGGTCTGACTTGCTCCATCAAACTGTCATTGATATGGATTGTACGTGTACACATTTATAATTCTGTTGGTTTCTGACTGCAAAAATAAACAAAAACACCGACACCACAACATTTTTTATGGTTGGGTTCTTGCCATTTTTTCGGTAGGGGTTCCGCCATGCTCCACCGCCTGCCTAATATCCTCTCACCCCTCTGGGGTTCCTTCGTGCCCCAGCCCAAGTCACGGAGTGACGGCGGATAGTAGGCAGGGGTGGAATGCAATGCAACCCCTGCCCAACAAAACACAAATTCCGAACAAAGCCCCGCGAGGGGCAACAGGAAAAACACTGCCCTCCCGCTCCAAGGTTTTCCCAAAGAGCAGGAGGGCGGATAGGTTAATGACAATATGGCGCAAGTGCTATTTGATCTTACCCCATTGGTTCTCACAATGTGCAACATCCCTTACCAACACATTGTCGCACCCAACGTGTTTTCCCCATGTGCTCATGCCGTTGCGCTTCATTTGGATTTCCCCTAACTCCTCATGGGTAAGCACATAATAATGGAATTGCCCATCCTCGTCGATATAAACCAACACCCAATAATCAGGATGGTTGTTCAAGGTCTTGTCGTAGTATTTCTGGAAGAAGTTGGTGACAAACCTTCCGTTTTGACTTGTCTTCACTTCTATTCTTCTACAGGAATTATCAGGAAAGAAAACAATAATGTCCGTTGCCTTGGCATTGCCCAAGGTGATGCTCACATCAAATCCTCTTTTGCAGAGTTCCGAACACACGGCATATTCTCCGGCCAGGCTTAAATGATACTTGTCAATTGTTGTCATAGTTGTTTTTTTTAAGGATAACCCACTGGAGGAATCAGCAGAGTTTGTTTTTTTCTTTTCTAACCTCGCCAATGAGTTATTCTGTCAGTCTGTTTTTATGTGTGTTTATTTTGGATTATTACTCGACATCTTGTATTAATCGAACACAATAAGCATTATTACGATAGCCTGAATTAACTGAAGCTTCATAGCTGGTTATATTCATGTAATTCGCATTATCTCTTCTGCTATTATAGTGAGATGCCGACCAATACATGCCGTACCAGTTACTCCATAATGTGCTGTATGAATAAGCATATAGGAAAATGGCACCATTCGCTTCCATCAGTGCCCATTGATCACTATCATAGATGTTAGTTGAATAAGAAGATGTAGCTCCGGGGGTAAAGTTCAGTCCATCAGGAAGTACCCAATCAATTGGAAGTACAATCAGTCCGTTTAATCCATCCACTTGAGACAGTCCCCAAGAGTTGTTGGAGACAAGTCCTCTCCATTCACCTTCTGTTGGTGTTCGCCATAATCCAGCCTGATTACCACCATTGGAGATGGGATTGTAAACGCCCCAATCAGCATTGACATAGTCTCCTGTCAAGCTAAGCCAATAATTCCCATTCCCATCGGTTGGGCCGTAGCCTCTACTTTCATTTTCCGTATTGTAGTTCCTATTGTAAGGCTGGTAATACAAATTTCCATTATTCCATCCACTCGTCCCCCATCCAAAACGGTCACGGTCAATGTTCGGATCCTCGCCTTGCTCGTTTTGCGAATCGCCCAGGTATTCCAACTGATTATCAGCGAACTTCCAGTATGGTGTAGCAGCACTCCCGATGTATTGCAGGTTGCCTGGCGAGAAATACACTTTTTTTTCTTCGCTTAAGCGAACACGGAATTGGCCAGGAACCCTAACTCGGATACCTGTGGTATGGTACATGTTTGTTGTCACTTCGGGAATAGTCGTAATGGTAGAAGTCATAGTACAAGCATAATTCCCAACATTCACGGTAGGGCTTACAACCTCACCTTGCGGCAACAGTATGGCCCATTTTTCCGTGTCGCTGACTGAATATAGCGTCACTGTACCAGCAGCATCCACTGGGTCGATGCCTTCATTTCCGGAAGCAAAGTTGATAGTTGCGGTGGTCTTCATTCCCGAAATGCTGATGGTGCTCGAATTCGGTGTTGTCGGCACAAACTTCACCAAACCGCATTTGTTCTCTAACATGCAGGTATAGGCCGTAGTGCCATCAATGTATTTGGTGTTGGAATGACCGTACGACAGCACAGGCAGTTTGCTGCTTTGATCACTAATGTCTACGGTGAACGAGGTGGTGCTTCCCGCCGTCGGAGCGGTTGCGGGAGTCTTGCCGCCCATGAAGTAGAAGTGCAAATAATCGGTAGTGCTGGGATTGGAGATGTAGCCGCTGAAAGCTCCGTTGGCGTAGGTCAGTGTGCCGACATAGTGACCATTGTTACCCACATAGATTTTATCGCCGTCGCCATAGACGACCGCACCCGTGCCAGGATAGACGATGTGCTTGCCGCCACCATCGGCCACCTTCATGGTGATGTAAACGGTTTCGCCATCATCGGCAGGGTTTACGTTAGTTGTTGTTTGTTCCTTTTTGCATTGCGTCATACCCATGACGAGCATGAAAGCCACAAGGGTCAAAATGGTTTTCTTCATTGTAATTTCCTTTCTTTTTTAATTGTTTGACTTTTGGTTTTTCTTTCTTGATTTCATTGCGGCATAGCCCATTCCAGCCACCATAAGGATGGCGAGGCCGCTGCCCACTGGAGTCTCCTGCCCGAAGGTCTGGTTGAAAAGCTCGTAACCGCCGTTAGCGTCTGATCCGAACTGCTGATTGCTAAGATTGTAACCGCCCGATGAACCTCGTCCCATCATTCCGCCATCACGGGTGCTACGTTGGTCTTGTTCTTCGTAATACTCACCAAGCAAATCAAGCATACCTTGAGCTTGTGCGGAAGGAGCCGATAGCATCGCTGCCACCAAAACCAATGAAAACACAATGGTTCTCTTCTTCTTTTTCTTTTTTTCCATTTTTCTTTTAATTAATGTTTATTAAACTTGTTAATTACTGATTTTCAATCCATTTAACAGAAACGACTTTCTTCGACACCAAACAAAAGAAGCGTGCGCTGTGTTATATCACATCGTACTTGAAGGTCGTAGGATACCCGTAAAAATAATGTAATAACAGCCCACGCTATACAGCGTGAAGCCGTTATACAACCTCATTTTTACTGGCTTGAAAATTTCCTACGTTTTCAAGTACAAGGAAGCATAACGCTTCTTAAAGTTCAATATATACGAACTGGCGAACCAATTCAGCGACAAAAATAGGGAAAAAACGGTTCGACGAAACCTTTAGGCACTAAATTTGCATAAATTTCAATACTTTTGCAAAACAAAACACTTCTGGAATGAAACGACAATCCTTTTTCGCCCTACTGTTTTGCGCTTTCCTTGCGCAAGCCCAAGCCCAAATCTTCAAGATGGACAACGAGCCAAACAACAGAATCAAAACGCAAAAGCCAGCCAATTTGGTAACGTCTCAACTTGCTTTTATTGACAAGGAACACTATGTTTCCGCAGCTATGCAATTGGATGATTACCTGCCACTTCTGCGAGGAAAACGAGTTGGTGTGGTTGGCAACCAAACGAGCATTGTTGGAGAAACGCATTTGGTGGACACCTTGCTTTCCTTGGGCGTTGATGTGCGCAAAATCTACACGCCCGAACATGGCTTCCGTGGCACGGCTGATGCTGGAGCGAAGGTACACAGTGGCAAGGACGAGAAAACGGGCCTGCCCATCGTGTCGCTCTACGGCAAAAACAAGAAACCCACAGCCGAAATGCTTCAAGGCATCGACCTCATTCTCTTTGATTTGCAAGATGTTGGCGTGCGTTTCTACACCTACATTTCCACCATGACCTAC
>JAFWRA010000296.1 GCA_017508895.1 Bacteroidales bacterium
AGTCGGCCAGTTGCCACATCACTTCTGGATAAGGAAGTACCTTCCCGATGGGGAACATACTGTCGAAATAGGCATCTTCGCTATGCGCGTATTGAGGACACGGAATGACGTCTGTTATTTTGACAATAGAAAGCAGAGGCAGGAAATGGGCATCGCCTTCGGGAATCTCACCGTATTCCGTATGCCTGTCAATAGGGCGAATCCAAATAGGTTTCCCTGTTGTATCCTTTCTAACACTCCATCGATTATCAGCATCGATGTCGATTTCAACGCCAGCTACGCATCGTCCGCCTCGTTTATATGAGTTTGCCAAACAAATGAAATGCTTGTCCATCAGTCGTAATATTCTTCGTGCTCAGTTCTGAAACCTATTTCTTTGTTCTTTAGCCGGTATGCGTCGTTTAATTGCTGAGTTGCTGTGTAGGAGCCGAAAAGCTCGTCAATCTCTGGCAGCACCCGCTTTCTGGCTTTCAAGTATTGTTCCACCATTTCCCGCTCCAGACTCTTATGACTCACTGACGTGCCGTCGCTCAGGATATGATTCACGACCAATCCGTGCGTATGAAAATAGCGGGCCACAAGAGCAAAGCGGTGGCATGTCAGCGGGTTTGCTTCCGAGCACATCAGCGTCACGTGCTGGTAGTCGTTCAGAATCTTTCGCATTCGTGTGATGCCTTGTTGAAAAGAATCCGTATCTACAGCCTTCTCGAAGTCAACTTGTCCCGTATCATCCAGACTGTCAAGACGTCGTGCTCCAAACTCTTGTCCCATAAACACATATGCAATACCTTTCCCCCGCAGAAAGGAATCCAATGCTTCTTGGTTGAACTGCGGATTATAATTGCTTGCAGGTATGCTCCTCACATCTATCAGGCAATCCACATGATAGGACTGTAGTAGTTGCAAGAATCTTTCCTGTGAATGGTTAGAATGTCCGATTGTATATAGAATCATGCAGGCAAAGATAGATAATAATTTCCGAAGTTCCAATTTTTGGGACTATAAATGCTGAAACTCCGATAAAACTACTTCATTTCATGTTTATTATATAGAATTTTTCTCTTTTGAGGGTGTAAGGGTGCGAAAACGCCGATAAACACTGGGCTTGCACCCTGTTTGGGAGGGTGTGAAGGGTGTGATAAGGGTGTAAGCTTTTGACGTTGGAATTACGAATTACGAAATACGAAGAGTCGTTCTTGCGGGTAAGCACTTAGGGACAAGAATCTACGAATATCTTACTCTAAAAAGCCTGCAGAAGGATTTATGTCAGACGTTTGAAGATATGAACAAGTTCGAGCGGTGTTTGCTTGAAATAAATTCTCTAGAGAATTTTCTGCAAACTATCATCGGAAGCAATGCAAACTATCATCGGAAGAAATAAATTCTCTAGAGAATTTTTCAAAAAACCTTACACCCTTATCACACCCTTTACACCCTCTGGAGGAGGTTGCAACCCCTGTGTTTATCGGCATTTTCGCACCCTTACACCCTCAAACGAGACAAATTCTATATAATAATCATGAAGATACTACATTTGTGCTCACTTATGCGTAACTTTATGTCTCTTCGAGCCATGAAGTTAGGCTGCATCTCAACAAAAAAAGAAACTTTTTCTTTGTTTTGTCTTCGATTTGCACTAACTTTTGATAAGTTACTAACGCTCGACAAATCAAATTAAAACAAGTTTTATTTGCATTTGTGCTCACTTATGCGTAACTTTGCCCGCATGAAAGACGAAGAACTTCAAGACAAGCGAATTGCGGTGCTGCTCTCGGGCGGCGTGGATAGTTCGGTGGTGGTCTATGAACTTGCCAGCCGCGGACTGCATCCCGATTGTTTCTATATCAAGATTGGGCCGGAAGAGGAGGAAGAATGGGACTGCTCTTCGGAGGAAGATCTTGAGATGGCAACGGCGGTGGCTCATCGCTTTGGCTGCCGGTTGCAGGTGGTTGACTGCCATCAGGAATACTGGAGTCAGGTGACGAAATACACCATGGACAAGGTGCGCGCCGGATTCACGCCCAATCCCGACGTGATGTGCAACCGATTGATTAAGTTCGGTGCCTTCGATGAAAAGATGGGGCACAACTACGACCTCATTGCCACGGGACATTATGCCCAGACGGAATGGATTGACGGGCAGAAATGGCTCACCACGAGTCCCGACCCCGTGAAGGACCAGACGGATTTTCTGGCACAAATCTATGATTGGCAGTTGCGCAAGGCACTCTTTCCCATCGGTCATTACATGAAGGATGAGGTGCGGCAGATAGCCGAGCGCGAGCACTTGGTGAATGCCAAGCGCAAGGATTCGCAGGGCATCTGCTTTCTGGGCAAGATTAAGTATAATGATTATATAAAGAGGTATCTCGGCGAGAATCCCGGCGATGTGCTGGAACTGGAGACTGGCAAGAAGATTGGCGAACACAAGGGCTTGTGGTTCCACACTATCGGTCAGCGTCATGGTTTAGGCTTCGGCGGCGGTCCGTGGAATGTCGTCAAGAAGGATATGGCTAATAATGTGCTGTATGTGACGAAGGGTTACGAACCGAAGAAAGCATGGAGCAAGGAGTTTAAGTTCCATGATTTCCATCATCTCACGCCAGCCGAGCTGCCCACCGAGGTTACCTTCAAGATCCGCCATACGCCAGAGTTTCATCATGCCCGTCTGGAGAAGACGGCCGAAGGCTGCTATACGGTCTTTTCTGATTATCTGATTCAGGGCGTTGCTCCCGGTCAGTTCTGCGTCATCTACGACAAGGAG
>JAFWRA010000035.1 GCA_017508895.1 Bacteroidales bacterium
CCATATCCTTTCTCCTTTGGATCTTTGGCAAAGATACAAAACAATCCGCAATAAACTGTAACAGAATGCATTATGTTGATAACTTTTCAAATCCTGTTCATAACGCGCTAATTCCCCCTAATTTTAGTGCGTTTGCCCTGTCTGCAAATTATCAAGATCTATCCTTTTTAGAAACTCATCACTTCAGCCACCAATTCGCCGACGTGGATGAATAAACAATTAGTCTTTTTTATTTATTCTTTTTTTCATAGTTCTCATGACGGTTACGGCATCCGCCTTCCATCAATCGCCAGAAAACAAAAATTTTCCCCACAAGCCCGGAAACTCATGGGGAATCTGGCGGAATCATTTCATTCTCAATCCATGCTTCCGCTTTGGCGAAACGGGATTTCCGTTTCAGGCTCTTTACAGAAATCAAATGACAGGTTTAATAGTTTAGCATTGTACCACCAACTCTCTCAATACAACACCGATGCAACTTGGTATCCCGCTCATAAGTAATCCCCACAAGCAACAAATTATCAGCATACTGCGAAACCTTGGCAGGATATTGTCTGCGCTTGATTTGCTCGATGGCAGTGTCAACGGCTTTGTCGTATTTCAGCTCGATGATGATGGCGGGAGAATCCACATTCTTTCGTGGAATGAGCACCAAGTCAGCGAAGCCCTTGCCCGTGGCCAACTCGCGGTGGATGATGTAGTTGTTGGAGGCGTAATAGTAGGCGATGCTCAGCACGCAGGCTAAGGAGTTTTCGTCGTTGTAGCTCAGAATGCTCGTATTCTCGTCGTGAGCAGCATCCACGCCACGGGCCACGGCCTCTTCATCACCGCGGAGCGTCGCCTGCAATAGCTGTTTTGACTTTTCAATCGCACTTGCAACGTGGTTCCAATTGCTCATTTTGACGGCATTCACCATCTCGCCCGCCACCTCCTTGTTGGGGATATAGCACTCACCTTCTTCCCAGTTGTATGAAAGATAGCCCAAGTGGACGAGTACCGTAAGTACATCGTCCTTTGAATGGATGACCGACATATCATTCTGAAATCCAGTAGGGTCAATGGCACATGACTCACCTGCCAGCATTTGCACCACATCGTCTTTCAGTCCTTCGTAATTCATTTGGATATAATGTGCAACAGCATCGTAGGCACCAGTAGAAGCCCAAAAACTGCGACAGCGACCTGAATCAACGGCTTGCATGACCGAATTGGGATTGAAGATGGACTGCTCGTCGCCAATCTGGTAGCCATCGTACCATTTCTCCAATTCATCGAAGTCCATACGATGCTTTTCGGCCAATGCTTTTACCTCATCTTTGGTGAACCCAAAATAAGAAGCCATCCGTCTCGGTTCCACCATCGAATATTCTATGAAATTGTTGAGTGCCAATTCAGTTTTGTATTTCTTGATGGGCAAAATACCCGTCATATACACACCAGCAAAGACCTGAGGAGAATTGCTTCCCTTGAACATACGGCGCAGCCAACTGACATACTCGTCCATGGCATGAGTGCCCGACTTAAACTCACGGCAAATGGCATCCCATTCGTCAATGATGAAGATGAACGGCTGGTGGGTTGCATCGGTAATACGGATGAGATAAGCCATCAAGTCATCGTCGGCCTTTACGGGAATATCAGGGTAAGCCTCATGGATGTCGTCTTTGAGTTCCTTTTGGACATGCTCAATGATGGTGTCGTCTTTAAAACGCGTGGTGAAATTGGTCAAGTCGAGAAAGATGACCGGATATTTATTCAGGTGCTTCTCAAAAGTAGGGTCGGAGGCTATCTCAAGATCAGCAAATAGATGGCGCGAGTCGCACGATTGGTCGTAATAGGCATTGAGCATCTTGGCCGCCACCGACTTGCCAAAACGACGGCTTCGGGATACACAGCTGAAACGTCGTTCCGTGAAAAGCGCACCGTTGACTATGGAAATAAGCCCCGACTTGTCAACATATTCACCGTTTCTTACACTCTGGAAACCTACATTTCCGATATTGATATATACGCCCATGACTACTTGATTTTGCCGCAAAAATAACAATATTTTACAAATCGCTTACGCCCAATAAGAAGAATTGAAAGCACAATTTCAATAAGTACCCAAAAACTACTCTAAACTCTAAACCCTAAACTCTAAACTCTAAACCAACTCACCATTTCCCCGAAAAACCGCCACCACCACTATGGCCGCCGCCGAAGGAACCACCCGATGAATGATGGCTGGAGGAATGGCTTGAATAACCCTTTCCGTGGCTGGAAGAGCTGCCGCTGCTATCGCTGTAATGCACCAACTTGGGTATCACCACCGTCTTGGTGAGTGTCTCGCCGCAATGCTGGCAGACGCAGGTTTCCAATAGCTCTCCGTCGTGCGAGTAATCGTTGGCTTTGATCGTCTTAGTGTCTGTCGTCATCATGGTGTAAGCCCCACATTTTGGGCAGGTCTCGAACTTGGAATACTTGCTGCCATGCTCCTTCACCACAACCACATGGCCGTTGCTGCAACGGTATGGCGTGAACTTCAATGCTCCTACCTTTTCCTCGACCAAATGATTCTCAGGCAGACTAAAACCAGCGTATTTGTTCATAGGGCCACTACATTTGGGACAAGTGCATTCTTCGCTATGACTCAACTGTTTCTTGTAAATACGGTGGTAAATCCAACCTATCCATGGTGCCATCCAGGTGGCCAACCTGGTGCTCTTATTCTCATAAGCCGCCTGATAGACCGACCGTGGATTGATGGACTGCTTGGCCAGCGTTTTGGCGGTCTTCAAGACACGCTGGTTATGGCGGAAACAGACCCATGTGAGATACAATAAAATGGTAATGATGGAGACCCTATTGAACAATGTTTTTTCCTCTAAATCCGGATAGCGCACACCCATATAACCTATGACCAGGAATAAGATAACGAAGATGGAGAAACCAATCAACAGGCCTCCGAGACAACCCTTGCCTTCCCATGGTGAACCCGACCAGGTGGTCTTGAAACCATCGATATAGGTGGCCCCCTTCTCTTCCACCGCATGGTAAGTGTCTGTAATAGATTTCTTTCCCAACTTTTTCTTACGCAGCCAAAATCCAATACCCACAAAAGGCATCACAAACAAGACCATAGCAAAAAACACAAAAAAGATGGGAACATCATCGCCAAGCCCTTGTTCTTCACCATCGTGATTGACAGCCGGCAACGTCGATTTCAGCCCCATGGGGATTTCGCCGCCATAAACCTCAACGATGTCAGCCACGCCTGCACAAAGCCCACCCTCATAATCTCCAGCCTTGAAAAAAGGAACGATGGTATTGGTGAATATCCGCTGACACTTGGCATCGGTGAGGGTTGACTCAGCACCATAGCCTGTCTCAAACTCCAAGGAATGTTGATCTTCAACGAACAACAGCAGCACGCCATTGTTGGTCTCAGCATCGCCAATGCCCCAATAGTTGAACAACTCCGTAGCGAAAGACTTGGTTTCGGCATCACCGATGGAAGTCAAGGTCACCAAAAAAACATCAGCCTTGTCGCGGATGGCGCAAAGTGCCGTGTTAATGGTCATCTCGGTGCTGTCGGAGAGATAGCCATCGGGGTCGGAGACGTGGATGTCGTTGCTTTGCAAGCGGGTGTTGGGAACTGTGCTCACCGTCCATATCTTTTGGGCAGAAGCCGACAACATGGTCAACAAGGCAAACAGCAATAGTAATGTTTTTTTCATAGCTTATCCTGTTTAATTCATCATTTATCTTCTTCCTTAATCCGCTTCAAAATCTTGGGAATGGCCAACATCAAGAAGCTGTCGTATTTCATGTCGCCAGGATTGATTCTGCGCAACTCCGCGAATGAGCAAATATCGACGCTGACCGGATCCGAGGCATTCTTTTTCATTCGGTTACGGTATTGTTTTTTGGCGCCACCAAACGACCGCTCGTCACGAATGCGCTCCTCCTTGGTATAGAAACGCACGCCCATAATCAACCGCTCAGTCACCCAACGGGCATGTTCACTGACCGATAACGCTTCGATATGGTCCTCCCAAGCTTTATCCGAGTCATTTTTCTTGTTACCGCACTGTTCCATTCCTCTTGCCCTCAGTTCGAAGCAGTCGGCGCAGCAAATGCTTGAGAAACCGTTCTTGGCTTGTATCACATCGGCTTTCCATTTTTCTGGTTTGATAAGCTGCGTCATCGGCTTTTGCAGGAAGTTGTGCTCAAACGTGTCCAAAGCCATTTTGTAGCGTCGGGGAGAGTGAATGTCTTCGGCAGGCAGGTTGTCAATCAGCACACCCAGTTCGTAGATTCGTCCCACATACACCGCCTTGCGGGTGTCGATGCTCATAATGTCATCCATCCTTACAGTCTTAAGGAACTCATTGGCATCATTGTCCGACATTTCGACGACAAGACCGATCTTTTCAGCCGCTGACAAACTCCTGACTATTTCCAATTCAACGTCAAGGAAGGAGTCGACATTTACTGGGGCCGCGCCATAAACCGAATATTTGCAGTAATCCAACAAATTACAAAGGTATTCCTCTTTCTTCAGCTCTTCTACGATATTGTCTTTATTGCTCACAATGGTGATGACCGACCGATTTCTACCGCTAGCCTCGTCAAAATTGGCAAAGTGCGCCAACAAGGCCACTTCACGGACAGCTGACAACATCAAAGGGCTGTCGCTCGCCACCACCACATGCAAATGCTCGTTAGATGTAGGACCTATGGCAACACTTTTCAAACGGTCGAGGACGTAGGCACGAGCTACATACCAATTGCGTATCGTTTCAGCCGAGTAGCTGTCGCCATTCTTATGCCTCAAATACTCGAGTGGCTTTTCTTTTTCAATAGATTTACTCATAGCGTTTCCTCCTTTCTACTCATCAACACTTTCTCGGTCAAATTGC
>JAFWRA010000297.1 GCA_017508895.1 Bacteroidales bacterium
GACGACGATTTCTTTGACAACCACGGCAACCTATCCACCAGCCCAGAGCTGGAGCGCGCCTCTGCCTATTACGCCAAGAAAAAGCAGTACGCCAAGGCGGCCAAGGCTGCGCTCTACAGCGGGTTTGTGCAGCAGCACTATAACGAGAAGGAGGAGGCCATGAAGTCGTTTAAGGAGGCGGAAAAAACTGGCATCTATGCCTCCGACAGTCTTACTATCGCTTTGGCCCAATATAGGATGGGTAAATTGCTTTATGATGATTATTTGGAAGACGAGGCTTTGTCCATTTTAAATACAGCGGACATTTATTTCGGAACACGTTGGGGAGAGCGTGCATTTGTACAGAATTTGAAAGCAGCTGCATATATTGTGTTGAAACAATTTGATAGTGCCAATATAAGTCTAACAAAAAGCCTTGCTTATGCCGACCTAAGTCATTCTTCCAAGGCGAAGAGAAAAGCTTTGAACAACTTCGCTGTGTTTCACCGTTTGCAGGGAAACTATGTCCAATCCATTGAATGCCTTAAGGAAAATGCCAAAGAGCCCGATTTGGGAGATTCTGAAAAAACGTTACTTAATCTGAATTTAGGCAAGTCATTTGCTTCTTTAGGATTGACAGATTCTGCTGCCGTGTATTATCAGCATATTAAAGAATCCCTGACTTCCCCCAATTTGAATGAAAACACTAAGGTATCTATTTATGGAGCTTTGGCTCAATTTGCCGAAAGTCAAGGAGATATAGCTTTGGCTCTTCAATACCGTAAAACACATGAAGACATATTGTTCGACATACAGACTTGCCATGAAAAGAAATCTGTTTTTCGCATCCGACAACAATATGATTACGAGAGCCTACGTAATACGATGAACCAGAAACTCATCCGAAAGCAACACTTCATCACCTTTATCAGCATATTTGCTATCATAGGTTTGACAGCATTGGCTATTTCGCAAATCCAGTTGGCAAAAACACGGAAACAAGAAGCTGAGACAAAGGCAAACTTGTTCCACTTTATGCAACAGAATAAGGAACTGACCCAAAAAAGTGAGAAGCAAGAGCAAGTCCAAAATTATCTGAGGCAAAAACATAAGGAAAGAGAGCAGGCATACGAAGACTTGCTTAAAGAAAAAGAGAGGCAGGAACAAACTACTAACGAATATGGCGAAAAGCTCTCCCTCTCACTCAAGAAAGAGCAGTCCGTTAAGTTGCTCTTGCATCTGTTTTTGGAAAATCAAGGGGATGAAGAATTGTTGAAAAAGCTGGAAAAGTCGGTTTTCGGCAAACAAAAGCACATTGATGCAATGATGGAAACCGTTGACGTTCTCTATCCAAAGTTGCGCGAAATCGTCAAACAAGACAACTTAGGGCTTGATGAAATCGAACAGATGGACGTCATCATGTCGTATTTCAACATTTCACGTCAAGACGAAGCCTTGCTGCTCCACAAGACCACCGACATGGTGGACAAGATCAGGAACCGTAGTAGAAAAAAGATACAATCGGCTTTTTCAGGGAACAAACTGGCTTGATTAGTGTGATTTTAAGCATATTTTCCTTGGTCTTACCTTCAAAATAAACTTAAAAAGTTCGGAATGATGTTTGAAACGATGAGTTTTTATTTTGTTTATTTTCAATATTTTAATTTTTAATTTTAAGTTTTTATTCGGAACGAGGTTCGGAATCCATGCCAAATACTATATTTTAGAGCCGTGAATTCACATAAGCAAAAAAACAAAAGTCTATCAATGGTAAATCTACACAAAATGAAAAGAAAAACACTTATTTTTGTTGCACTGTGCATCCTTGGCTTTTCGTCAAGAGAGATTCAGGCAATACCTTACAAAACAATACCTATCCATAATATGGGAAGAAGTATGCCTCATGAGTATAATAAAATTGAATTACATGGAGAATTAGCGACATTAGTTGGTCCCAATGCCATAGAAGCAGGAGCCAGCGACGATGCTATCTACATCGGATTCAACCAAAGCTTCGGCAACGTGAGTATTTCGATTTTCAATAGCATGGGTGGCATTGTCTACAACACGGTGGTAAATACTGATGTGCAGCATGTGGTTATCATCCCCTTCGCCAATGTGGCTAGTGGTAGCTACATCGTGGAACTCAGTAATGCCAATGGCTATGCCGATGGCGATTTCGATCACGATTAATAGTAAAATTTGCATTTTGGTTTTCTCGTTTTATGACAATTCTTATCTTTGCAAAAAATCAAAATATCATGAAGAAAATACTTTTATCCTTGGCTTTTGCCCTTGTGGCATCCTTCGCCCATGCGCAGGGAAACACCCTCGAAATCATGGGGCATAATTTCAGTACGGTTTTCGTGTACAACAACACCCCACACAATATAGGAATAGATAAAACCTTCACCATGGTGGAGAAACCGGATGGCGACCTCCTGCTCTGTAATTTGTTCAGAAGAAAACTCACCCCTACTTCGTCCACCTATGTGAATATCGGAGACGGTTTCTACACCATATCGCGGCAGGACCTCGTCGTGACGGACTCCACTTTCCTTGAGTCCAATCTTGAATATATCGATGACAACAATGGCGTTTTGCTGGTTCACAACCCGGTCGGCGAAGGCTACATTTGGGCGAGATTCCTCACGAACCGATATTTCCATCCCGGGTTTGACGGATTCACGTGGCTTGAAATCTTCCATTCCGATGAAGACCTGAATTTCGATAACGAGCCCGTCATGGTTCATCTTGAGGATACACGTATTGAGTCATCCAATGGCATCATGCTCGAGAACGAGGAGAACTTGGTCGTGCGCTATGTTTCGGACGGCGTTCCCGTCTTTGCCCGTATCGGTCTCGACGGGACGCTGAAAGACAAGCAGCCGATACCCGGCCTCTTCCAAGGTGGCTTATGGAATATCAACGGAATGGTCGCATACTCGGACAGCCCTCGCGAATACGCCGTCTACGGATGGGACACAACCCCGGAAGGTGACACCACCTTCTTGTTCCACGTCATTGACTCCATGTTCAACCTGCAAGAGACCGTTGTAATGGAAAACCAGTCAGGGCACTACCACTTCTTCAACAACATGGTTTCCATGCTGCCTTATGACGGACAGACCTATTACGTGATTTCACAATACACTAAGGACAATGAGCCGAGGAATGGCATGCGCGTCACGAAGTATGACAAGTCCAGTCACGAAGAACTGAAAGAAATCATGATATCGTCACAACCGGTATTTACAAACCTGAATTACTGCGCCCTCCCATTTGGCTTTAAAAAATCGGAAGACGGTGCTCTTTATTTGGCCTACAGGACCAGCAACAATCCTTCAAAAGGATACATCACGGTTTTGAAGCTGGATACGGACATGAACACAATCTGGGAGAGGCGGTGTTATACCTTGAATAATTACGAAAGCATCCACTTCTGCCGCATGGAGACGATTGAAAAGGGTATAGCGGTTTGTGCACAACACCATAAGGTAGCTTATTATGAAGGTGACTATCCATTCAACACGATTCTTTTCTTCATCCATGACGATGGCGTCGTAGGCACTCCCGAAGCGGAAGCCTTCGTTCGTCCCTACCTGTTCTATCCCAACCCCGCCCAAGACCTGCTCCACTTGCAGTACTCGCCCGACGTGAAGCCCACCCGAGTCGAGCTCTACGACATGCAAGGGCGCTTGGTGCACACGCAAAGTGAGGGCATAGAAAGCATCAACCTGCAAGGCCTCGCACCAGGGCAATACCTGATGAAGGTCACCTTGGAGGACGGGAAGACTTATTCGGACAAGGTGGTGAAAGAGTAGGCACTTGCGTGGAAAAATGCATCTATGCGTTATGATAACTGGATGAATTTCTATATCTTTGCAAGCACCATTATCAAATAAAACCTCTAATAGAATGAACAGATTACATAACTTGAACGACAAATTCTTTTTGCTCCTGCTGCTACTTGTGGCAGGAGTGGCAGGGGCACAAACGCATGAATTCGCTCCTGTGGGAGCGGAATGGTATTATGAACGCCTATATAGGGAAGGATGGAATTATTCTGGTATCGCATATGATAGATTCCGCTCGTTAGAAACCGTTGAAATCAACGGATGGGAATGTAAGGAAATCGAATTTTTCCAGAATCTCGACTGTGACGGTCTAATCAGTCCTTATACCGAAATACGTTATATTACCCAAGAGGGGAACCAAATCTATGAAGTGGAGAACGGACAACGTCTTCTACTATACGACTTTGACAAGAATCCTGGGGAAAGTTGGTTTGCTCCAAAATACGATGTTGAAGTTTATGTCATCGACACTACAACCATGATACTGGAAGATGGAAGCATTAGGAAAGTGCTGCACACCTTCACGATTGACGATTACTTCTATATTAACAATATCATCGAAGGCATAGGCTTAGACAGATCCGTATTCCCGTTTTATGATTTGGAAGGGCCTCCTCCTTGTAAGCACAGCCAGATTCGTTGTTATTCAGAAGATGGCTCGTCACTAATCGTATCTGATACGGAGTGTGATTATGAAATTTTGTCTGTTGATGAATACGAAAAAGAAAAAACGGTTCATATAAACACATTGGTAGTTAACGCCCTCCAAATTGACTTTCGGCAACCATTGGAAGGAACAAAAACGGCAAAGGTTATTGATATGGCAGGAAGAGTTATTTGCACATTTGAAACCAAAGATAACTCCTTAAACATAAGTTTTGCCGATAAACCCAAAGGCATGTATGTAGTTCAGATAGTGATGGGGGCTCAGGTGATGAATTATAAAATAGTGAAAAGATGAAAAAGATAACAATATTGCTATTAAGTTTGATGTGCTTGAAAATGAGCGCACAAATTACTACCTACAATATCAACAAAAACTTTAATTGTAGTGATACTCTTCAGCCATTTGGTATCCAAACCCATAGTTATGGTCTTAGCATAGATGGTGAAGGACAACTTCTTTCAGACACCGCTTTTATCAGAGTAGTGTTAGTTGATGATAACGAAAACGAATGGTTGGTTTATGAACGTAACAGCCTATATTCGACAGAAAAAAACAGTCAATTTCAAGGAGCTGCTTTTGAGACTGCTGCATTGTATAAAATTGTGCCGTGTTCCCTCATTGTTACTCTATGTGATGCTGCATTTTATCTTGCAAACATCAAAACAATTGCACGTATACAAATAAAAACGAGGTGACTTCTGTTTCTGATTCTGTTTTTCTTTCAAAAAACCTTCAAATTGTGGAAAGAATTAATGCAAAGCTATCTGATCATAAAAAGGCTTGGCGTGCTGACACCACTTATCTTTCCAATTTAAGGTATCGTGACAAGAAAGCAATGTTTGGAAATGATTTGCCTAATCTCCAGGGATGGGATTACTATGCTTATGGATACTATTCCCCCTTGAACGACACCACGCCTCCTGCAAGCAATAATATAGTAAAGGAGTTTGATTGGCGCACACGACATGGCTCTCAAAATTCAGATTCTTATTATTACAATTCTGATGGTTCGGGGTGGATACCTCGAAGAAGATACGGGCAAAGAGCAGCTGAATGTTGGGCTTTTACAGCACAATTCACAACAGAGGCATTGGTAAACCTCTACTTCAATAGACAAATTAATGATGAATTATCAGTACAAGACATTATATCGTGTAGTGATGCTGGAACATGGGATAGTGGTGGCTCAGTAAAAAAAGCATTAAAGTATATTGCAGAGGAAGGAATTGTTGGTGAAAACTGTTTCCATTTTTATCCAAGACAAACAATCCCATGTGAAAGTCCATATAAATGTGAAAACCCTAATGAAATTGTTAGTATTTCGGATAGATCAGAATATTTTGGAGGAGAGGATACAATTAAAACAAATCTGATAACAAAGGGGGCTCTTGCATGCAGAATGAAAAAATGGGGACATGCTATGAGTATGGTTGGGTTTGGCGTTGTCAAAGCAGGAGACCCGATATTATATGGGAATTTTGAAGAGGGAAATGAGCACGAACTGGTTGTTGATGCCAATTCTCCTGATATTGGTAAACCTTATTATATATTTAAACAAAGTTATGCCGATTATGGGTATGATAGAAGTCCTTTTTGCAAGGTTATTATTGATGCAAACAGCCATAATACAATAATGATAGGAAATGAAACATATACATTGTTTACATATGTTGATGCGTTTAGTGTTGAGGTCCCAATTTCAAGTCTTTTATACGATGGATTGGGTGTTGCTTGTTTGGATGTTGATGGCGATGGTTATTACAATTGGGGAATCGGTCCTAAACCGGCCACTTGTCCCAACTGTCCAGACGAAGAGGATTGCGATGATTCATCTCCTTTGATAGGTCCCTACAATGAAAAATACGAATGTATGGTTATGTGCAACAATTATGTATATTCGTCTATACCTGAGTACATCATTGGAGAAACATTGTGGGGTAGCGAGAAGTATCTTGACCATGATGTAATTATTGAAGATGGAGGTACACTTACAATAATTAACACAATATATATGGGCGGGTCAACAAAAATCATTATTAAGCCAGGTGGTAAATTAATTCTTGACTACGGAGCTTTATTGACGGGTCTGTGTGATAATATGTGGCAAGGCATAGAAGTCTGGGGCAACAGTAGCACCCACCAGTACGAGACCAACGGCAGCTATGGACAAGGTTATCTGGAGATGCGTAACGGTGCCACCATCGAAAATGCGATATGCGCCGTGGAGCTGTGGAGGCCAGGACATTACAACACCACCGGCGGCATCATCCATGCCACCGACGCCACCTTCCGCAACAACGCCAAGTCCGTTCACGCCCTTTGGTACTCCAACTATTCCTACATAAATGACGAGCAGGAAATGCCCTATAACTCTTTCTTCCACAACTGCTCCTTCTCAATCGACGCCAGTTACCTCGGGACAACCACGTTCTCCAAACATGTTGACATGGAACATGTCAAAGGCATCAGCTTCTTGGGCTGCGAATTCTCGGTCAACAGAAACATTCCGGGCGTTTCCCTGTGGTGTATGGGCATCGGCGCCTATGAGGCAGGCTTCACTGTGAACTCATATTGCGAAAACAGCAACGTCCTTCCCTGCCCTGACGAGTATCTCATTCCTTCCTCCTTCCAAGGCTTCCACCGAGGCATACATGCCTCCAACGACGGCAGCGCGGCTCGCATGTTCACCGTCAGTAACTCCCGGTTCGACAACAACACCTGCGGCATCTACGCGCTCAACACAGATTACGCCATAATCGTGGGCAACGACTTCAACGTCGGCTGCGGCTCCGATTGCGACTTCGGCATCTATGCCGACGGACTGTCGGCGTTCTGCATCGAGGAGAACACCTTTCATCCGAGAGCGACCAATACCGGCTCGCCCTATGGCATTGTAATTGTCAACTCCCAGGGAACCAACGACATCTACCGCAACTCGTTCGCCAACCTGCGCTGCGGCAATGTGGCCGTCGGCGACAATAAGACTTCCACCTCTGGCCTCACTTACACCTGCAACACGAACTCGGGCAATGCCATAGACTTCTGTGTGCTGAAGGACGGCAGCATCGGCGATGTCGCTTCCTCGCAAGGCTCGGCAACAATGCCCGCAGGCAACACCTTCGACGGAAGCCTTTATCATTTCTACAATGACGGGAACCAGAAGATCACATACTACTACGACATCAACGACTCCGACCAGACGCCCGCCACGTCCTTGCTTCACCGTGTGGATGCCTTTGACACCCGAAACTCCAACAGGTGCCTGACGCATTACGGGAACGGCGGTTCCGTGGTGAAGTCGTCTTCCGAGAAGGCCGCATTGGAGTCGGACTACCTCTCGGCACACGCGACCTACTCCAGCCTCCTGCAGCTCTATGAGAGCCGCATCGACGGCGGAAGCACTCCCGCGCAGGTGGCCGACATCAACAACGCCACCTCCTCCGACATGTGGAGGCTGCGCGCACAACTGCTTGGCCTTTCTCCTTACGTATCGGGCGAGGTGCTGACCACCGCCGCCGACCGCGACGACGTGTTCACCGACCCCGTGCTGTTCGAGATTCTCGCCGCCAACCCTGACGAACTGAAGAAAGACACCCTCATCAGCTATCTCGAGAACAAGGACAACCCGCTTCCCGCCTACATGGTTGACCTGCTCAGGCAGATTGCCTCGGGCTTCACCGCACGCACCGCCCTTCAGGCACAGATGGCCCAATACCAACACGACTACAGCCTCGCGGCTGGCGACATCGTGCGCAGCAACCTCGACGACAGCATTGCCAATCCAACGGAGCTCCGCACATGGCTCGGCAACATGGGCGACATCGCCTCCGACAGGATGATTGTCGCTTCCTACCTTCAGGAAGGCGACTCCGTCCATGCCTTCGCCCTGGCCAACATGCTGCCCGCACTATACGGGCTGCAAGGCAACGCCCTTGCCGACCATGCGGACTACATGCGCCTGATCACACTCCACCAGACCCTCAACAGCGAGAACCGAAACGTGTCAGGGCTGACGGAGGCCGAGGCTTCGATGGTGGACAGCATTGCCACATACGGAACCGGCACATCCAGGGCAATGGCCGAAGCCATGTTGTCTGAAATATCGGACGACTACGTGATGACCTACTCTTGCCCGACAATGCCCGATGATGGTGATGGAGGGGACAGGGGCATGGGCAATGCCACGAGCGCTTCCGTGAACGAAGCCATGGGCTTCACTGTCAGCGTAAGCCCCAACCCGGCCGCCACATGGGCAACGGTGGATTACGCCTTGCCCGCCAAGACATCCAAGGCCACGGTCACCATTGCCAACACCCTCGGCGTGTCGGTGTTGTCGACCGAGCTGGACGGCAGCCAGGGACAGAAGGTGCTTGACCTGCGCGGCTTGGCTGACGGCGTCTATGTTTACACCGTCCGCTGCGGAGAGTTGATCCACACCGGAAAACTGGTAGTTACGAAATGAATGTCCCGATGAACGGTTAACACCTCCTAAACCGTCCCCATCCTTTCCCCACCAGTCCCATATTTCCCTGCCGTAAGATATACCCTATCGTGCGGGGAGATATGGGGTTCGTTGAAAGACCAAGCATATTGTGTTGCAGAATTCGGATTTGTCTAAGAGTATCTTCTAAGGTAAGAAAGTTTCCGCATCCTTTTGCATGCAAAAAATCCCTATCTTTGCGGCAAATCTATTACAATCGACCTATGAACAAAAAGAAATTGTTATTGGTGCTTGCCTTAGTGGCGGTGGTCCTGTATCTCGTCCTTCGCAATCAACCTGAAAGTCAGCCTAAACAAGCTGAGAACCAAGGTGCTACAGATGAAACGGAAATCACCATCCTGTCGGTCAACGACATGCACGCCAACATCGACATGTTCCCCAAGTTTGCAACGATGGTCGACAGCCTACGAGCCGTCTATCCCGACCTCCTGCTCTTTTCGGCGGGCGACAACCGCACGGGCAACCCAGTGAACGACCAATACGACCCTGTCAATTACCCCATGATTGAGCTGATGAACCGAACAGGCTTCGACCTTACAACGGTAGGCAACCACGAATGGGACGGTGACGTCGACAACTTACACAACGATATCGAACGGGCAAATTTTCCATTCCTCTGCGCAAATGTAATCGTTCCCCTAACGCTCGACCTCAATATCAAGCCTTTTGTGACCATGGAGCAACAGGGTGTGAAGATGGCCGTGGTGGGTATGATTGAAGTCCGTCACGACGGCATCCCTGGGGCGCATCCTGACAAACTGAAGAAAGTGATCTTCAAACGTCCCGAACAAGTGCTGCCTGATTACAAATATCTCAGAAACGAGAACGATGTAGTGATACTGCTTTCGCATTGCGGCTTTGAGGACGACATGGAACTGGCTCAATCCAATCCTTGGGTGGATGTCATCCTTGGCGGGCATAGCCATACGCTTATAGAGTATCCTTCTGAGACCAATGGCGTTTTGATTACCCAGTCAGGGTCGCATCTGAAATATGCCACTTTGGTGAAGTTGAGAGTGAAGAACCATAAAGTCGTTGGTAAGGAGGCCATGGTGCTGGATGTCAACAAAGTGCGCAAGGAAAAACCCGAGATTAAGAAGTTGTTGAACGAATTCAATGACGCGCCTGTCTTGAATGAGCCTATTGCGATGGCGAAGACCAAATTTGAGACGCCTGAAGAAGTGGGTTGCATGATGACTGATGCTTTTCGCGAAATGACGGGTGCCGACTTCGCCTTCCAAAATACGGGTGGAGTGCGTGTCAACTACTTGAAGCAAGGCCCGATTACCGTGAAGGACGTTTACAGCATCGACCCGTTCAACAACGAGGTGGTTGTTTATCAGATGACTGGCGCTCAGGTGAAGAAGTTCATCCTTAATTCCTACAGAAAAAACGGCGGCTTTCCTTCCTACGTTTCGGGCATGACCTATACGGTGAGCGACGATGGTAGAAGCGTGTGGGTCAACATGGATGGGGCGAATTTCTCCACAAACAAGGTATATAAAGTGGCATTCAACAGCTATATGGCCTCAACGGTTAATATTGAAAGTGAGGATGAAGGCCGGAGCATGTTCAAGACCTCCGAGGAAATGATAATTGATTTTTTGCGCAAACACAAAGAGGTTGACTATCAGGGTGTAGTTAGAACAAAATAAAATTCTGTTTGCAGGATAGAATGAGTTTTTGTAATTTTGCAGCCCAATTTTAGAAGAATAGAAATCGAAAAAGATGAAAAAAGCATTATCGATTTTTGCAATGGCTTTATTGTTAGTCAGTTGCGGACCTAAGAAGAAAGAAGTCAAGTTGATTCCTACCGAAAACTTCAATATGATTGTTGATGGCAAGAACGTTTCTCTTTATACCTTACACAATGGATTTTTGACGATGCAGGTCACCAATTATGGTGGGCGTGTGGTTTCCCTCTGGATGCCTGACTGCAACAATAGCTATGAAGACATCGTTCTTGGCTACGACCATATCAACAAGTATGTGAATAACGACGGTGAACGCTATCTTGGTGCCGTGGTGGGGCGTTGTGCCAACCGCATTTCCAAGGGCACTTTTTCCTTGAATGGTGTTGCGTATCAATTGACAAAGAATGATGGAGAGAACACACTTCATGGCGGTCTTGTCGGTGCCGACAGCCGCGTTTGGGATGTGGTTTCGGTTAACGACAGCGTGCTTCAGATGCACACCGTGTTTGCCGATGGCGAAGACGGTTTCCCAGGCAATCTCGATGTGACCATGAGCTACACCTTGACGCACGACAACCAGTTCCAGATTCGTTATGCCGCCACCACCGACAGCACTACGCTTTGCAACTTCTCGCACCACTCCTTCTTCAACCTGAAAGGCGAGGGCAATGGGAATATTCTCGACCACGAGCTTCAAATCAACTCACGCTACATGACTACCATCAATGACCAGCTGATTCCTGATGGCAAGTTTTTGGGTGTGAAGAATACGCCTTTCGATTTCCGTGAGAAGCATCGCATTGGTGAGAACATCGCCGCCGATGATGAGCAACTCAGATACGCCAAGGGCTACGACCACAACTGGATTGTCGACAAGAATGACCCCAAGGCCTACACTTGGGATGCCACGTTGACCGACCCGACAAGCGGCCGCGAGATGCAGGTTTGGAGCGACCAGGTGGGACTGCAGTTCTATAGTGGTAACTTCTTCAACGGTAAGGGCACAGGTAAGTGTGGCAAGCCATTGAACTTCCGTGAAGGTCTGGCTTTGGAGACCCAGTTCTTCCCTGATGCCATCAACCATGAGAGCTTGACTCCCGTCCCGGTGCTGAATCCTGGCGAGGAATACCGCCAGCTTTGCATTTATAAGTTTGCAGTGCTGCCCAAGGAGAAGAAATGACACCTAATTGATAAAAAGTTGAAGCCTCGTGTCTGATGATGCGAGGCTTTTCTTATTTTTGCGGTATCAAAACTTAGAGTTATGCTGAAATTCAAATGTCCACTATTGGTGGTTACCGACATGGAGAAAGCCATCACATTCTACGAAGAGGTGATTGGCGACCGCGTTGCCTTCAACTTTGGAGAGAACGTCCAATTTGAAGGAGGTTTCGCCCTGCAAGAGGTGAAGAAATGGAAGGCGATGATCCATACGAATACGGTCCGAAGGAAGTCGAATAATGCCGAGTTGTATTTCGAGGAGAAGGACTTCGACAAGTTCCTTGAATACCTGAAGGAGTTCCCTGAGATAAAGTATGTCCATCCTGTTGAGGAAGCGCCTTGGGGTCAACGCATTGTTCGTTTCTATGACCCTGACTTCCATATCATCGAAGTCGGTGAGCCTATGGATGCCGTCATCAAGCGGTTGTTTGAATCGGGCATGACGGTGGAGCAGGTCTCGGAGAAATCGCAATATCCTATCGAGTACGTCAAGCGTTTCGCGAAATGAACTATCTGTCGGTCAATGCGATATCCAAGTCGTACGGCATCAAGATGCTGTTCGAAGATGTTACCTTTGGCATCGAGAAAGGCGACAAGACGGCCCTGATTGCCACCAACGGCTCGGGAAAGTCGACGATGCTGAAGATTCTGGTAGGGCAGGAGTCGCCCGACTCGGGAACCATCACCTATGCCAACGACATCAAAATCGGCTACTTGGAGCAACTGCCTGTGTATCCTTCTGGGACGCGCATTTCGGATTTGTTGGCCGACCTCAACGATGAACAACACCTCAAGGCACGGCAATATCTGACCCGTTTTGCCATCACCAACTTGGAGCAGTCGGTTGACGAGCTCTCAGGTGGTCAGGTGAAGCGTTTGGCTTTGGCTTTGGTATTGCTGCATGAGCCTGACTTCCTGATTCTTGACGAGCCTACCAACCACCTCGATGTGGAGATGGTGGAATGGTTGGAAAAGTTCCTCACCCAGTCGAGCATGACCCTGCTCATGGTGACCCACGATCGCTATTTCCTTGACCGTGTGTGCAATAAGATCTTTGAGCTCTACCAAGGCGTGATGTACACCCACAACGGCAACTTCGACTATTACGTGCAAAAGAGTCGCGAACGCGAGGAGGTGAAACGCGCCACTGCCGAGCGCAACAGCCAGCTGCTGAAATACGAACTGGAATGGATGCGCAGCACGCCACAAGCCCGCACAGGCAAGTCGAAGAGCCGCATCGATGCGTTTTACGACCTGAAAGAACGCGCAAAATACCAGGAACAGGACGAACGCCTTGAGTTCGGTTTGCAGATGCAGCGTCTTGGGGGCAAGATATTGGAACTCAGCAATGTGTCGAAGTCGTTTGGCGACTTGACGGTGCTTAAGGACTTCGACTATGTCTTCAAGCGTGGCGAGCGCATCGGCTTGATTGGCAAGAACGGGGTGGGGAAGTCCACCTTCCTCAACCTCATCACCGGAGCAATTCAGCCCGACAAAGGAAGGGTGAAAACGGGTGAGACCGTGACTTACGGCTACTACAGGCAGGAAGGCATACAGTTTGACGAAAGCAAGACGGTGATTAGCACCGTGCGCGACATTGCTGAGGTGATGACCTACGGCAAGGACAAAGTTTATACTGCTGACCAATTGTTGGCGCATTTCATGTTCCCTTACAAGATGCACCGTCAGCCCGTGGCTCTGCTTAGTGGTGGCGAGAAACGGAGACTTTATCTGCTGACCATTTTGGTTCAAAATCCCAACTTCCTCATCCTCGACGAGCCCACCAACGACTTGGACCTGTTGACGTTGCAGAAACTGGAAGACTTCTTGCAAGGCTACAAAGGATGCCTTTTAGTGGTCTCGCACGACCGTTTCTTCATGGACCAAGTCGTTGACCAGCTCTTTGTCTTCCAAGGCGATGGCATGGTGAAAGGTTTCATGGGCAACTACAGCCAGTATAAAGACTATCTCGATGCCAAACTAAAAGAGGAGCGCAAGGAGAAATCGGCGCAGAAGAAAGAAGAGCCCAAGCCTGTAAAGCAACGTGAAAAGGTGAAGCGTTCATTCAAGGAACAGCGTGAATACGAGATGCTTGCGCAAGAGATGGAAGCACTTGAGAAGGAGAAACAAAGTCTAACCGAAGCCTTAAACAACGAGACCGATTACCAGAAACTGAATGAAATGGGCAACCGCTTGCAGGAAATTAAGGACTTGATGGACGAGAAAGAGCTACGTTGGCTCGAATTGGATGAAATTGGAGGATAACAACTTAATGCTATGAAGATCAAAAACATAATTGTTGCATTGACCCTATGCCTGGGTCTGGCCGCTTGCGTTCCCCCTGAGACAAACTATGAGGTAGCCTTTGTTTATCTTGACAACGACGATGGCGTTAACTTTTTCTCCCAAGGTGACGTGAACATCGTTGCTGACAATAACTTTAACATTACGAACGCGGGTTCGGACCAGGTGGAATTTGCCTTTGTGAAGGATTTGGTGTACCGTCTGAGCATGGTCGACAAGATTCCTCAGGATGGCTGGACACAAACCATCGAGCATATCAACCTGCAGGACGGTTATGTAGGTCGCCTGCTATTGGACGACGGCACCTACGAATACTGCCGCTTCTGCGTCCACACCATCGACTACGATATGCATGCAGACCAGTTTATTCTGTTTAAGTATCAGAGTAATTTCACGGTGAAGTAGTCTTTTTAATTCCTTATTTACAATAATATATCCGACAGCAAACGACAACAAACGACTACTGTCGACAACAAACGTTTGTTCAACGGTTTTTTCTTGACAAGGTTTGCATCTTTGCGGTATTAAAACTAATAATAATATGGCAAAGAAAGACACCGAGACAAAACTTGAAATCACAACTTGTGATATCAAAGGGATTGACCGTATCAATATAGAATCTCTGATACGCATAGTAAGAGGCCAACAGGTAATGCTTGATTCCGATTTGGCGATGTTATATGGCGTTGAAACTAAAAGATTGAACGAACAGGTGAAACGAAATCTCAATCGTTTTCCAGAGGATTTCATGTTTCAACTCACTCAGGATGAGGCGGTTCGTTCAAGGTCGCAATTTGCGACCTTGAACGATGAAGGGATGCTTTTGAGGTCGCAAATTGCGACCTCAAATGAAAAGGATAATCCTTTGAGGCCACAATTTGTTACCTCAAACGGAAGAGGGGGTAACCGTTATTTGCCCTATGCCTTCACCCGCAATGGCATCGCGATGCTCAGCAGTGTATTAAGGTCTGACACAGCCGTGGAAGTCAACATCCGCATCATGCGCGCTTTCACCATGATCCCGCAACTCGTCAATCACAACACACAAATCATAGAGCGGATCTTCAACATTGAGCAGCATCAACAGGAGACAGACAAAACCATTAAGGTCATTCTTGATAGAATCGAGGACGTTAGCCCCAAACTTCTCCCCGAGCAGGTTTTTGCAACGGGTTGCGTCTGGGATGCATGGACCTACATTTCCGACCTTGTTCGGAGCGCCCGTCAAAGGATTGTCCTGATTGACAACTACGTTGACGACCGAGTACTCTCCATGCTCACAAAGCGGGCAGATGGAGTAACAGCGACCATCCACACACGCTATAACGAACAATTTCTCACCGACCTGAAGAAACACAACGCCCAATATCCTAAAATCGAGTTCATTCAGTTGCCCCACCGCAACCATGACCGTTTTCTGATCATCGATGACAAAGTCTATCTGTTGGGTGCCAGCTTGAAGGATATGGGAGCGGGGCTTTGCGCGGTTACTGAAATGAGCATTGCGCCGGAGGTGATTTTGGGGATGGTGGGGTGAGAACGGATAAAATCGCCACATATTTAATGTTCATCACATCATACGTAAAAAAAAGAGTTCTTACAATTTCAATGATTCAACAAAAACCCGCTCCATTTCCCTCATCTTCTCACAGAAATCCACATACGATGAAGCGGTCTTACATATCTATATTCCATAAATGGATAAAGCGAAAAGGCTTTCTTTGAAATACAAAGTAGGTATTTCTTCCCACAGCCAAGCACCATCGAACTGATAGAAGTGCCTAACCATCTGTTGTTGAGCACTGTCTAATAACTTGAAAAACCTACTATTTGCAGTGATGTTGATAGCCTCGTTGGCATGTTAAGCGCTTTGAAGCTCGGCTCCGAGGGTGTGTAATGTATGACGGATTTGTTGAAGGCGTTGTTCACTTGGTTTGGAGATGCCATAGATATATCGCGCCAGTAAACTCTTGTTGATGCCGATGGCACGTGCGATTTCCGACACATTGAGCCAAGGGAAACGCTTGAACATTTCAGCCACTTCATTTTGGCTGTCGGGTTCACTCGTCTCGTAAAAACTCGAAATGTGCATGTCGGCATCCAAGTCTTCCCAACGGATGGAGGTGCCTTCCTCGTCGATGGTGAAGTCATTGCGCTGTTCCATCGAAGCATCTTTCAGTTCGGGATAAGCCTCCAATGGACGGCTCAGTACACGGCCTTCCGTTGTCTTCAGATAGATTCTTTTTTCGTCAAACCAAATGCTCTTTATCTTTTCCATAGTCCATGATTGTTTAGTCAAACCGTTTATGCCATTCCTCAATGAAATCTTCGCGGTAAATAGAGCAAGTATCGATAGCTTTCTTCAGCTCCTGTTCTTTTAGCCCGTGGTTGAATACAAGGTTAACCGTTGGTCCAAGGCGATTTTAGCCTTCTTCCCGTTACAATCCACATGTACGTGAATGGGCTGATGCTCATCCAAATAGAAGAAAAACCGCATTCCAAATGTGATCAATAGGGTTGGCATGACTGAATTTTTCTGCAAAGTTAGGTATAAATTTTTATACCTTGCAATGTCTTAGTGATTTTTTGAAACTAATCTGCAAGTTTTGTGCAATACTTTTCTGCGGAAACTCTTGTTAGCCATGCAAAACGTCGCTTCAACGGTCTTTCTTTTCCATTAGCCTCATGGAAATAGATTATTTAAGTAACAACATCCTCACCACCACTGGTCGATGGTCAGAAGCCTCTGGCTCGTCAATCACAGTTGATTCAAGCGTCTCAACAGAATGGCTTTTGAATAGGGCAACATAATCAAGGCAGTCTTGCGGTTCGTCGGCAGGGTAGGAGGCCTCGCTGTCGGAAAGGATGGTGAAATGCTTCCCCAGTTCTCGCAACAGCTCCGATTCGGGAGTGTCGTTCCAGTCGCCAGCCAAGATGAATGGTTTTTGCCAACGTTGGGCTTCTTTCACAATGAGCGGGACAGAGGCCCAACGCGGCTCTTCCTCGAGGTCTAAATGGGTGCAGGCCATCACATAATCCTGCAATTCCACCACCAGTAACACCCGAGGTTCGTCGCCAGGCAAGGGGATGTGCTTGATGCTCAAAGGTGTTTCTCGGGTGAGGATACCCACGCCATACTTTCCTCCATCATATTCGATGGCACTGCCAAAGACGGGGTAATATTGCGTGCGACTGGCCAATTCACCTAACTGATACCGATGCTTGCTTCGTCCAGTCATGCTGTCTAACTCTTGAAGAGCTACCACATCGGGCTGCTGCCGAGCAATCACAGCGGCAGTGCGGTCGTAGTCCAACACCATGTCCATGCCCGCACAATGGCGCACGTTATAGGTCATCACCTTTAGCGTGTCCTGCCCAAGGACTGCCATCGTGATGCCCCAAAGCACCAAGGCCAAAACGATTCCTCGTTTCATGCGGATAATCAAATCATTTTCTCGATATTCCAGCTAAAAGCCCTCAACCCCAAGTCCGGGGTTTTGAGGTCTTTTTCGTGTAGCTGGTTGAGGATGCCGTCCACCTTGTCGTCGTCGACGATGCTGATAATGGCGTTGTTCAAGGTCGGCCAAGCATGGGTGCCGTAGTGCGGCTCGCCCGTATTGCTTCCATGGCCTTTGATTTCGTTCCATTCCGTGAAACCTTTTACGCCATTGTCGTTGAGGGTGGCAGCTATTTCATCGTAATATGCCTGATTATATGTTATGAGTATTGCTTTCATGATTAACGGATGTTTTCAGTTTTGGTTAACGCTTCTTCAGCCTTTCTTCTCTTTCTACGAACAGCTCTTGTTTCCAACGAGCAATACAGTGCGGGAATCAGCAACAGCGTAATCAACGTAGACACCGTCAAACCCCACGCGACAGTGACACCCAACGAATTCCACATCTCGGCACCTTCGCCACGACCAAGGGCCATGGGCAGCATACCCAAGACAGTGGTGAGGGTGGTCATCAGGATAGGACGCAGACGCGAACGGGCGGCCTTCACGGTGGCTTCCTTCACTTCGACGCCACGCTCTTCCAACAAGGTGGTGTAGTCGATGAGCACGATACCGTTCTTCACGACGATACCCATCAGAATCAAGATACCCACGAAGGCCATAGCACCCAAGGCGGTGTTGGTGGCCCATAGACCGAGGAACACGCCCGTGAAGGTGAACGGTACGGAGAACATGATGACGAAAGGCTTCATGAGGTTCTCGAACTGAGAGGCCATCACGATGTAAACCAAGATGATGATAAGGATAAGCAACGTGAACAGGTCGCCAAACATCTCCTGCTGGGTCTCGTAGTCTCCGGCGATTTTGGTCATGATCTCGGCTGGGATTTCGGTGTCGCTGATGACTTCCTCGCACATCTTCACCACATCACTCAGCACTTGTCCCTTGCCGACGACGGCGGTGACGCTGACCATACGTTCACGGTCCTTGCGCTGGATGCTGGGCGGGGTCAGGTTTTCAACTACCACACCGAGGTCGCCCACGCGGACGGGTTGACCGTAGCTGTTGTAAATCTTGATGTCTTCGATGTCCTCAATGCTCTTACGGAACTCGGGGGCATAACGCACGCGGATGTCGTATTCCTCACCGTCCTCACGATAGTAGGAACCCACCGAGCCGTTGATGCGGTTCTTGACGTAGGTGGCTGCCGTGGTGCTATTCAAGCCGTTAAGAGCCAGTTTCTCGCGGTCGAAGTCAACTTGATACTCAGGCGTGTATTCGTCACGTCCCACAATGACTTGCAAAATACCTCTATCACGGAGTTTCTGTGCGATATCGTTAGCCACGCGGTCGGTGGTGCCGAAGTCGTAACCATAAACCTCCACTTGAACGGTGCTCATGCCGCCCATGCCGCCACCGCCTTCGTTGACATTGGCTTTCTTGATTTCGGGCATGGCGTTGAGCTTGGCGCGGATTTCATCGGCAACCTCACTGGTTTTGCGCAGACCAGCCTTACGACGTTCGGTCTTGGTGCCTAAACGAAGGTTGAACGACATGATGTGCGTACCATTGCTTCGCATCGAGGCAAAAGCATTGTCGGAGTCGGCCTGACCGAAGCTATAGTTACAAATCTTCACTTCGGGGATGGCCATGAAGTCCTCTGCAAGGCTCTTGGCGAAGGCACCAGTGACATCTTGTCCCGTGCCCGTAGGAAGTTCGATGTTGATGCTCAGACGGCCTTCGTCCATCTTGGGCATCATTTCGGTCTTCAAGGTCGGGGCGAGGAGGACAACAGACAGGATAAACAATCCCAACATACCGAAGATGACCACCTTACGATGGTTGACGCACCAACCGATGAGGCGTGCATAGCCGTTGCTGATGGCATCCAAACCCTTGTTGATGGGGCGGAAGATTGCTTTGTGGAACTTGCTCTGATGGGGATTCATCACCAGCATCCTGGAGCACATCATCGGTACCAAAGTGAGGGCGCCGCAAGTGGAGACAATCATGATGATGGAAACAATCCAACCCAACTGCTTGAACATCACACCCGTGGTGCCTTTGATCATCGTCAAGGGCAGGAACACCGCCAACATGGTTAAGGTGGAGGCGATAACTGACAACTGCACCTCTTGGGTGGCATGCACGGCGGCCTCTTTTGGCTTTGAACCGCGCTCAATGTGGGTGGTAACATTCTCAAGCACCACAATGGCATCGTCGACTACCATACCAATGGCGATGGTCAGTGATGACATAGAGATGATATTCAAGGTGTTGTCTGTGGCAAATAGGTAAATCAACGAAGCTAACAGCGAAATCGGGATGGCCAGCACGATGATGAAGGTGGCACGCCAACGACCGAGGAACACAAACACGACCAGCATCACCAGTAGGAAGGTAATGAAGATGGTGTCGCGCAGGCTGTTAATGGTGTTTTGGATGGAAGTGGAACCGTCGACGATGATGCTCAGCTTGACATCGGAAGGCAGCGTAGGCTCAATGACTTTCAGCTGCTTTTTAATGCCTTTGATGACGTTAACAGCATTGGCGTCGGTCTGTTTCTGGATGACGATGGTGGCACCTTGACGACCATTGCTATACGACTCCTGGATGCGTTCTTCCGAACCGTCTCTCACCGTGGCCACATCGCGCAGGTAGATAGGTGCAGTGCCGCGAGAGCCAACGATGATATCCTCCATCTCCTTGGCCGAGGTAAACTCCTTCTGGATACGAAGGCTGTAGCTGTTGGAGCCGATGTCGATGTAACCAGCGGGCACGTTGCGGTTCTCGGTGGCTAAGGTATTGGAAATGCTTTCAAGGGTTAAGTTGTAGGCTTCCAGTTTGTTCGGGTCGACATAGACCTGGATTTCACGCTTGGGAGCACCATTGGCGGAAACTGTACCCACACCGCTTACACGTGCCAAAGGCGTGGTGACACGGTCCTCGATGATCTTGTCCAAGGCGGGCAGACTCTCATCGGCCGTCACGCTAAGCAGCATGATGGGCATGTCCTCGGCGTTGAACTTGAACAGGACGGGGTTGGTGGCGCCGTCGGGTAGGTAGTTGCGCACCATGTCAATCTTGTCGCGAACGTTATTGGTGGCGGTCTCGATGTCGATGCCGCTCTCAAACTCCAACGACAGTACCGAGGTGTTCTCGCGCGAGGTAGAGGAGAGGTGCTTCAGGTCGGGGACGGCGTTCAAAGTGTTTTCCAAAGTCTTGGAAATGTTGGTCTCAATATCGGCGGCACTGGCTCCCGGATAGGAGGTCATCACCATGATGAAGTTGGTCTCCATATTAGGCAACTGGTTGATGGAGAGGTTCATCAAGGAGAAGATGCCGAAAATGGCGATGGCGACAAACACCAAAGCTGTCGTCACCGGGTTATTTACTGCTGTTCTTTGTAAACTCATCTTTTTGTTGTTTAATTGTTTGATGTTGAATTGTTTAATTGTTTAGGGATGCCGCGTTGGTCAACACTTCAACAATTAAACAATCAACACTTCAACATTCATTTCACGGTAACACTCACTCCATCTTTCAGTCTCACCTGTCCTTCAGTGACAATGCGGTCGCCTTCATTGATGCCGCTGATGATTTCGTAACGGCTGCCGAGACGTTTGCCAAGTTCCACGAGGGTGTATTTAACGGTGTTATCGGGTTGGAGCACATAAACGAAATGCTCACCGGAACCCATTTGCTTCACCACGGCAATATCGGGAATCACCACATGGTGGTTGGTGCCGAAGTTGGCCGTCACGCGGGCGAACATGCCGGGACGTAAGCGTAAGTCTTTGTTATCGCTGATGACTTCGACAGGGAAGGTGTGAGTGGCAGAACTGACGGTGGGGTAGATGAGGTTCACTTTGCCTTTGAAGGTCTCGTCAGGATAGGAATCCACCTCGATGTCGAATTCCATGCCTGTATTGACATGGGTGAAAAGGCTCTCCGACACATTGATGAGCATCTTGACAGGTTGGATTTGCTGAACGACGAAGATGGGCTGTGCCATGCTGTACATGTCGCCTTTGTCGTAGTTGCGGGCGGTCACCACACCATTGATGGGGCTGCGGAGATAGGTGTTCTCAGCCAAGTTCTGGTAAGTTTTCTTGGTTACATTCAAAGCGAGTCTGGCCATATCGTAATCGGATTGTGACACGGCACCGATGTTATAGAGTTCGGTAAGGCGTGACAGCTCCGTCGAGTCGTTGACGTATTGCATACGGGTCTTGGCAAGGTTGACATCGTCCATCTTGGCCAAAAGTTGACCTTTGCTAACCCTCTGCCCGACTTCCGCGTTGATGCTCACAATACGTCCCGCTGTTTGCGACACGATGTTGTTGATGGCGTAAGGCTCGATGTTGGAGGTAAAGGTGTTGGTGATGTCGACGTCTTCAGTTTGTGCAGTAGTGACACTGACGACTGGAGCGGCTTTTTGGGTGTCCTGTCCTGCTGGAGCTGCAGTGTTGGTTTTGTCTTTTTGTCCGCAAGCCGTCATCAATGCGATAGCGGCAAAAGCGATGATACTGAGTTTGAGGTATTTCATTGATTTGTATTTAATTATTCAAGATTTAAAATTCAAAATTTAAGATTCGAAATTCAAAATTGGCTTTCAGCTTTCAGTAACAGAGCTGATAGCTGACTGTTAGCTTTATTCTTCCTTCCCAATCAATTCATCCAGCGAGGCCTTAGCCACCATAAAGTTGTAAACCGCTTGGGCTTGTGTGAGTTGCGACTGCATCAGGGCCACTTGCGCATCGTTCAGCTCGAACATGGTTGCCTTGCCGACTTCGTACATCTTTTCGGAGATGTCATAGCTCTTTTGGGCAATCTCCACCGTGGCATTGGCGGCTTGGTAGTTCTTGATGCAGAGTGCCATCTGGTCGTTGAAGTTGCGGATGGATATGCGCAGGCTGCGTTCGGTGTCTTCGCGCTGCAAGTCGAGCATGTCCTTGTTGATTTTGCTCTGCTTGATGGTGTAATGCTTTTGGAAGCCGTCGAAGATAGGGATGCTAAGGCTTACTGCAGCAGTCGAGGAGGGGAACCAACGGAGTTCCTCGTCGCCCATGGCGTTATAGTTGTAGTTGATGCTGGCGGCAAGTGTGGGCAGGTATTGTTTTTTCTGCATCCTGATGGTCGATTCGAGCATGCGGCTTTGGATGCCGAGTTGCAGCAACGAGCTGTTGTTGCTGAGGTCGTCTTCCGAAACGTAGGGGCTAAGCATTTGGGCGGTATAGTCGTTCAGGTCGCCGACTACCTCCACGTCGGTGTCGAGGTTGATGCCCATGACGGCTTTAAGTTGCCAGGTGGCCAACAGCACAGCGTTTTCGGCGCTTGACACATTGGGTTCAGCATTCATCATCGTGACTTGGGCGCGCAGGCGTTCCACTTCCGAGGCCTTACCCACATTGAAGCGTTGCAAGGTCTTTTCATAGTTCTTCTGGGCGTTCTCGTAAACGTTAGTGACCACGTCAAGTGACTTCTCTGCCAGCAGTACGGCATAGAAGGCTTGCTTCACCTGCTTCACCATGGCGATTTTTGAGGAACGGGCTTTCTCTACGGCCAGCTCCACATCCATGCCCGAGAGTTTGAGACTTTCCCAAAGCTGGGCATTCACCAATGGTATGCTGGCAGTGGCCGAAGTGCTGATGTTGTTGTCGCGGCCTACCTTGATTTCCATAGGCTGTCCTCCCATGTCTATCACCATGACCTGCTTCTTCAGTGTGCGCTGGTAGGAGCCATTGGCACTAATGTTCGGATAAAGTGCAGCATAACTGCCTTTCCGGGCATAGCCCGTCTTTTCCACTGTCATGTCGGCAATCTTGATGGTGTTGTTTTCCGAAAGAGCAATCTCTAACGCTTGGTCAAGGGTGAGATGCAAAGGTTGAGTCCCTTGAGCCTTCATAATCATCGGGGCGATGATAATTGTTGCTATTGATAAAACTCTAAAAATCAGTCTTTTCATAAATCCGTTTCTCTATTGTGGATGCTGTTCATTAATAAGGTGCAAAAATAGGAATATTTGCGTTTTGTTTGACGTTGATTTCGACAAATTATTATGTTGTTTGACTGAATTTTAATCCAAATCGATAGACAATTCAATAAAACGGCTGATTTTGTCGATTAATATGAAACTTCCTTTATTGACATTTTCTTTATTTTCGTTGAAAAGCAGCTGTCGATATCGGGATTCGTTTTATATTTGCATTCAAATTATTGGAGATGAAAAAGCGTACTTTGCCGACCCTGCCCACCGCCAACCTCGACCTCTTGGAGCGCCTTTATAAATGGGGCGTTGTATGGCTGGTGCTGTTTGTCATCTTCTTTACGGTACATTCCAACGGCAGCTACTTGTTCCGTGCGGTGAGCTCGCTTTGTTTTGTGGGTTTGGTGGTGTTGCTGGTCACATTTACCAATAAGGTATTGTTGGATCATTTCATGAAGCCTGGTAGGGTAGTGCTGTTCATCCTGCTTTCCATTTTTGCCATTGTGGCATGGGCGGCTGCCTCAACGGCTATCGATTCCTGCTTGCTTCATTGGATTGACAAGCGGTCGTTCGATGAAATGCCGTTTTTCCCCGTTGTTTTGGTGACTTTCTTGGTGCGCTTGATATGGTTTATTGCTACTTATGCCATAACAGTGATATTCTTTTATCAACGTAAGGAGAACGAGGAGAAAATTATCTCAAACCAGTTGAAGAGTGAGAAACTTGACATGGAGCTGCGTTACCTGAAATCGCAAATCAACCCGCATTTCTTGTTCAATGCGCTAAACAATATCTATTCGATGGTTTACACCCACGATAATAATGCCGCCGATGGCGTGTTGAAGCTTTCGGAAATGCTGCGTTATGTGCTAGTCGATTGCCAGGCCGAAATGATACCATTGAGCAAGGAGATCAAGTATATCGAGAATTTCATCGATTTCCAGATGATGCGAATGGCTGGTACGCGTGATGTGGTGTTGGAACAGGAAGTGGAGAAAGAAGATTTCATGATTGCGCCCATGCTGTTGCAGCCCATCATCGAGAACTGTTTCAAATACAGCCGTCTGGAGACGCATCCTGAAGGCTATGTTCACATTAGCATCCAACAGATAGGCAGCGGATTTCGTTTTGTGGCTGAAAACACAATTGCCCGCAATGCCTTGCCGATAGCCAGCAATGGGGGAGAGGAGAAGAAGTCAGGCATAGGGCAGAAGAACGTGCAGCAACGCCTGATGTTGCATTATGGCGAGAATTACAAATTTGATATTCAACAAGATAAAGAAGTATATAAAGTCAAGATTGAACTATGAAAGAGAAATACAACGTGATTATCGTGGATGATGAGTATTTGGCTCAAAAACTGTTGCAAGACTATGTGTCGAAGGTGGAATCGTTGCAGTTGGTGGCTACATGCTCAAACGCCTTTGAAGCCATGAATGCCTTGAAAAACAATCAGGTTGACATCATGTTTCTTGACATCCAGATGCCCGACCTTACCGGGCTTGAATTGGTGAAGAGTTTGGAGCACAAGCCGGCCATCATTTTCACGACCGCCTATTCAGAATATGCTGTGGATGCCTTCAATCTGTCGGTGGTCGACTACCTGCTGAAGCCCTTCGACTTCCCGCGTTTCTTCCAGGCGGTCAGCAAGGCCATCGGAAGTGAGCAGCCTTTAGTGAATTTGCAGAACAAGCCGCACGATACCATCAGTCGTTCCAACGATTTCATCACCGTGAAGGCCGACTACAAGCTCTACAAGATCAATTATGACGATTTATTATTCATCGAAGGCCAGCACGAATATGTGACTTTCCATACCATGCAACGACGCATCACCGCACTTTTTGCCTTGAAGGATTTGGAGGAGATTCTGCCTAAGGACAAGTTCGTGCGTGTCCACAAGTCATACATCGTCTCTTTCAAGCACATCCAGGATTTGGACAAGTCGGACGTGACTGTGGCGGACAATAAGGTTCCGGTTGGGGCCAGCTATCGTGATGAGTTATTAGCGCGTCTGCAATGAAAAAAAATCCATTTTTTTGACGATGCAATAAAAAAATGTATATTTGCAGCGTAAACCAACTTTAAAACAGAAAATTATGGGTAAATTTGAAATCAAAACTAGAAAGAACGGTGAGTTCCAATTCAATCTGAAAGCTACTAACGGTCAAGTTATCCTTACCAGCGAAGGCTACAAGACCAAGGCTTCATGCCTCAACGGTGTCGAATCCGTAAAGAAGAACTGCCAGGACGAGAAGCGTTTTGAAATAAAGGAAGCTTCTAATGGCAAACCTTATTTCAACCTGATGGCCACCAACGGCCAAATCATCGGCTCAAGCCAGATGTATTCCAACCAAGTGAACATGAAGAACGGCATCGCTTCGGTGATGAAGAACGCACCTGAGGCTCCGATTATCGATTTGACAGAAGCTTAAGCATGTGCTTATAGCAAACGAAAAAAGGAACGGCATGCCGTTCCTTTTTTCGTTTTCATCTTGTCGGGGCAAAATGATTCGAACCTTCGACCCCCTGCTCCCAAAGCAGCTAAACCCATAATTTCCACATTTTTAAGCACTTGCACATATATTTAAATATTTATGTATCAAATATTTGCGTATATGGATATTTTTCCCTATTTTTGCATGTCTTTA
>JAFWRA010000298.1 GCA_017508895.1 Bacteroidales bacterium
GATTCACCGTGGTAATCTCCAATTCGCCTCTTGCACTGGGCTTGATGGTCTTGGCTACATTGACAACCTTGTTGGGATAAAAATATAGACCAACCACAGCATAATTGCTCTTGGGTTCCTTAGGTTTCTCCTCAATACTTAAGCAGTTACCGTGCTTGTCAAACTCGGCCACACCATAGCGCTCGGGGTCGGAAACCCAATAGCCAAACACCGTAGCTTTCTTGTTCTCCTCGGCATCTTTCACTGCATCTCTCAGAAGTTTGATAAAACCGCTTCCGTAAAAGATGTTGTCACCTAGCACAAGGCAGGCACAATCGTCACCGATGAACTTTTCACCAATGATGAAGGCCTGTGCTAGACCGTCGGGAGAAGGTTGCTCAGCATATTCGAAATGTACACCATAGTCGGAGCCGTCGCCCAGCAGACGCTTGAAGCCCGGCAAGTCGTATGGCGTGCTGATAATCAATATATCTCTAATTCCAGCAAGCATTAAAGCCGAAATGGGATAATATACCATTGGCTTGTCATAGATTGGTAACAGTTGTTTGCTAACACCTTTGGTGATAGGGTACAATCTGGTGCCGGAGCCTCCGGCGAGTACGATGCCTTTCATATAATATTAGTTTTTTTTATTATTTCACGATTAAATGCTATAAGTAGTGATTAATGTCTATCATAAATCTCGTACCTACTATTCTTACTAATGAACTCCGGTACAGTTTTCTTCATCAGTTTCACCATGTCTGGAATCTCCACCTTGAGGGAAAGCTTTTCCAATTCGTCGATGATGGAAGCAACTTCATTGTATTCATACTCTCTCACTTTGGCGATACGGATGCGCTCATGCGGGGTGGGAAGCGTGTTTTCGGTATTCGACAGGACCTCCTCATAAAGCTTTTCACCTGGACGAAGACCTGTGTATTTGATTTCAATGTCTTTACCCACCTCATATCCGGCAAGCTGAATCATGCGGCGCGCCAAGGTGTCAATCTTCACGCTTTCGCCCATGTCGAACACGAAGATCTGTGTGCCCGTGCTCATGGTGGCGGCCTCCATCACCAGACGGCATGCTTCGGGGATAGTCATGAAGAACCTTGTGATGTCGGGATGGGTCACCGTAACAGGGCCTCCATTTTCAATCTGTTCCCTGAAACGTGGGATGACGCTGCCGTTGCTGCCCAACACATTACCGAAACGTGTGGTTACAAATCTCGTCTTCCCTGGATGTTTGCCTTGTTCTATGGCTAAACCGAGCGACTGCACATAAATCTCTGCCAGCCGCTTGGAGCATCCCATGACGTTGGTGGGATTCACGGCCTTGTCGGTACTGATCATCACCATCTTCTCCACATCATACTCGATGCACTTGTCGGCCACGTTACGCGAGCCGTACACATTCACCAACACGGCCTCACAGGGATTTTCCTCCATCAGCGGCACATGCTTGTAGGCTGCTGCATGGAATACCACCTGAGGATGATAGTGCCTGAAAGCAAAATCGAGACGTTCCTGCTGCCTCACGTCGCCAATCACCGGAACGAAATCCAACTCCGGGAAACGGCCTTCCAACTCGAGGCGAAGGTTGTGCATGGGCGTCTCTGCGTTGTCGAATAAAATCAGTTGCTTCACCCCGAAGGTGGCGAGCTGCCTACACAACTCACTGCCGATGCTGCCGGCGGCACCCGTGACAAGTATGATTTTCCCTTTGAAATTGTTGATGATGGCATCCATCGACAACTCTATCTCAGGTCGGCCAAGGAGGTCCTCAATCTTGATAGCCCTCACCCTGTTTCTCGAAAGCCTTCCCTCTTCCACTTCGTTGATGGTCGGAGCGATGAGAAGCCTTATGTTGTTGTGGTTGCAATAGTCAATGAGTGTGTCCTCATGCTGGGCATCCTTCTCATAGGCAAAAAGGAGTGCCGAAATGGATAGACGATCGAAAATGTTTTGCAGTTCTTTATTGTCTTCGTAGTTGAAAATGGGATAATCCGACAGCTTGAGCTTTTTCGTGGTGCTTTCAGGGGAGAGGAACCCGACAACACGGTAATGGGGTGAGTTCTGCAATCGGGTGATGGCCGCCACCGACTTGTCGGAAGTGCCAAAGACAAGCACACGTTGCCGGTTTTTAATGTCGTTCAGGTTGCTTTTGTAGCGATTGTAGACTCCTACCATCAACACACGAACCAACAAAACCAAGAACAAGGAAAGTAGGAAGTCGCAGCAGAGCGCGATGAAAACGCTGGAGTTGAACAGACAAGTTATCGCAACGATAATGCCTAACAACACTACTTTTGTCAGAAACGTTAAGGCATAACGCAACAGGTCATGGAAGGAGGAATAACGTACCACCAGCTTGTATTCCTTGAAGACAAACATGGTAATGATACTGGCCGCAACTGAACCGCCTATCCACCACCAAGCAAAGTTGCCCGAATAGTAACTTGAGCTGGCGAAGAAACTCAACACAAGCAAAACAATCACCGACGCCCCAACAGAAAGGCATAAGTCCAATCCAAAGAAGGCTTTGGAACTGAAATATTTGTTTTGAAACTTTGTGAGGAGGTTCATTATGTTGTGTTTTGTTTATTTCGTATGATAGATTTATTCTCTTGATTCAATCTATCCACAGGTACCCCTTTTATTATGTATAAATTCTCTTTTTTCTCTCGCTCTTCTCTCGCCCTTAGCATACTGTTGGCATAGTCAAGCAAGCTGTTTGAGTATGCCTACACCTTGCCATCTCCTTGCCTACACCTTGCCTACACCTTGCCAAAAGGCTTTTGAAATCTCAAAAAAGGGGTTCAAGTCCGGTTTTCAAGCAGTTCCTTTACCGGCCCGAACTCTTCCACGATGTCGCTGACAATACGTTCGTCCATCGCCTTGTTTTTGTAGACGCTTCTGCCGTTGAGGCCCCGCAACACACTGTCTACAGTCAAAAAAGGGAAGACCTTGGCAAGGTGTTCGGCAAACCCCTTCTTGGTGTTGTCACAACGGAGGATACCCAACTTGACGAAGGCCTCGCGCAGATGCATCCATTTCCAGCCTTCGTAACGCTTGGTCTCCTTGTCTTTTTTCTCCTTGCTGAGGAGGGTGCGGCCTATGTAGAAGCCACAATGATGCAGGATTTCGTAGTACTTGTTGATGGCATCCATGTTGCCCACCAGCGCATCGGTGAAGATGTAGGAAAACGTGGGTCGGTGGGGTGACGAGGCCTTGCGTCGCTGATAGACCGACAAGGCGTCTTTGGCCGTCGCAATCGGCTCATCAGGCTTGGCCTCTTCGAGCTCAGCGCTCTCCTGGTGTTCCATATCCTCACGGAGATATTGGATGCGGAAAAGCAGTTCGATGATGTTGTTCAGCTCTTCTTCGCAGATTTCCTTGCGGAAGGAGTTGAGGAAACGGCCAAAGCCGGCATAATGGCCGTTGATGATGTAGGTGTTGCCTAAAAAGCGGTACAACCGGCCACCATATTTCATCTCGCCTAAGAGTTCACTCGTGGCCTTGATTTCGTCGTCGCGTCGGTTTGGCCATTCGTCCTCGGGGGTCGTGTTCTTCATGGTGTTGAAATCGCGAAGCGCCATGTTCTGTGCTTTCACGCCTTTGGGCTCGTTGACCACGCGCTCGGCCAAAAGGGTAAACTGGTCATTGTCGATTTCGCCCTTCGGCATGTCGTGAAGCTCAGCCAACACTTTGGAAAGCTGCTGAAGCACCTCGCTGCAGCTCATGCAGATGGCGCTGTTTTGCTTGGCCAACGGACGAAGCATCTCACCGATGGCCTTGTCTTCAAGCGCATCGATAACCAAGGCTGAGAATTTGGGCCTGTAGTCTTTCCAATTCTTGGCGATATGCTTCCTGTTTTTCTCTTGAAAGGCGATCAGTTTGGTCGCATTGGTTTCGGTGTAATAAGCGGCGGTGCCTTTGGCGGGCTTGTTCTCGGGCAACAAGGTGTACAAGTCGAGCATGAAATGCTTCGAAGGGCAGTATTCGGGAATGCTTTCGGCAGGTTTGCCCGATTCATCGTTGCCTCTCATCCATCGGCTCACTTCATCAAACCGCTTGCTCCAGTCGTAGAAATCCACGCCGCAAGCCTCTTTGAAGGGCAGATGGTAGTTCCAACGGTCTTTCATCACCTGGAGTTTCATAAGCAGCATCTTGGCCTCGGTGGTGATGGCAAGCATCAAGGTGGTCTGCGTGTAGGTGTTGAGTACGTACTGGCAGGCATCGCACATGCCATCTATTGAGTTGAGCAAGGACAACACGTTGGAACGGTCCTGCGGTTTGTCGGATGACAGCTTCTTATTTGTCATGGACATGTTACAAATGTGGAAATTAAAGCGGATAAAGTGAGTGTAACCATGGGGTTGTCACTACTGTTGTCCTTTGTTGCGTCCTGTGCTTGGACGAGGAAAACTGCGCATTTTACTTTTGCCATCGAAATCCGACGGGAGCAGCATCCCGGGTAGCGATGCCCGAAGGGTTTCGAGAGCTAAACAAACTAATGTTGAACTTAAAAATTAAGGTACGCGTATGAAAAACGTCTTGTACACGCCGCACTTCGCAGCACTGGAGTTCACCGAGAGCGCCACGGCTCGGAAGTACGGCATCGAGAACCGACCTACACCTGAGGCGGTGGCGAACCTCAAACGCCTGTGCCTGCACACCCTTGAGCCCCTCCGCGAGGCGCTCGGCCTGCCGGTCATCATCACCAGCGGGTTCCGCTGCCAGGCTTTGAACGACATCATCGCCCATCACTCGCACCGCAGCCAGCACCTCAAAGGTCAGGCTGCCGACTTCTACGTGGGCTGGTGTGCACCGTTGAGGGGACGCGGCCAGTCGGGCCCTTCGTCAGGCTCAGGCATCGGCTCGTCGCCCAGGGAACGCCTCATCAAGGCCTTCCGCCTCATCATCACCAGCGAGCAGATCGACTTCGACCAGCTCATTCTCTATCCCAACTTCATCCACGTGAGCTATGTCGCGCCCGAAGTCAACCGTCACTACATCATGACTGCCACTGGCAATGGCCGTTATCGCAGAGTCTCGCGTGAGACATCACTCACCATTCTTTAAACTTTAAACTATAAACTTTAAAAAACTCATCAAATCATGGCACAAATCAAACAAGTCGGCATTGGCCGCAAAACTTCAGGTACCATCGATGGTATCACCTATGTAACTCGCAACGGCAAGACCTACGCCCGTTCAACCCCAACCATGCCTGTCAAGGCTTACAAGACTCCTGCGGCGCTGAAACGTCAGGCGGTCTTCAAGATGATCCAGATGCACATGAAGTATCATCTGCGCACCATCCGCCAGACCTTCACCCCTAAGGGCAACGGCAGTCCGAGCAACCGCTACTATTCGATGAACGGCAAGGCGCTGCGTTTGGCGCTCGACACCCTGGCCGACCGTTACGTGGCAGGGGAGGAGGTGAGCCTCACCGAGGTGGAGGCCGCCATCAGCGCTTATGCCACCGAGCATCCCACTTCCATCCGTATCGCCTCGCTGAGTGGCTATGGCGAGGTGTTCCTCACCGGCGCTTGGCCAGCCACCATCACCCTCAACGCCAACGGCGGCGACAGCACCGTGATCGTCGTTGTGACTGAGAATGGCTCCACTCAACCGTAAAACTCATCTGTTCACCTAAAAAACTTCAAAGCAATGAAAAAGACCATCCATCACCTTGCGAAGCTATTCGCTCCAAAGAAGTCCGTCGTGGCTTCCGAAGACCCTGAACCTAACACGAATCCCAAGAAAGAACTCTGGAAGTTCATCCTCCAGACCGCCATCAGCATCCTTACTGCCATCCTGACGGCCTTGGGAGCCTCCTCCTGCGTACATCACCTGATGTAGTATTTTGAAGTTCAAGGGTTCAAGAGGTTTGAGAAGTTCAAATTCAGGCTTCCACTCTTGAACCTTTGAACTCTTAAACAGCCTCTCAACTCTCAACTTTAAACTATAAACTATAAACTATAAACTTTCAACTATAACCCCCATGCGTCAAATCAAATCCATCCTAATCGATGACAGCGGAAAGTGCCTCGAACACCACTACACGGTCAACAGTAAAGGCTACGTCATCGAAAACATCGACATCCGCAAACCCGTGAAAGTCATCGACACTTCCATCGACCCTGATGATTACAACAGCAATTCCATTGTGATACGTTGCAAAGCGCTCAAGGATTCAAGCTGCAGGGAAGGCCTGAAAGACCTGCTCGTGCAACTGCGCCGTCACTACCCTGAGGCCATGATATTCGGGATCGAGGAGATTGGTGACTATTTTATTCGTGTCTCTGACGAAATGAACCAACTCAGAAAAGAGCTGTCCGATTTACCCTAAGCCTTGCCTGTCGTCTCGTAGTCTCGCAGTCTCGCGTCTATTATGTAAACTAATTTTGCTCATCTACTTACCCCAATTAATGAACAATTATCCGGACAATTGATGGTAATTACACGTTTCTTTCTTTTCTTTCTTCAACGTTAATTACCGTGTAATTTGCCGTTAATTTATCGTTAATTTCTTTCTTCCCCAATGTCAAATTACCCTAAAACCCCAATTAATGAACAATTATACGGTCAATTAACGACAATTATATGTTTCTTCTTCTTTCCTTTCTTCAACGTTAATTACCGTGTAATTCGCCGTTAATTTGTCGTTAATTTTTTTCTTCCCCAATAAAACCCCAATTAATGAACAATTATACGGGCAATTAACGACAATTAATGTTCTATTCTCTCTTATCCCAATTAATGAACAATTATACGGACAATTGATGGTAATTACACGTTTCTTTCTTTCCTTTCTTTCAACGTTAATTACCGTGTA
>JAFWRA010000299.1 GCA_017508895.1 Bacteroidales bacterium
GATCCTGAGCTTCGCTACCGCATGCGCTACGTCGATCTCGTAGTTAACGACCGTGTGAAGGACATCTTCATCACCCGCACCCGCATCATCGACAGCATCCGCCGTTTCTTCAACGAGAGCGGCTATCTGGAGGTGGAGACGCCTGTGCTGCAAGCCATCCCCGGCGGTGCTACGGCACGTCCTTTCATCACGCACCACAACGCCTTGGACATCCCGATGTATCTCCGTATCGCCGACGAGCTTTACCTGAAGCGCCTCATCGTAGGCGGCTTTGAGGGCGTGTATGAGTTCTCGCGCAACTTCCGCAACGAGGGCATGGACCGCACCCATAACCCCGAGTTCACGGGACTTGAAATCTATGTGGCCTACAAAGACTACCTTTGGATGATGGACTACACCGAAGAGATGATTCATCGCTGCGTGATGGATGTCTTGGGCAAGGAAACCGTGAAAGTCGGCGACAACGAAATCAGCTTCAAGCGCCCCTTCAAGCGTATCACGATGATTGACTCCATCAAGGAGAAGACCGGCATCGACATCACGGGTATGGACGAAGCCCAGTTGCGTGATGTGTGCAAGCAACTTGGCATCGAGGTGGACGAAACGATGGGCAAGGGCAAACTGATCGACGAAATCTTCGGCGAGAAATGCGAAGGCACATACATCCAACCCACCTTCATCACGGATTATCCCGTGGAGATGTCGCCCCTCTGCAAGCGTCACCGCAACAACCCCGAACTGACTGAGCGCTTCGAGCTGATGGTCAACGGCAAGGAGTTGGCTAACGCCTACACCGAACTCAACGACCCCATCGACCAGCGTGCACGCTTCGAAGAGCAGATGAAACTCAGCGAGCGTGGCGACGACGAGGCCATGTTCATCGACCAGGACTTCCTGCGCGCCCTCGAATATGGTATGCCTCCGACCTCAGGCATGGGCATCGGCATCGACCGTTTCGTGATGTTGCTGACAGGCCAGACCACCATCCAAGAGGTACTGCTGTTCCCGATGATGCGTCCCGAAAAAGTCGTGAAGAATGCCACCAAGGAAGACTTCATGGCTTTGGGTATGGCCGAGGCTTGGGCGACCCTGTTGCTCACCAACGGCTACAACACCATCGAGCAGCTGAAGGCCGAGAAGCCATCCGCCCTGCGCGAAAAGCTGAACGGCTTGCGCAAGAAGAACAAACTCGACATCCCTGCCTTACAGCTGGAGGACGTCGAAGCTTGGATGAAGTAATTATTCGTAAAAACGATGCTGTTTCATGTAAAGGAAAGCCGCTTCAGGCATGAAATGCCGAACGTCGCGGCCTTCCTTGACACATTGGCGGATAAACGTGGATGAAATCTCCAGAATAGGAGTTTTCAGCACGGAGACCGAAGGATAGTTAATAAGATCTCCGCCATCATAACCTTCACGAGGAAACACTAATAGCTTGTAATTGTCGAGGATTCTCTGGTATTCTCTCCATTGTTTCAGGTTTTGCAGGCTGTCCATTCCGCAGATGAAAACGAATTCACAATCAGTGTGCTGCTTCGATAGTGTGGTTAAGGTATTGATTGTGTAAGATGGGGTAGGGAGGTGCATCTCAATGTCGCTGACACGAAAACGGGGGTCGTCGCCGATGGCCAGCTGCACCATGTTCAGACGTTCGTCATCATCAAGTAAAACCTCTTTTTTCTTTAAAGGGTTTTGGGGCGTGACCACAAACCACAGTTCGTCCAAGTCGGAGAACTCCACTAAATAGTTGGCTAACATCACGTGGCCGTGATGAATGGGATTGAATGAGCCAGAGTAGATGCCTACTTTTTTCATGGCCTTAAAAGTCCAAATCAGGGCGGTTGGTCTCGGGGGTGTTCAAGAACGCGGTGACGACTTCAAGAATCTCACGCTTGGCGGTCTCGAGGTCGTCGTTGATGATGGTGCGGTCGAACTTGCCTTGGGCAAACTCCGTTTCCCAAGCGGCTTTGGCGATGCGTTTCTCGATTTCTTCCATCGAGTCGGTCTGACGGTTGATAAGGCGCTCGCGCAACACTTCGACTGAGGGAGCTTGGATGAAAATGGAAAGGGCTTGGTCGCCATAGTGGTTTTTGATGTTCACGCCACCGCACACATCCACATCGAAGGCTACATGTTTCCCGTCTTCTTGCATCTGTTCAATGACTGAAAGCAGGGTACCATAGCATCTGCCGGGATAGACCTCTTCCCATTCGAGGAACTCGCCGTTTTCGACACGCTGTTTGAATTCGTCCATGCTTAAGAAATAATATTCACGGCCGTTTACCTCCTCGCCACGAGGTGGGCGGGTGGTGGCCGAAACGGAGAAAGCCATCTCGGGGATGTTGGCCATGACGTGATTGAGCAAAGTGGTCTTGCCCGAGCCTGATGGGGCACTGAAGATTAGAAGTTTTCCTTTTTTCATAGTTGTTCAGTTATTCAGTCGTACGGTTGTTCAGTTGCCACAGTTCGAATAACTGACAACTGCAAACCGAACAACTGCAAACTTTATAAAATATTACAAACTTGCTCTTTTATCTTTTCCAATTCGTCCTTCATTTTGACGACAAGCTTCTGGATGTTGACCTCGTTAGCCTTTGAGCCAAGGGTGTTGATTTCGCGGCCCATTTCCTGACTGATGAAACCAAGTTTCTTGCCGGCTTGGTCGTCGTCGCAGCTCTCGTTGAAGTAGTTGCAATGCTGGCGCAGACGCACCTTCTCTTCGGTGATGTCTAGTTTTTCAAGATAATAAATCAACTCCTGCTCAAAACGGTTCTCATCGTATTGGCCTGAAGAAGTCAGTTCGCTGAGGTTTTTTGTCAGGCGTTGTTTAATCACGTCGTGGCGGGTCTTTTCGTAAGGCTCCACTTCGTCGAGGTAGCTTAAAATCAACTCCACGCGATGCAACAGGTCCTTCTTCAAAGTGTTGCCTTCTTGGATGCGGAAGCCGTCGACGATGTCCAAGGCTTGGTCGATAGTATCTGAGACCTTGGCGACAAACGCCTCATCGTAATTCTCCACAGGCACGTTGAAGATGCCAGGCATCCTGAAGAGGGTGGCTGCCAAATCCATCGCAGGTGGGATGCCCAATTCGGAAGAAATCGTTTCTATCTGCTCCTTATAGGCTTTTACAATGTCCTTGTCGATGTGGTAGGTCTGGGTCAAGTCGATGTCGGTGATGGTGATGACCACATCCACCTTGCCGCGTTGCAGTTTGGCTCCTATGGCATTTCGGAAATTCAACTCGGCAAAGCGAAGCTCATTGGGCAACTTCACCTGAAGATCCAACTGCTTGCTGTTCAGCGTTTTTATTTCAACAACGATTTTTTTGGAAAGATAGGTCTGCTCGGCGATGCCGTAGCCTGTCATGGAACGAATCATGCGATTGTGTTTTGAAACATGGGATAATCAATGTTCTACAAAGCCCCAAGCATCAATGCTGTAGAGGTCTATGGCTGTTCTAGAAGAAATCATGACATCCTTCACAAGATTGACTCTTGAGGAGAACACGCCATAGCCGCCCACGATGTTGGTGTAGTCGGGGATGGTCTGGGAAAAACCGGTCTGCTGGTTCACTTGGATGTAATTGTATAATTCATCGCCGCCGGCAGATAAGAAGATTTGCATTGGATGCTTGTCGTCGAAATAGCGCACCACGTTAGGATGATTCGGGTTGACCACAGTGTCGGTACCGATCGCTTCCTCCAACAAATTGAACAACACGTTCTCGCCATAAGACACGACACACATTTGGTCTTCCATGGTCAGTTCGTCGATGCTCTTTGTGCCCAAGGAGTAGCTCACCTTTTTGTCGGTCAGCGGACCACCATTATGGGATTCCTGATAATAGAACACCATTTTTGCATCATAGAACACGGCGTTGTTGGCAACGGTGAATTTGATTTTCCTCGTGTTGTCGCTCGGCTCGGAAGAAAAGGAGAGGGAGGTGGTGATGATTTTGAAATTATCCCCACCCACCAGGTTGGTCTCGGCCGTGATGGTATCATTCCCTTTATGGACGAAGAGCTTATACTTGTATTTTGAGTTGGCGCTGTTGTTGAGGAACTTCTCTTTTTCGGCAGTGTAATAGGCTTTCTGGTCGGGGGAATAGAAAACGCCTTCCATCTTGTCATGTATGGTTATCGTATCAAGGAACATGGTGTCGCCCGTGGGCGTGTATGAGCCGAGGTTGGCCTGCTTGTATTCCACAATATAGGCTTTCAGTTTGTCAGGATAGTTGCACGAATCCGCAATCAGCGACACCTGGGCAGCATTGATGGGATGGTCGTTGCTACCCGAGAAAGCCCGATTGATGCGAATGAAATTGGTGTCCTGCGAGGCATCAAGCAAGCCGTAAATGACGGGAATGTCCTTGTAGTCGGCGTAAAGTTCGACATTGGTGGTGCAAGCGTTAAAGCCTAGCAATGCAGCCAACATGGAGAGTGATAATAATAGTTTCTTCATTGTTCGAATCGTTTGTTTAGAATTTGCAAAAATAGCATTTTTTTTGAAAGCATCAGTCTTTTGGTAAATTTATTGTTCTTTGAAGCCCCACGCCGATACGGAAAAGAGGTCTCTCTTGCAACTGCTGGTAAGCTTTGCTTCTCTTTGAATCGTCGTGCGAGAAGAGAAAAGGCCATAACCTCCTTCGATGTTGGTATATGTCGTGACAAGCGAAATCGGGCTATTTATCTGCCCTTGATTGGCGAGGTAATAATAGTTCAAATCGTCGCCGCCCGCGCTGATGGAAATGATGAAGTCGTCCATATAGCGAACCACATTGGGATGATTGACATCCATCACCGTATCACCTCCAATGGCATTCCCCAGCGTATTAAACAACCAATTGAGCGAGTACTCCAAATAATATGTATTTTCTATAAGATGTGCGTATTCGTCGATGGTTTTGGTGCCAAATGAACGGCTGATTTTTTTCATCTGCATCTCCTGGCCTGGCTTTTGCTCCCGATAATTGAACTCTATCTTGACATCATATAGGGAAGCCGCTCCATCAGCCCTAAAAAACAGTTTCCCCACGGCATCAGTCGGAGCCAGCTGAAAATTCATGCCTCCGGTCTCTATGCTGAATTCTTCATTTCCAACCATGGTGGTTCTTGCCGTAATTGTATCGCCATCGGGTTTGACTGCAAGAAGGCGATAACTGTATTTGCCATCACCCGTACCAACCTTAAGATGTTCAGACGTATAATAGACAACCTGGTCAGGTGAATAAAACACGCCCTCCTCTTTATCGTGAATGGTCAGTGTGTCAAGTATCAAAACACGGCCAGTGGGCTCGTATTTGTTTCCATAAGTGCTTTTCAACTCAATAAATCGAACATCCAGCTTTTCTGGATAATTGCTCGAATCATAAATCAAAGCCACCTCGTTAGCATTAATTGGATTGTCGTTTGTGCCACAAAAGGCTCGGGTTATCTTGACATAGTTGGTGTCAGCACGTGAATCCAGCATGGCATAAATGATGGGAACATCCTTGTAATCAGCATACAAATCCACATCGGAGCTACATGAGTAAAAAATAGCGATGAATAATGTAAAAAATGGTATAAAATAGGAAATTCTCATATTAAAGCAGTTTTATTGACACGGCAAAAATAGTGTTTTTTAATATTCAAGCAAATTGTTTTGTAGTTTTTTTTATTTTTGTCCTCAAATTAATACCAATTAATACCAACACAAATGAAAAGAATCGCATTACTCTCTTTGTTTTTCCTTCTGGCCTTCACCATGACGGCCCAAGTGGAATACCTCTACGACTTCAACAGCCTAAACGAAGGCTCGCAAAACCTCAACGGCCAAGACGGCTGGGTGACGCATTATCAGACAGCTACCTCATCGCAGGACTTCGATGTCAGCTACGTATGTGGCTCCGACATGGCGCCCGACGAGAGCCTCGCTATCTGGTATCCCTACGGTGGTTCGGGTGTGGGTCGTACAGCCACCCGCAAAGCCTCGTCAAACTTCAACTTCAGCTTCCAAGGCGGCGGCATCATGGACCTTGAGATCGACATGAACCGCACGTGGTGGGGCTCGTTCTTCGGTGTAGGCTTTGATGCCGACGGCGACGGTCACATCCTGCCCGGCATGACTGACCCCGACGGCGGTGTCTACCTCTTCATCAAGAGCCAAGGCGACAGCGGACACGCCAAAGTCTGTCTACCTGACGGCAGCAACATCCCCTTCGACTACGAGGAAGGCGGCTGGACACGTTACAAGATGTCGTTCGACTTCACGGCCTACGACGGCGCAGGTGCCGTGACGGTGTTCGTCAAGCCTGGCTGCGAGGGCGAGTGGATTCAGATGGCGGGCTGCACCAACGTCTGCATGAACCTCACCCCTGGTAGTGGTGACAAGAACGACTACCAAGTGTGGGACGGCATTTTCTTCCACTCCCAAGGTGGCACGGGCGGTTTCGACAACCTCCTTGTGCGCCAGCAGCCCGACGGCAACGCCCAACTCATCGAGATGGCTGACATTCCGAACCAACTGATTTTCAATGAACCGATTACGCTGGTGGCTACCGCCTCGTCGGGACTGCCTGTCTCGTTCGAGATGATGGAGGGTCCGGCCACCATCAATGGTAATGTTTTGACCTTGACGGGTGAAACGGGTGTGGTGAAGCTGAAAGCCACCCAAGCCGGCGATGCCAACTGGCTGCCCGCTCCCGATGTGGTGAAGAGCTTCGAGGTCGTTGACCCTTATGCCTACGAACCTGAAGTGAAAATTCGCCGCCCATACGAAGGAACTAAGGTGTATCTAAATGAAATCCATCCAGTCATGATTGTTGTCTCGGCCTATATCGAGCATGCTGAAGTCATCAAGTTCACCAGCATTAAAGCAAGCGTTGACGGTCAAGAAATCTCGCTTCAGACCGACTATCCCAACGACCCTGACAACGGCTATTATTATGGTGTGTGGACGCCTTCGGGCTTTGGCGATTTCGACATGACCGTCAGTGTGACCCATAGCGGTGACAAGACGACCACCTTTTCCAACCATTTTGAAGTGACCAACGACATCGACAACCACTTGGACGTGGTGACCCTGCAAGGCGACTTGGTTTGTGATCCCAGCCACCATAGCGCGAAAGGCGATTATGTCATGCCTACGCATGTGGGTGCTTTCAGTGAGATTTTGGCCCACTACGACCACACCTGTGTGAACAACAACTGCGATCCCTACGACCGCGTTGGCGGCGTGAAGGTGCGCAACTATCGTGGCGAGTGGGTGGAATTGTTCCGCTACACCACCCCCTTCGGCGTGCAGTGCGAGGATGATTTGGATGTGAGCGACTACACCTCCTTGTTGCAAGGTTTGGTCGAGTTTGAATACTACATGGAGAGTTGGGGTGGCAGTGGCTACAATCCCACGCTGATTTTCAGTTTCACCAAAGGCACGCCCGCCTATCTCTATGCCGATGTGGATGAGATTTGGTTCGGCATCTATGCTTTCGGCGATTACGCCAACCAGCAGCCCGTGCCCGTGGTGAACTATGGGTTTAGCGACAAGGCACAATCCGCCAAATTGAAAATCACGACGACTGGCCACAACTGGAGCAGCGGCACCAACAACTGCTACAACACGGGCAACGCCGCTGAGTTTTACGAGGCTACGCACCACATCCTCGTGAACGGCCAGAACAAGTACGACCAGCATCTGTGGCGCACCTGCAACCCCAATCCGGCAGGCTGCCAACCCCAAAACGGCACTTGGATTTACGACCGCAGCGGATGGTGCCCAGGCAGCATCGGCCTCGTGTGGGACTTCGACCTTTCGGAATATCTCGCTTCCGGACAAGCCGAGCTCTTCTATCAGTTCGACCCGACCTACCTCGACCTCTGCCATCCCAACCATCCCGATTGCGTCGACCATGTGACCTGCGATGAATGTGCCGCACCCGACAACCCGGTGTTGCGCGTGGCAGGCAAGGTGATTACCTATAGTAACGACGAGGACATCCTTACCAGTGTGCATCCCGAGATGCCCGAAACGGCTTTCCATGCGGAGCTTTATCCCAATCCTGCCAAGGGTCAGTTCACTCTTCGCACCGATTATGAAATGGGAGCCGTCAGTGTGATGGTGCTCAACATGCAGGGGCAAATCGTGGCCACCTTCACCGTGGAAGGCCAGCGCACCATCGACGTGAGCCGTTGGCCGGCTGGGGTTTATACGGTGCAGATGCTGGGAGGCAGTGTGGTGACGCGGAAATTGGTGGTGGAGTAATAACCAACGTTTGCAAACAACGGTACGGGCAAAGAAACTGACAACTAAATCCAGTAAGTTACATTATATCTAGCGCTGAGGTTTTTGCAAAAAAGGATTGCGCGCGGCAAAACGCCCCAACCTACCGCAAACCCCATATCTCCCCGCAGGATAGGGTATATCTTACAGCGGGGAGATATGGGGTTGGTGGGGAAAGGATGTTGGTGTTTATTCCTTCACCACCTTGTCCGTATAAGTCTTTCCATCCTCCAATGTGACCTTCATCAGGTATTGCCCTGGCGCGAGGCCTTGCAGGTTGATGCTTTCCAATCCTTGGCTTTGCGTGCGCACCAAGCGGCCTTGCAGGTCGTAAAACTCGACTTGGGCGGGCTTCACGTCGGGAGAGTATTGCAGGTGGAGCCGGTCTTGGGCGGGGTTGGGATAGAAGAGGTAGGGGCGGATTTCTATTTCTCCTTCTTCTACCTGATCCAAACCTTCATCGGTTAGGAAGAAAAAGAAAATGCCGCTATGGGGTTCCAGTTGGTTGTGACTATATCCTGCAACGTATACCCCTTTCTCATTCCCGTTCTCGTCTTTTAGCAAATCAGAATAGCAACTCCATTGAGGATCCACCTTAAGTGAATGGGGCTCATAGCAGTAACGTTTCCAAATAACATTCAGGTTACGATCCATCTTCACAGCGGTCATGGTGGGGTTAGACTCCACGTCAGGTTCCCTGTAGACAAGATAAACGTTGCCATCAGAAGATATCTGGAAACACATGATGCGCACATTGGTTGTGGGGCCGGGTTGGTCGTTGAAATGTACCAAGGCTTTCCTCTGCATGGTGCGCATTTCATAGCATGCCACTGAGGCGCCGCATTCACGGAAGTCATAATACCAGGCCGAATCACGAATAACAGGTGCGGCCATATACACATCTTCACCATCGGGAACGACAAACGTGGTATTGGCGGAGCCAAACTGAAACTCTTTCACCACTTGGATGCTGATTGTATCATTAATTTCATATATGGTATCCTGCAGCAATTTGTTGATTACATGATAGTTTTTCACTTGGAAAGTGGAATCTATAACATAGATGAAAAGATTTCCTCCAGAGCTTTCTTTCCATTGGTAATATTGTTTCGGTGTCGACTTAAACTCATTCATCGTACGGATGTAATTATGGCTTTCGGGCAGCACGGCCTCATGCTTCAGCGTTCCATCGACACCGCAACGAGCTATGTGGCAAACATCCCCTCCATTGGCTCTTTCGGTATAATATTTCAAAATCAAATCACCTTGGCTGTCAATCATATAGCTATCGATATAATCGAAGGCGATTGTGTCGCAAAGGTGAGCCACCACGTCATCGTCAGGGTTGGTGTTGAGATCATCGTCAGAGAAGTGCGAGATTCGCAATGCGGTGCCACCGTTGCCGTCTGGTTCGATGTTGACACGAAGGTTGCCCTCACCACGTGGGTCTTGAGCGAACAGGTACCATGCCGGAGGAGTGGTGTCGGCCACAAACAAAGAATCGGTGATTTGCAAAGAGGTGGGAGACACCTTATAAAAACAAAGACCTGCAATAATTGGGGGAATGTTGTTGTCTCCACTGGGACTCATCATCAATACATTGGCAACAAGGTCACCGTTGCGTTGCTGCAAAAGCTTGTTTTCAAACTGAGGAATATCGTAGCCTGAGTAATGGAACGGGATGAAATCCATCTGGACTTCCTGAGCATGGGCAAGAATGGCCACAAGGGCAAAAGCCATGGATAAAAGTATTTTTTTCATATAAATATATTTTTCGCAAAAATAATAATTTTCATGAACAAGAGAGGGTTCGTCAAAACTAAGAAATTGCTATTTATAATCTGCATCTAATTGATTATCAAATATATATTTTCTTCAAAAAGAACTTTTGACGCACCCTCTTAAAACTTCAATCATAACCTGAACCATGGATACTTGTACAGCAATAAATCACTTTTAGCTTGTGGTAATATGTAGGAGAATAATCGGGACGAATTACTTGGTCATCACTTTCAATAAACCAAGCACCTATACATTCGTTATCATATTGGTTTGATGGATTGGTAATCAAATAATCATAGCCCAATCCCAAATAGGAGTCAAGGTAGTAGCACATGTCCATTTTAGGAATCTCGTAATCCCAATCTCCCATGACACCAAAAAGTCGGGAATTATGGTTGCTTGGCGAGCCGTAAGGGTCTATGTAGTCCATGTATTCAAACGTGTGTTCCCTTGACTTAAAATAGTATATATGTGAATTGCCATACCATAAATAATTATGATGCTCATAAACATTGAGAAGCCTTACAAGTTCCGACATTCCCAAGCCATCCCACATATAAACCATGTCATCGCTGAAATGGGCGTTGCAGGAATCTATAGCAATATCGTCATGAAAAGGATCGACAATATGTGGCTCATAATACCAATGATAGTCATCCCAACCTTTTGAAGCATTCTTGAATGAGATTATCAAAGGAATGCAGGCATACCCGTCCTCGGAGATATAGGCATCTATGAAACGTATGTGTTTCTCATCCAGGTTGATTTTTTGGAAGTGACTCTCAATTTCGTTACTAATGTTTTCATAAGCTATTCCAAGGTCACTTAAGAGGACTGTACCGTTGGTAACATCAACATGAGCGTACAGCGTATCGAAACGGATATCGTCAAACTCGACATTAATATTGCCGAAGTCATAGTTGGCTACACTAGAGAGGTGCCAAGCCGCATCTTCAATTGAAAGAGACTCGTCTTCGCCTTTGGCGGTGGAATTCATTTTCTGCTTAAAGTCCTTCAGGTAGGCATTCATGTCTTTAATTTCTCGTGGATTGAAGGTTTGCACTGATTCAATTTTGTTATCCGTCAAGGCGTTTGCAGTTTCTTTTTTGCAGGAAACCACTGCAACCGAAACGGTTGCAACCACTAGTAATGTTGCGATGAATAATTTTGTCTTTTTCATAATGCTTAAATTTTAATAAATGTTGTTAGTTGATTTAATTGATGATTTTGACTTAATTCGTCACCGTAAACTCACCATAGTACTCATCCCCGTTGGGAAGGGTGAAGGTGACGGTGTGATCTCCCGTGTTAGGGATTATAGATCTGCAAGTCATTCGGTTTTTTTTCACGCAAATGCCTACTCTTTCACCACCTTGTCAGAATAAGTCTTCCCGTCCTCCAAAGTGACCTTCATCAGGTATTGCCCTGGCGCAAGGCTTTGCAGGTTGATGCTTTCCAATCCTTGGCTTTGCGTGCGCACCAAACGCCCTTGCATGTCGTAGAGCTCGACTTTGTCGGGCTTCACGTCGGGCGAGTACTGCAGGTGGATTTGGTCTTGGGTGGGGTTGGGGTAGAAGAGGTAGGGACATGCTGAAACATCGTCCATGCCAACCGAGCCTTCGGAGTCGACTTTGAGGGCGAACGCATCGTAATGGTCGTTTTTGTGGCCACTGCCCAACACAAGACAACCGCCATCACTGGTGGCCAGTATATAGTGTGCCCGTAAAGGATATGACGGGATGGAGTAATACCTCTGCCAGACCACATCGAAGCTTTCGTCCATCTTGGTCACGACAATAGGGTTAGGCTCGTTGTAATAATAATAGTGATTCTCATCGGACAGCTCCATGTTGCAAGTGTATAACAGCTTCTCGGGAGAAAGGGTGTTCTTGGCGAAATCGAACGAATTGAGTACGGCAGGCAAATCGTAATGGTCGTTCCAACTGCCAATAATGTGGTAATCCAGCATGTTGCCTTCCAGGTCGGTCTTGAACAATACGGTTGAATACTCGTGTTGGCTTGAGCCATTTGTAGAGGATTTGTTTTCTCGGTTACATTCGTAAATGAGCAAGGTGGTGTCGTCCAATAGTTTTAGCGAGGGGCAATGGTTGGATATCGCAAAGGTTTGGACAGTATAGTTCGTGGGGTCAACATAGTCCAACGTGTCAACAACAATGTTGGTGAACTCTTTGTAAGATATGGTATCGAAGTTCTCGTCCAACGTAAAAAGCCTGGTTCTTACCAAGGGGCTGGGCGGCTGAAAGAAAGATTCCCTGTAGTGACCGTATCGCCCTCCTTGGGGATGCTCAAACAGATTGCCCAGAACCAAGCCCACATCTTGATGGCACTCTGAAAGCTTTTCCACCTCGCCGTCGGGCGAAATGAGCATATAAAGGCGCCTTTGCTCAAACCTAATGTCGTAAACGACGAGGAACTTGCCGTCGCGTGTCATTTGGCAGGAAGCGGACTCCAACGCCCTGTATTGCTCGGGCAACTCCACCTCTTTTGCATAGGTGATGTCGAGCTCATCGTCGAAACGTATAACAAACGGCCTGGTGAACTTGTTGGGTACATCCATGTTCTGGCCGAACGCCAAATACAGATCCGGATTCTGGGGGTCGTTGTAGATGCTCTTTACAAACGAATAATTGTAAGAAGACGACGGGAAGAGGTCTACCACAACCCGTTTGACCAGGTTCCCTTCCCTTGAGAGCTTCACGAGCTCGCCTTTGCTGTCGTGGTGTTCATCGTATTGCGAAAAGATAAACCCTCCATCATGGGCTTCGATGGCGGCTGCAACAAGCCAAGACTTGTCCTGGTCCTCATAGACGTTGAAAAATCCCTCCTGCTGGCTGAAGGAAGTTCCAGCCAGCAGCAAGGATACCAGGATTGATAACAGTTGTTTCTTCATGAAATTTAAATTTGTTGTCAATTAATTAAATTGATGATTTTGACTTAATTCGTCACCGTAAACTCACCATAGTACTCATCCCCGTTGGGAAGGGTGAAGGTGACGATGTAGTCGCCCGTGTTGGGGATGTAGATTTGCAAGTCATTTGGTTTTTTTCCACGCAAATGCCTACTCTTTCATCACCTTGTCCGAATAAGACTTCCCATCCTCCAAGGTGACCTGCATCAGGTATTGCCCTGGCGCAAGGCCTTGCAGGTTGATGCTTTCCAATCCTTGGCTTTGCGTGCGCACCAAGCGTCCTTGCAGGTCGTAGAGCTCGACTTGCGCGGGCTTCACGTCGGGCGAGTATTGCAGGTGGATTTGGTCTTGGGCGGGGTTGGGGTAGAAGAAGTAGGGACGGATGAAGGCTTCCGCTTCGGGAGTGCCCACGACGCCGTCGTCATGGATGAAATAACAGAAGAAATCGTGAGGTGGCTCTTCCTTGTTGGATCTCCCTCCGACGACGAAACCGTCTTTGGTCACGCCCGTCCGGCAATGGATATGGTGGTATCCTCCGGTTGCAGAGTATGTCCCCAGGCAATACCGCTGCCAGATGATGTTCAGGTCGGTGTCCAGCTTCGCAATGCCAATCCATCCCACGTTGGTCGAATAATTCGCATTGGTGCGGTAGGCGAAATAGAGGTTGCCGTCGGCCGATTGCTCCAGGCCTATGGGAAAGCCGTAGTACTGGACGTGTGTATAGATGGGAGTTGACTCGAACTGGGCGTTCGCGAGGCAGGCATGGGTCGTCTTGTCGTACTTCATGATGCAGGCTCCGTTCCTAATTACGTTGTGCCGCTCGTATTGTCTGGCTTCAAGGAAAGACCCGTCGTCGAGCGGAAGGATGTCAAGCTGGATGTAGTTTTCCGTGTAGGACACGCTTGGATAAGGCGGATAGACATCCCCGTAGGATTCCTCCATCACTATGGTTTCCTGCTGGGCAAACAGGGAGTCAATCACATGATAATTGTAGCCGCCTCCCGAGGCGTTCATGTCAATGAGGGCATATTCCCTTGGGGAATCGTTGAAGACGGCCAAGGCATGGAACCTGGGAAAGTTGATGTGAAACAGGTGTGAAAAGCTCACCCTATCCCTCAGCGAGCCGTCGAGGCCGATGCGTGCAACTACGGGCGTGTCCCATCCTCCCCCCATCAGGTACATGAGCACGATGTTGTCGCCTTCCAGCATGATGGTGCAGAGCCTGTCGACAATGGCGTTTTCCAGAGGGACGATGACGGCGTTGCCCAGGTCCTCGAAGTCCAGGTTGTCGTCGAAATGGCGGATGCGGAGGCTTGTCTCCGATGTTTTGTAGTTATAGACAAGGTAGGCGTAGATGTAGTCGTCGCCATTGGGATTCTGTGCCAGCAGGACGCGTGAGCCGTCGTCATAATTGTGGCCTTTGCCGTCATCCTGCGCCGAGGAGCGCGAAGAGGTTCCGTCGAAGGCTTCGTCCTTGGCCACGAAGACGGAATCGATGACGGTGTTGTCCTGGGGGGAGAGCCTGTAGAACCAGTCGCCGATGTATTGGCTGCCGTCTTGTGATTTCAGGAAGAGGCGTGTCAGCAGCGTGTTGTCTCGCATCTCCAAGAAGGTGGGGAAGTTGAAGGCAACGCTCGTGTCTCCATCGGGTCCGGTGATGCACATGAAGAGCGAGTCGCGGGAGTAGTCCATATCACTGGCTTGGACATGGAATGCAGCAAGTGCAATGGTGATGATGAGAAGCAGTTTTTTCATGACGGATGCAGTTTTATTGATTACTATTATGGGTAAAAATACAATTAATGTGGTTCAAGAACTGATTTTCTGTTATTATTAGGAAATGCTCTTTGGTTTAAGGGTGTTCCAAACGAAAGAAACAGGTTCCTCCGTCCCAGCGGATTTGCAATCCGCTGGCGCCGAGTATGGGGATTTGCAATCCCCGTAATATGTAGCTCGGTTTCCCATCACAAGCTGGTTTTGTCGGCAATAATATTGTATTATAATGTTACCGCGCAAGTGTTTCGCATTGTAAATGCTGATATTCGATGTTTTTTCATCGTTTTACGAATCAAAGACGATGCAAAAGTAGTGTGCCCCTAATACTTTGTCAAGAAAAAGATGGTTCGGAAAAGTTCGGGTTTTTGATTAACGTCTTGCCAATCAAATGGATACAGACTCGTTGGCGATGGCCTGCAAGGTAATGGAGATGGCATTTTCGCTGCCAAAAACCCTCCTCAGCTTGCTGTTGCGCTCGTTGACGGTGTTGTAGGCACGCTGCATCAAGGCCGAAACGTCGGCATCGGAAAGGCCAAGCAGATAGAGGCAGCAATAGTCGAGGTCACCTTGGGTGAGGGCGGGATAGGCTTTGGCCAAGCGGATGGTGAACTGGTTGAAGTGGCGGTCAGCGGCTTCACGCAAGGCCACGAGGTCGTCTTTGCCCAAGGCATAGTCCTTATAGGACGTGTAGTCCATCTTCGATTTGAACTGTCCTTCGTTCACCCGCTCCATGATGAGTCGGCAGATGGGCTCGTCGTTGAACGATAGGGCTTGTTCTTCCTGCTTCGGGTTCATGCTGTCCGTTTGCTGTCTGATTTGGTCTTTCAGCTCGCGCAGCTCCTCGTTGCTCCGCTTCAGGCGGTTGGAAAGCGAGGATTGCTGCATCTTATGGGCGTGGCGCTCGGTTTCCAACAACCTGCCCACGTCCTCTTTCTCGGTTTTCAGCCGTTGGTTGCGCTTTCTGCTCAGGGTGAGGAAAACAGACACCACAACAGCCAAGGCCAACACGATTCCCAAAACAATGCCCCATCGCCTTGTGGCTTTCTGAACCTTCAACCTGTGTTGGGTTTCCTGCTTGATTTGCTCATATTGCTGGCAAAGCCCCGTCAAGGTGGAATGCAGCTTGCCGTCTTCGTCTTTCGCGGTGACGTATTGCGAGCGGGCAAGGGCATATTCTCTCGCTTTAAGTGTATCCCCGTTCTTTATGGAAATCTCCTGTAGCCTTTCGGTAGCCAGCATCTTGCTGTCGGGGGCGCTTGTATTGTCGTACACCTGTTTCAGGTAGACCCAAGCTGAATCATAATGCCCCTCATAATAATAAATGTCTCCTATCACAAGGTATCGGGCCAAAAGCTCGTGGTTGCTTTCTGCAAGTTGCGCCAATCGATACAACAAGGCCAGACTCTTTTCGGGTTGGTGGTCTTTCTTATAGGACAGAAGAGCCTGCCTGGTAGTAATATCCCTATAAGTTGGGTTAATGGTATCTGGTAGGATATCCACGGCACAACTATAATAATAGTCGGAACTATCCAGTTGCCCCATTATATCATAAATAAACCCTAACTCGTTCAACACCCAAGCAATATGTGAAGGCTGGGCATCGTATTTTTGGTAATATTTCAAGGAAAGCTTGCCGAAATCTAGGGCTTGTTCCTGAAGGAAATCATCGGCATATAAGTCGGTCAATCTTGTACAGGTTAAAGCCATAAATATCGCTTTGTTTCCCACAAGTTCCTTTTCCTCGAAATGGCTTTCCATCACTTCCAATGCCTTCAGGTATTCCTTGCAGGCATCCACAACGCTGTCGCGCTCGTAGTATCCCACACCATTAATATAATGGGCGCGGGCTGTGAGGAAATGGATGTTGTCGTTTCGTGTCAGGGATAGCGGGTCTGTGCCCGCTATGAGGCGTTTAAGCGTGGGTGTGTCTTTTAGGGTGAGTATAAGGCTGTCGAAATAGGCGACGGCCTGCTGCAAAGCCGGGCGGTTGCTTTGGCCGTAGTCGTTTTTGTAGAGCAGCTCCGAAACCAGTAACTGGCAGTAATGCCCATTCAACTCATCGAGGCTGTCGGCCTTGGGGCTGGCTGCAAACTGCTGCAGCACCGCCAAGGCACTATCAGGCTGCCGCCACATCAGGCTGTCGATGGCGGCCAGTTCGGGCGACGATACATGGGGCAGAGACGTGCCATGGCGCGTCTCGCTGTGTGAGGTGCATGCCCCCAGAAGCAACACCATCAGTCCTCCTATCAACCCCAAACGTTTCATGCCTGCAAAGATAGGAAATAAACCGCTTCAAAGGGTTTTTCGAGGCACAAAAAAAGAGGACTGTTCAGCCCTCTTTTCTGTTGTGGTTTTAAGTGAATGCTTATTGGGCATCGTGTTGGCACTGATGGCCTTCGCCTTCGCCTTTGCAGCAGCCCTTTTCACCTTCGCAGCCACCGAGGCGCTGCATGATGAGGTCCTTCTGCTCGTCAACGGTCTTCTCGGCGAAGTTTTCCCAAGCGGCCTTCATCTCGGCGCACTTCTTTTCGCATTCAGCCTTTTGTTCTTCGGTCATTTCAGCCATCTCTTTGGCGCAGCCTTCACCAGCGGCTTTCATTTCTTCCATCTTGGCGTCCATTTCGGCAAACATGGCGCAAGCCTTCTTGTTGAGCTCGGCCTTGGCCTCGTCGGTCATCTCGTCCCACTTGGCATACTCTTCCTTCAGAGCGTGCATGGGGCAATCGTGCTTTTCTTCGACGACTTCTGTCTTTTCCTCCTGAACGGGCTCAGCGGCTTGTTCGGGTTGCTTAGGGGTGTTGTTGCAGGCCACCATGAAGAGGCTGGCCAGTCCGAGAGTAAGAACTAATTTCTTCATTTTTAATAAGTTTAGATTATTGATTTGATGTTTTTGTCTCATTTTGAGCGCGCAAAAATACAAAATATTTCAATAGAGCTTAAAAATTTGTGTTTTTTGGTAAAAAAATCTTTTTTATAATAAGGTTGTTTTTTTGTCGGGGAATGCCTAATTTTGCGGCCTTATTTGTTAGAATAAATAGAACAGATGCGAAGATGGGATTCTTCACACAAAGTGCTGATAAAAAGTAAGTTGTCGAAATTTTCGACTACAAAAGTGTCACAAAAGAGCCGCTCTGCTCCCAAAGTGTTCACTGAAATAGTTGAAATTTGAAAATCTCAGATTTTGATGTTCAATTCCATTCAGATGATAAGTTGAAATAGATGTAGAATAGAATAGAAATGAATAATTGGTAAATGGATAGGATTAAAATACATAACTTCGGTCCAGTAAAGGATGTTGACGTTGAATTATCAAAACTAATGATATTCATCGGTCCCCAAGGGTCGGGGAAAAGCACCATTGCAAAACTGTTGACGGTGCTTTCCGATGTGTATTGGTGGATCAAAGTATGCGAAAATGATAATCCATTGGAGTCGTTTCGGAAAATCGGTATTGAGAGTTGTTTCCAATCGGATACAATCATCAATTATCATTGGAGGGATGAAGTTCATATCACATTTGATAAAGGTGTATTTTCTGTTTCTGTCAAAGACGTGAAGCCGGAAGATACATGCAAATACTGCCAGGTATTAATTGGTAATGCAGCGAAGAAGGAACTGGAAAAACTTGGAGCGGATACAGATAATATTCAGAGAGACAGACTGTTGGCAAAAAACCGCAACTATTTGAGGGCATATATGCGACTTGCCTGTTATATTCCTGCCGAACGAAACCTTACAGGGGCTGTTGCTTCATCTTTGGCAAACATTCTTGTGTCGAAAGTGCCACTGCCCAACACCCTGATTGAATTTATTTCTTTTTTTGAAAGAGCAAGAAATTACTACGCGACTTATGATGCCTCGTTTTTGGGAGTAAAATATAACAGGGATCTTGGCAATGAGTGTATATCCCTTTTGGAGAATTCCGAGAAACATCTTCCATTGGAGGCCTGTTCATCGGGGATTCAATCTGCATTACCTTTGTTGATGGTTCTTGATTATGCAAGGGAAGATAGTGGTTTTGAATCTTTTGTAATAGAAGAACCCGAGCAAAACCTGTTTCCGACGAACCAACGAGAGGTTTTGAATAGGATTATCCGACTGTCACAGCACAAAAAGGATTGTACTATTATTATTAATACGCACAGTCCGTATTTGCTTTCTGCGCTGAACGTAAGTATGCTGGCCTCAAAATTATCAAAAGTAAATGATTACAAAGAGGAAGTTGATAGCATTGTCCCGCCACAATTCCGTGTAGATAGTGCTGAAGTGTCTGTGTTTTCACTTGGTGGCGAGAACTATTGTGAGTCTATTAAAGACGACAAAACGGGAATAGTCTCCGTCAATTATCTTGATGTGGTATCGGATGCCATTGGTTCTGATTTCAACAAGTTGTATCAGCTTTACCTGAAAACACTCAAGAAATGACAACATTTGGATACATACCAAACGCTGTGAAGAGGCTTAAACTGGTCAGTGCCTTCAAGGGGTACAATCCAGGAGTTCTTGATTGCATCGAAATATCGAGCAATGACCAAATAATGGTTGTGGATGATGAGGAATGTACCCATATTTCGACTGCTACAGAAGATGCTTCACGGTGTTGTCTTTGTATTAATCCGAATCGAAACGAAATCGTGGTTTTGCCTCTTGACAAGAAACTCATAAAGCAGCGACAGGGCGGAATGGCAGACGGAGCTGCATTTGATGAAAACAAATTCGCTTTCCTGGAGTTTAAAGACCAAGCACAGGGCAACACATCCGAAGCTGTAGAAGGGACATACACAAAAGCAGCAAGCCAATTATCGGCAGCGTTAAACCAGTTCTCTGATAAACTCAAAGATAATAAAGTGGCAATAGATTTTATTAATACGGTGAATGTGATTTGCCATATCATCGTGTCGGAAAAGTTTCCTCGTGCATCTGCATTGGAACAAAATATGATGCTGTCATTTGCGTTGTCAAATAATGGGGTTGGCTTGAGTTTCGAGAGGGAAGTCCGTTTTTAATCGTGCAGAATGAAATATTGAATAGAAAACTGATGAAAGAACAAAATACATAATAAACAATAATTTAAGTCAAACAAATTAAAACTAATCCATTAAACATTCAAACAATTATGGCAGAAAAAAAGTTTTTGACATGCGATGGTAACCAGGCTGCGGCCCACGTTGCCTACATGTTCAGTGAAGTGGCCGCCATTTATCCTATCACTCCGTCATCGCCGATGGCCGAGTATATTGATGAATGGGCTGCTAAAGGTCAGAAGAACATCTTTGGCGAGACCGTCAAAGTGGTTGAGATGCAATCCGAAGCCGGTGCAGCCGGTGCCGTCCACGGCTCGCTGCAGGCTGGCGCCCTCACCACCACCTACACCGCCTCGCAAGGCCTCTTGCTGATGATTCCCAATATGTACAAGATCGCCGGTGAA
>JAFWRA010000300.1 GCA_017508895.1 Bacteroidales bacterium
CATCATGGTTTCGGTGGGTCGCGTGTATGCCGATGAAGGCATGTGGCTCCCGATGTTCGTCGAGCGCCTGAACTATGTTGACATGCAGAAGATGGGGCTGCAACTGACCCCTGAAGAGCTTTACAGCATCAACCACAGCAGTCTGAAAGACGCTATCGTTGGCCTCGGCAGCGATGCCATGCCACGCGGCTTCTTCTGCACGGGTGAGATTGTGAGCGAACATGGCTTGCTTTTCACCAACCACCACTGTGGCTACGGTGCCATCCAAAAGCTCAGCTCCGACCAACACGACTACCTCCGCGACGGCTTCTGGGCCAAGAACTACGGCGAGGAACTGCCCGCTCCCGAAATGACCGCCAGCTTCCTCATCCGCATGGAAGATGTGACCAAGGACATCCTCGATGTGGTAACCGACGACATGGACTATCAAGATCAACAGGCTGCCATCCGCAAGAAAATCAAGGAATTGGAAACTGCTGCTTCGGAAGATGGCAAGTACAACCCCGTCATCAAGGGCTTCTTTGAGGGCAACGAGTATTACATGTTTGTCTATCAAGTGTTCCCCGATGTGCGTCTCGTTGGCGTGGCCAACTCTTCGATTGGTAAGTTCGGTGGCGACACCGACAACTGGATGTGGCCCCGTCACACTGGCGACTTCTCAATCTTCCGCGTCTATGCCGACAAGAACGGTAATCCTGCCGCTTACAGCAAGGACAACGTGCCGTTGACCCCCAAGCATCACCTTCCCATCAGCCTCGACGGCGTGCAGAAGGATGACTTCACCATGATTTGGGGCTTCCCTGGCAGCACCGAGCGTTACATGTCGAGCTACGGTATCGACTACAATGTGGACACTTTCTATCCCATCATCATCGACATCTTTGGCAAGCAACTCGAAGTGATGGATGAGTTCATGCAAGCTGATGAGCACATCAACCTGATGTATGCCGACAACCACGCTGGCTTGGCCAACACTTGGAAGAACTTCATCGGCCAGTGCAAGATGCTCCGTAAGAACAAAGTGAGCGAAAGCAAGGTTGCTTTGGAGAAGGACTTCACCAACTGGGTCAACAAGAACAACAAGGTCGAATATAAAAACGCTCTCCCGAACCTGAAGGCTGCTTATAAGAACATGGGCGACGTGGCCAAGTACATCTACTATCCCAACTTTGTATCGAACGTTGGTGCCGCTGGCATTGCTGGCCAGTTTGCTTCCTACTACGAGGCCTACCAAAATAAGGACAAGGAAGCCCAGGAAATGGCTCTTATGCTGCTCCAAGGTATGAATGTTGACGAACTCTTCGCCGAGACTGACCCGCAAGTGGAGAAGAAGACGTTTGCCGAATTGTTGAAGACCTACAAGAACGCTTTCAAGGCTGACGAACTGCCTGAAATCTACAACATCATCGACAAGAAGTTCAAGGGTGACATCGACGCTTTCACCGAGGAGGTCTACACCAAGTCCATCTTCGCCACTCCTGAGAGCATCAAGGCCTTCTTGGCCAAACCCAATCCCAAGAAGATCGGTAAGGATTATGCCTTCATCATGAATACCTCGATGATGGAAGTCATTATGAACCATGTGGGTGAGTATCGTTCAGCGATGCAGGCTGTGAGCGAGAATGACCATGTCTTCGTGAAGGGTCTGCGTGAGTACTACGCTGCCACACAGCCCGAGAAGAGCCTCTATCCTGATGCCAACTCGACAATGCGTATGAGCTACGGTTCCGTTCAGGATTACATGCCTGCCGACGCTGTGCATTACGACTACATCTGCACCGCCAACGGTATCCTCGAGAAGTACGTTCCTGGTGACTATGAGTTTGACGCTCCCAAGCGCCTCATCGAGCTTATTGAGAAGAAAGACTTTGGTGCCTACGCCGACGAAAACGGTGAACTGGTGGTTTGCTTCTTGTCGACCAACGACATCACTGGTGGTAACTCCGGTAGCCCCATCATGAACGGCAAGGGCGAACTCATCGGCCTCGCCTTCGACGGCAACTGGGAAGCCATGAGCGGCGACGTCAACTTTGAGCCCAAACTGCAACGCACCATCAACGTCGACATCCGTTACGTGCTCTTCGTCATCGACAAATACGCCGGTGCCACCAACCTCATCGACGAGCTTGACATTCGCAAGGGCGAACCCAAGCCTTTGCGCGTTGAAGAAGAGAAAATCTGATTGTAGAGACGCAAAATGTTGCATCTCTACCGCAAAAAACGGTCAATTTAACACATTGGCCGTTTTTTTGTTTACTTTTGCGGCAAATATTGATGCAAATATGGCGAAGCGTTTTTGTATTATATTGTTTGTGTTTTTTGCCGTCGTAGCAGCAAAAGCCCAAAACGACACGGTCGTCTTTTCGGCTCCGGGCGGGTTCTATGAGGATGCTTTTGCCTTGGAAATGTACAATTTCTATCCCCAGAACCATATCCGCTACACCACCAATGGAAACCGACCTACGGTTCAGTCTCCGTTGTATGAAGAACCGCTGCAGTTAGATAATAGAAAGTATTCGAAATCAGATATTTATACCATTCCGAATTGTCCTGAACCAGATTTTTTCCTGCCTGATTCGGTGCAGCACTGCATTGTGATTCGGGCGGCTGTTTTCGATGAAAATGATAGTTGTGTGAGCAACGTGGTCACGAACAGTTATTTTATCAAGTCTTTGGGTTGCGATACACATGGTTTGCCAGCTTTCTCGCTCTGTGCTGACTCGCTCGACTTGTTTGATTATGAGCGGGGCATTTTTATTCCAGGAATTCATTACGATCCATTAGATCCCTATGCAACTGGCAATTATTTTATGAAAGGCCGCGAATGGGAGCGACTGAGCAACATTGAGTTTTATGAGTTTGAAAATAATGCAGGCATCAACCAGCAGGTTGGCTTGCGCACGCATGGCAGACAATCTAGGTGGAGGAATCAGAAAAGTTTTACTCTTTATGCCCGCGAAGAATATGGAAAGAAACGCATAAAATATAAATTCTTCGATACTACCCCGATTGAAAAGTTCAAACGACTAACTCTTCGACCCTATTCTAGTACTTGGAACGGGGCAGGCTGCCAGGACTACCTCTGCAACCGCATCGCCCAGTCACTGAATGTGGAGACTCTCTCGTCTCGTCCCTGTGTGTTGTTCATCAACGGGGAGTACTGGGGCATCTACTATGTGGAAGAGAAGCCCGATGAGCATTATCTGAAGGACCATCTCGGTGTCAATGAGGACAGTATTACCATCATCAAGGAATGGAATGAAGTCGAATGCGGCAGCCCTGACAATTTCAACGCCTTATACGCTTGGATGGGGCAGGCCAATCTCGCCGATGAGGAACAATATGCCTATGTTGAGGAACACATTGACATCGACAATTTCATCGATTATTATGTCTTTGAATTTTTTGCTGCGAACCTTGACTGGCCTGCCACCAACATCAGGATGTGGCAGAATGGCAACGACAAATGGCGTTGGATTTTGTATGACTGCGACGGCTGCCTTGCAGACCTAGACTTTGACGTCTTTGCCAACGCTACCTACGTCGGGGATGCCGGTTGGCCTACCAGCACACGTGCTACCCTGTTTTTCAGAAAAATGTTGGAGAGCGAGAGGTTTCGAGAGCAATTTACCCTCCGGTTTTATGAGTTGACTTTTTCGACTTTTTTGTATCAGAATACAAAACCGTATTTTGACTACATTTATCAGATTCTTGAGCATGAAGTGCCAAATCAGATTGAGCGCTTCAATTATCCGAGTTCTTTTTCTTCGTGGGAGAACTATAGCATGCCTGTGACCGATTATTTCCTAATGCTGCGACCGCAACACATCATCAAGGATTTGAATGAGTTTTTGTCGGTCAAAGAACTACCCACCATAGTTGTTCATTGTTACCCCAACCCCTTCACCGATGAAATCCACATCAGTTTTGAGGCCGGATATTCAGGTACGGGAGAAATCGGCATTTATGACGTTTTGGGTAGGAATGTTTTTTCCATGTCGTGCCATCTTGTGGAGGGTGAAAACAGTATCACAATTTGTCCGAATCTGCCAAAGGGCATATATGTATTGAAATTGGAAGGCTATACCCAGCGCATAGTGCGTCAATAACTGGATCTTACCGTGTTTGATTTGATAGTTGACAATTCAGTGGGCATCAAAAAGAAATTACTTTTCAATGCTTATCCCATTCTTTTGGGCTTTCTCTTTGATTTGTTGTATAGTGATGGGGGGTGTTGCGCATTTCTTGCAACATGTCATTGACCAGGCTTTCCACAAGATCGCGCTTGGCTTAAGGGGGCAACCATGTCGCGCATCAAGGGTTTGTTTTCGATGAGGTTGTACGCATCCATCAGTAGCACTTGTTCAAATGATGCGTTTTGGATGATGGTTTGGTAATTCGAAAGATTCCATATCCAAACGGAATCTTATTTGATTTCGTTGATGGCTTGGATTTCATTGATTCTCGGGTTGCGTTCTGTGGGAAGGCTGTTGGAACCAAGGTTTGGGAAATAATGTTCGGGATTGTCGTAAATCATTCGGTCAGCTATGGGCCATAATAGTTGCTCGTAATTACTGTCGGTGAGTGGTATGTTGATTGATGCTAGCGTTGGAGAATCGTGCCGAAGGCTGTCAGTGAAGTGGATGCGGACAGATGCGATCTCTTTTTTGCTATAGCATAAGTTGACCAGTACCCTTTCTGTAAAACCTTCAGAGCCTTTGTTGATTTATTTGTGGAAAGGCAGGGGCTTTGCGGCCTTTGCCTTTCTTTTTTTCCTGAAAATGATAGAAAACGCCAGTAAATGCTGCTTTACAAAAAATTGATTTTTAATTATTTGATGTTTTAGATATATAGACAAGGCCTTCTCTTCGTATTGTGTGGCATTTTATTGCGTATTTTTGCACGAAAAATTTGATTCGTTAGTATGAAAAGAAGCTTGTGGCTTGTAGGATTTATTTTCTTTACTGCTTTTTTTGCGAATGCACAAAACGACACGGTCGTCTTTTCGGCTCCGGGCGGGTTCTATGAGGATGTTTTTGCCTTGGAAATGTACAATTTCTATCCCCAGAACCATATCCGTTACACCATCAACGGCAATTGCCCGACAGCTCAGTCTCCGCTTTACACGGCTCCTTTGCAGCTTGATGCCCACCAATACTCTAAGTCGGATATCTATACGATTGTCAATACCATACCATCACAATTTTACCTCCCGAATGATGTCAAGCGGGCCATCGTCATCCGTGCCGCGGTGTTCGACCAAAGTGAGAGATGCGTGAGTCAGGTGGTCAGCAATTCCTATTTCATCCGTTCGTTGGGCTGCGACTTTCATGGTCTGCCAGTATTGTCAATCATGGCCGATTCCTTGGCTTTGTTTGACTACGAGACGGGCATCTTCGTCCCTGGTGTCAACTATGACCCCGCAGATTCGATTGCCACGGGTAACTACAAGATGCGAGGCGATGAATGGGAGCGGCAAATCAACATGGAGTTTTACGACCCCGACAACACGGGTATCAACCAGATTTGTGGCCTGCGTACGCATGGTGGTGCTTCGCGTTGGTTCCAACAGAAAGGCATGAAGTTGTATGCCCGTGCAGAATATGGCAAAAAGCATTTTTTGTTCCGTTTTTTCGAGGACTCGCCGATTGTCAAGTTCAAGCGACTCAACTTGCACCCATTCCGTTGTAGCAACTGGCTGCAGATGGGCGGTACGGACTATATATCGCAAAAGGTGGCAGGAAAACTGTCTTTTGACGCCATGGCGGTTAGGGAAGTCGTGGTGTTTATCAATGGCGAGTATTGGGGTATCTATACGCTGGAAGAGTCTCCTGACGAGCGCTATATCAAAGACCATTATAATGCCGATCTCGATAGTGTGACCATCATCAAGTATTGGGGCGTGCCCAATTATGGCGACCCAGCGGAATGGCTCTCTTTTTATACCTGGATTCGTGATGCCGATCTGACTCAGCCTGATGATTCGGCCTATGCGTATTCGAAAATGGATGTGCCTGGCTTCATCGATTATGTCCTTTTCGAGACTTTTTCAGCTAACCTGGATTGGCCTGACAACAATGTGAAAATCAGCCAAATGGCTCCTGGTAGGCCATTTAGGATGATGTTTTACGATGGCGATGGGTGTTTTTCTAGACCTGAATATCAGGCTATTGACCATGCGCTTCATGTTGGGCTGAGTAGTCGGGTGTTAAGCCGTTTCATGGAAAACAAGGATTTCAGATTCCAGTTCTGCAAGCGTTATTTAGAACTCAAACACACTTTTTTTAGTTATGATTTTATGAAATCGGTATTAGACGAATATTGGAATCAAGTGAAAGGCGAGGTTGAGCGCCAATACATTAGGTTCCATTTTCCGTGGAGTGTGAACAGATGTTATGCGGATGTGGAGAAGGCCGATGAATTCATGCGCCTTCGTGACCAGTATTTCATGGAAGAGCTCAGTCCGTACCTTGATGTCAAGGAGAACAATCTGGCTGTGGTTTCGTGTCATCCCAATCCTTTCACTGATGAAGTCCAAATCATGTTGGATGTCGAACAATCGGGAGCGGTGGAACTTGCCATCTACGATGTTATGGGGAGGAAGGTTTTTGCCGAGGCGTGCCATCTTGTGGAAGGAGCAAACGTTTTCACCATACATCCTAAACTATCAGCTGGCCTGTATGTACTGAAGCTGGGTGGCCATTCGCAGCGTATCGTTCGATACTAAGGATTGTCTATATTATAGTAGTTCTTTTTGATGAGATAGTTGACAATCCAACGGGCATCATAAAGGGATTGCTTCTCCACGGAGATACCGTTTTTGGCTGCTTTTTCCTCGATCTGCTTCATTAGCTCAGGCTTTGTTCGTATTTCTTCCACCTTCTCGGCAACGAGCTGTTCGACGCGGTCGCGTTTAGCCTCGGGGTTGGCCATATCGCGCATCAATGGCTTGCCATCTATGAGGTTGTGTGCCTCCATAAGTAAAACCTTATCCAAGGTTGCATTTTGGATCACGGTTTGGCAGGTCGACAAGTTCCACATCCAAACGGAGTCTTTCTTGATTTCGTTGATGGCGAGCACCTCCTTTATCCAAGGATTGCGTGACTTTGGGAGGCTGTCGGCGTTCAATTCAGGAAAATAGCGTTCGGGATGGTCGAAAACGATTTTGTATGCGGTACTCCAAAGTTGCGACCTGTCGTTGCTATCGACAATCGGTGTGCCTGTCGCTAAGCCGAGGCTATCGAAGATGTGTTTATAAGTCTTGTCAAGCTCTTTTTTGCTATAGCAAAGATTGAGAATGATTTTTGCGGCAAAGTCGGAGGTACCTTTGTTCATTTGGTTGCCTGTCGTGAACCACACCACATAGTCGAAATCCAGGAGTTTCTCGATGAAGTCCAGATGGTTAACGCTGGTGGTTTCGGTCAGACTGTCGCCCGAATAGGCAGTGGAAAAGTAGTACCAAAACTCAGTGGTTTCAAACATCTCGTCGAAGGGAACAAACAGGTTCATGGACCAGAAGTAGGAATTGCCGATGAAGAGTACTTTAGGTTTCATGTTGCTCGGCTCTTGCTCGATGCTGACTTCGTGCCTTGGGCAGTAGCCGTATTGGTGCCGTAGGGGAAAAGCCAAGTTAAGGAGCTCTTCAAGGTCGTTGTCGTAGTCGTGGTCGGCATCGCGAATCTGATAGGCTTCACCGATTTTGATTTTCGGCAATTCGATGCCTTTCAGTTCTCCCATGAGGCGCGACAACGAATCGACGGCATAGACGGAAGGGAAGATCCAATGCGCTCCAGCTTGGGGAATGAGTGGGTAGTCGACCGTATCCTTGATTTGCTGGAACCAGCGTGTCATCTCTATGTGCGGGAATCCAGTCTCTTCGAAGCGTTGTGCGAAATAGTCGCAGGCATTGAAAGTGGTCGTGTCTTTTTCGTCTCTTGGGAGGAACTCGGGATAGAGGAAACCCTTTTCGGGAGCCATGAAGACAAGCAGGTCGACGCCGTTCTCTTTCAATATGCTGCGGGCCCAGTTGAGGTATTTCACCTCGCGGTCGAATTTTTCCTTTGCCTCGTCGGTGGAGTTGTGCCAACAAAGCAGTTCCTGGCCGTAATAATTCCTCACACTTTGGGGATAGTAAAGCCAACCTTTCTTACCGCCAACTACATCCTTCGCATAGGTCTTGTGGTAAAAATCCCAGAGATACTGGTTGTAAAGCCTTATGATGGGCTCCCTGAAACCGAAGTGCTCGCTGGTGTAGGCTTCAGCTTGCTTGGCATAGTCTCCTGAACGGTAGGCATCAAGCTCGAATTCAGGTTTTTCCGCCGTCTCGGTTACGCCGTAGAGTGACTTTGTGGGGATAAAGTGAAACCAACCTTGCAGCATGGGCAAAAATTCCAACGCCATCAGCAGGATGAAAAGCACAAGGTCATATTTCGGTTTCTTTTCCATTTAGTTCTGTTGCTTTTGCTTGTCTGTCTCGATGGCATAGGTGGCGTTGAGGCGAAGCATTTCGTTGAGGCTTATATTCTTCTCCTTGGCTTGATGCTTAACGTTTTCAAGCCATTCTGGCGTGTTTTTAATGCGTTTAATGACATCCTGAAGTTGTTGTTCGTTTTTCTTGTCTACTTCCATAGCATAAATGGCGTTGAGACGAAGAATTTCGTCGAGGTCGACACCGCGCTCAATGGCCTGCTGCTTGACGTTTTCAAGCCACGCTGGGGTACTCTTGATGCGCTGGATGGTGTTTTGAATCTCCATTTCACGGGCTTTTGGAACTGTTTCGCAGAATCCGAATAGATAGTTGTATGCAAAGACCGAAGTGGAGATGACCAACACCATGTCAACTTCATTAATCACTTTGTATGCATCAGGATAGGTGGCAACCTTGCCTAAAAACTCGATGTCCTTGGTGATGATTTCATCATTGTATTGCCAGTATTCGCAGCGGTCGAAACAATCTGCGAAACACGACTCTTGCAATTGGACGAAATAGCTGTCGGCTATCACGAGAATGTTGGGCTTGCAGAGCGTAGTGTCACTGACCGTCATGATAGGTTGAGGTATGGCGGGTTTCCTAATAGGCAGCAACAGGTTCATCAGTGCTTCTAGTTCACCGTCTTGCTTCGAGTATTTGGTGGTCAGGTTCTCGTCCACACAAATGATGTGCGGCATCTCCTGCCCGATGAGGCTGCCGATTTTTGATAGAATCGAATCGGCCACAAAGGGGATGGTGCTTTCGGCCCAGTGTGTGCCGTAACGAGTGTACAAGGGGTATTTCGTTTGTCCTTTCAACGACTTGAAATAACTCAGGAAATCGATATGTGGGATGCCGTTTTCCTTGAAGAGTTGGGTGTAGTAGTCCTGAACGCAGAATGACATGATGGAGTCCTGGTATTCTTGTGGCATGTATTCGGGATAGACCCAGGTCTTGGAAGGCGCTTCCACGAAAAGGAATTGGGTGCCGTGGTTGCGCAGGCTGTCGATGAGCACAAGGGTCTTCTCGATGTTGTGTTGGGCTTCGGCTTCAAAGGCTTCTTGCGATGCGTAGTGGTGCTCAAAAGTCTTGCCTGTCACCTCGTCGAGATACATCTTGAGATACATTTCCTTGTTTTCGCCACGGATGATGTTGTCGTTGGTCGATTTGCCGAACA
>JAFWRA010000301.1 GCA_017508895.1 Bacteroidales bacterium
AGTCGTGAAGACCAGTCCGAGGATGCCGAACGGGGCGAACTCGATAATCCATTTCACTACTTTTGAAATCACCGTGGCAAAATCGTGGACCACGGCAATGGTGGTTCTATTAGCCAATTTCTTGAGGGCAATGCCGATGATAATGGACCAAAACAAGATGGCGATGTAGTTGGCATTGGCGATGGCCATGATGGGGTTGGTGAGCATACCCGTCAGCAGGTTGGTGAACACCTCCGACAGCGAGCCCGCTGCACCTTCCATCTCGGGCACCTCAACCAATTGCAAAGTCACGGGGAACAAGAAACTGCCTACCACCGCACAGATGGCCGCGATGAAGGTGCTCAAAATATAGACTCCAATCAAGGCGGTGAAACGACGCCCGTGTCCTTTGCCCGCCTTGGCAATGGACGAGGTTACCAACACTGCAACCAACACAGGGGCGATGCCTTTCAAGGCACTGACGAACATCCTGCCAAGGATGCCGATGCCCGTCCACGATGGCACCAACAACCCCAACACCGCTCCGATGACCAGTCCGATAAAGATACGCAACATCAAGCTGACGTTAGTGTATTTCTTGACGATTTGGGCGGCTTTATTCATGGCGTGTTTTAATTGTGCCGCAAAAATACAAAAAAGGCGCAACCGTTTTGCGACTGCGCCCATTCTCTAATTCTTTCGTTTCCATTTTTGCTTTCATCGTTTGCTTATTTAGTCGCAGGAAAAACGGAATAATTACAACAGACTACAAAAAAAGTTTCTAAAACAGCGAAAAGTATAGCAATTAAAACAAAAATATCTATTTTTGCATTGCGAAAAGTTCGTTACGAAAGTTTCGTTACGAGATTTACGCAATGAAAATATATATCGTTATGGCAAAAGCAAAACAAAAACAACTTGATAATCCGTTTGTTTATCAAGGATATGAAGGACCAGAATATTTCTGCGACCGTGAGGAAGAAACAAAAAATATGATTTCTGCACTCAATAATGGGCGCAATTTAACCCTAATTTCTCCAAGAAAAATAGGAAAAACAGGGCTAATAAACCATGTTTTCTATCAAATTAGGAAGGAAAACAAGGAGGCTATTTGCATTTATGTTGACATTTTTTCGACCAAAAACCTACAGGAATTTGTGGAGACATTGTGTAGGGCGGTTATCGAAGACGCATTGGAAAGGGAGAAATCTTTTGGCAACAAGGTTTTGGATTTTTTTAAGGGACTTCGGCCTACGATTACCCCTGACTTGATGACTGGATTGCCCACTGTTTCCGTCAGTGTGGTTCCCGTGCAGGCTGAATATACGCTCAAGAGCATCTTCACCCATCTGAACGACCTGAACAAGCCCGTGTATCTGGCCATCGATGAGTTTCAGCAAATTACGGAATATCCGGAGAAAGGCACTGAGGCCATGTTGCGTTCCTATATCCAGTTTATCCACCATGTGAAGTTTATCTTTTCCGGTAGCAAGAAGCATTTGATGGAAGAGATGTTTTGTGCCTCCAATAGGCCTTTCTATCAGAGTACGCAACTGATGAATCTGGAGCCACTTCAAGAGGAAACCTACTATGATTTTGCCAGAAAGTTCTTTGAGGCAAAGAAAGGCTCGTTCAGCCAAGAGGTGTTCCATAATATCTATCAGCGTTTCGATGGCTATACTTGGTATCTGCAAGCCATCTTGAATCGGTTGTACGAGCAAGGGAAAAAGGTGGAAACGGACAGACAAGCGGTCGAGGCTATTCTGTTTCATGTCAATGCCTTGGCACCACATTATCAGATGCTTGTCTCGTTTTTGACCGACAACCAGTTCAGTCTGCTTAAAGCCATTGCCCATGCGGATGTTGTTGAACAGCCGTTGGGCAATGAGTTTATCAAACGCTTTGAACTGCCCAGTGCCAGCAGTGTCAAGTCGGCATTGAAAGTGTTGGTTGATAAGGACTTGGTCTATCAGACCTCTGTAGGCTACATCGTATATGACCGCTTTCTCGGCCTTTGGCTGAAGCGGATTTGATTTGCCTTATTTATATATCCTGAAAGTCTTCCAAAAACACCCACAATCCCGCAGGTTAGGGAGAGTCCACCTTACTTCATGTTGTCAGTAGGACAAGCCTTGCTTCTAATTCCTTCCCACACCTCAATCGATGGCAATTGAATCTTTCCACGCCTTTCGTTTACCTTTTCTTCCTCGAAAAGTGGAACTTCCTTGCCAAAAGTCTTTTGCCCATAGTATGATTTCCCGAACAATCTGCAATAGACTTCATCGTACAATTCGGCATAGTCGAATAAGTGGTAGTTGCCTATAATAACTTGTTTGCACAGCCAATCAAAGAACTCCAAATAATCACTTTCGCTGACCTGCTCTGCATGTTTCTTTATAATGAATGGGATGATATTGTTCCATGCATCAATGCTATAGCGGGGATGTTGTTTGGCATCCAACAATTCTTTAAGTTCATTGAATGTTTGTGTTGAATCAAACAACGCATTTGTTTTGTCGTCCAGTTGCAAACGGTATTCCTCGACCAAAGCCTCGTATTTCTTTGCTACTGAATCGCGCAAAAAGCCATCCAAAAGAGTGTCCTCTTCCAAGCGGTAGCCGCACAAAACCATTTTCCGTGCCGTGGCAACCGCCTTCAATGTGTCATTGCTTGCAAGACAGGCATCACACAACAGGTTAAGGTCTCTTGGAAACGGATAGTGCAGTGTGCCAAACGACAAAATCGTTTTCGGGAAATCTCCTTCCCAATAAGCGTCACATGCATTTTTAAGGTTTATGTAATAATAACTATGGTAATCCAAGAAAAAATCAGCCACGACAATCGTGTCAAGGTTGAATTTTTTTGCATATTCCTTGATGGGTTCCAATCCCATCGACTGCCTGCGTTCATCTACGCCGTCAATATTGGCTATCGGGAAAAAAGCATCGTGTCCAAACAATTGGGAACCATATAATTGAGGTAACCCTTCGTTCATCCTATGGCGGTCTTCCATCAATGCGAGGTTGCTCTTTTCTGCATCGTTCTCTTTTACGGCCCTTCTATATGATTTTAGAAATTCGCCAAGAAAAACAGGATCTGAATGCTGGGCAATCAGCCAAGCCTGACCCGAAGCGGCATACCCGACAAGACTCCAAGTTGGGAAGCCATATTGTGCAATCAAAGCTTTCAGATGAGCCGTATTGGTTGAATCAACGACGTCCATTTTTCGTATGTTCTCTTCGTTCCACGGTGCCATCCTGATGGCTTGGTCTCTTGTCATCATGGCATTCAAAGAATCGACAAACGGCTGGCATGATTGCGCATAAGCTGTTTTCCCAACCAACATCACAGCAAGCAGAAGCCCCAACCCTAATATGTGCCGCAGCCATTTCATGCCCGCAAAATTAGTCAAAATCCATCAAACTCAATCAAGAATGATGGGAAGACGATGTATCTTAACGGAATTAGGAGGAAATCCCGTGTCCAACATCAACACGCATACTCCTAATATCCTGAATATTACTGACAATGCTGATAAGCCCAAACGTAACCAATAAAGAGAGCGCCGTGGTAGTCAGCAGTCGGGAGTTTGTGGCAAGCCATGAGAGCCAGCCCGTTTGCACTTGGAAGGTGAAAAGCGGCACCCCAACTGGCATGGAAAGCATATAGACGATGGTGACGGCACCGCTGATAATGCCCACGACAAAAGCCACCACCAAAGCCATCTTATAGTGACGAATCGTGGCCTCTTGGTGCTGTTTGATGTACTCCACGGCATCCAAACGTTTGTTGAGCGAGGCCATAAAGGCTTCGCTATCATCGAATTGGGGTTTCTGGGCGAGGAAAAGTTCCTCTAAGGCGTTGTCTTTGTTCATAGTTTCAGTTTTTCTTTCAGTTGGTCACGTCCCCGTGAGAGTTGTTTTTTTACGGCATCTTCCGATGCTTCGGTAATCGCAGCTATCTCCTTGATATTGTATCCGTTGAGATAGAATAGCGTGATGGCCGAGCGCTCTTTGGGCGGTAGGGTGCGCAGGGCCAAATAGAGGTCTTGGTGCTCGAAGGAAGCATCGGCTACGGTGTCGCTGATAAGTGTTCGAGCCTCGTCGATGCTTTCCGTTGTGCGGCAACTGGCCTTGTGGTTGAGGAAAGTGTTGTGCGCAATCTTGAACAGCCACGAGCGGAACCGTCCTTTCTCCTGATAGCCCGCCGATGAGAGGTAAGCCTTGACCAAAGCATCTTGTGCAAGGTCGTCGGCTTCGTCCTTGTTGCCGCAGCAG
>JAFWRA010000302.1 GCA_017508895.1 Bacteroidales bacterium
GGCAACGACGAGGTATACTATTGGACGTACGCTCTATACCCAGATTGGAGCCATTTCGACCATCCACCTATGGTGGGATGGGTCATCCAGATATTCAGCCTTAACCTATTGCTTGACAGCGAGTTCATTATTCGTGTGGCTTCGGTGGTCTTCATGACGGCCAACACCTATATCGTTTTCCGTATCGGCAAAGAGATTAAAGACGCTTGGACGGGGCTTTATGCCGCGCTACTCTTCACCGCCTCCATCTATGCCTTCGTAATCACGGGCATCTTCATCATGCCCGACACGCCACTGATGCTGTTTTGGTTATTAGCCGCATGGATGGCTATCAAGTATTTGAAGGTCAAGGCCCCTGAGCCCATCGAAGGGCCGACAGATTCTAAAACGGTGCTTCGATACTTCGACAAACTCAGCACTCAGCAACATAAGTTTTTGCTTCTTTTCGGTCTTTTCGCAGGATTAGCCATGCTCTCCAAATACTCAGGCGTTTTCCTTTGGGTCGGAATGGGTCTTTACATCTTGCTGTTCAACCGAAAGCAGCTCAAAAACCCCTACCTTTATCTCGCCTTGCTGATTTCCGCCATCTGCTGCATCCCCATTCTATATTGGAACATACAAAACGACCTCATCAGCTTCCGTTTCCATGGGGAGCGTGTCAGCCTGTTCGGAAAACCTAATCTAAGCACATTCGGGACCGAGATCGCTGGAGAGTTCTTCTACAACAACCCCGTCAACTTCATATTGGCCATTATCGCCATCATTGCGGCATCCAAAAAGAGGCTACAACTTGACCGACAGACACAAAGGCTGATTCTATGCATCGCCCTGCCGCTCATCTTCGTGTTCTTGTTTTTCTCTTTCACTCGCCCCACACTGCCCCATTGGAACGCTCCCGCCTACGTCCTACTCATCTTATTGTCAGCCGCCTATCTGAGAGACAAACATGCCCATGCCGACATGGTTCCCAAATCCATCATTGCCGCATTGTCAGTGCTTGTAATCACCTTGATAATTGGCGTAGCCGAAATTAAGACAGGCTTCATCCCCTTGGACAAACACACCGAGGCAGAACAAGTTGGCCGCGATGACTTCACCTTAGACATGTATGGTTGGCGTCAACTGGGCGAAAAATTTGCCGATTTCCGCGAAGAGAAAATAGCAGAAGGATTGATGAAAGCGGAAGACGGTATCGTGGCCAACCAATGGTTCCCACTGGCCAATCTCGACTATTATGTGGCACGTCCTTTAGGAATGCGCGTGATGGGATTGGGATGGCCAGAGTTTTTACACAAGTATTTGTGGATCAACGACAAAAGAGATGGGTTCCACCTAGGAGAAGACTATTGGTTCCTCACTGGCAGCCGTTATCTGAAAAATCCTAAAGAGACCTATCAATGGTTTTTCAAGGAGATTGAACTGGTGGGGGTCATCCCAATCGAACGCGGCGGGAAAACCGTTGAGAATTACTTCGTTTACACATGCAAGGGGCTATGCGACAATCCGCATCGCTTATCAGATTTCAAGGCTGTAGCCGACGAAACAAAAACAACACCCCGTCAGTAGACACCACCTCAAAATCGTCGCGATTACCAAATATCAACTTTCCATTCCTTTTATGGTTGAGATACGATTCGGGAACGAGCACATATTCTGCCTCAATATCCAGTTTGCTGTCATAATCCTCTATCTTCTCTCGCAATGCCAGATGCGGCACAAACATTGAAGCGGCACAAACAGAGGCATCGTTCGGTATTTGACGGATAAGCTCGCGGGCATATCGAGCGTCGAAACGCTTTTGTTCATAGTGTCTTCCTTGATACACGCATATGCTCTCAGGTGAGACATAGGCTTTGGGTACGCCGACGGTGTACAACGTAGTGAGGACCACGGACAAAAGCAACCCACCTGCCAACGCCAACCGCCATGCCTGTTTCTTCAATCTGATGATGACCAAGAAAGACGAAATGACGATCACCGGCATGAACTCGACAGAATACTGGACCGAAATGCCCCAAAACATGCCATCGATGGAAAACATCTTCTGCCCAATCAAAGGAATCAACATGATCAAGTAGTTGGGCTTCAACAAGGTCAGCACCAATCCTGTTGTCAAGGCACAGATATAGAACTCCGCCTTCACGCCATCAAAGCGAGGCAAACCATTCGTGTTGACAAACAGCAATCGGATGGTCTCTCCTGGATTCATCAGCAAATTCTTGGCAATGTCCACATAGTTATCACCCAAATGGGCATAACGGGCGAATCCACCTCCATTGCCGCCTAATTTCGGCATCACTATCATATTGACAATGAGAAAGTAAGCTATGGAAAAGACCGCATAGGCAAACAAATGCCAAAGCGCCCGTTTGTCTTTTCGGTAATCCCACATCAAGGCCATCACGACGAAAAGCAGCCACAACGACATGTTCTCCTTCCCGATGACAAACAAAACAACAAACAAAGTAGCCATGCCATACCTTCCCTGCTTGATGAAATAGAGTAACCAGGGTAACAACATGGCCGTCACCACATTGGAATGGTAGTCAAAGCCAAAAGGCTGTATGACACCAAACGAAAATAGGAAAGCAGCACTAGCAAACAATGGCATCCAGTCATCATCGGAATAAAGCCCAATCAGTTTGTATACGCCCCAGCCGCCCAACAAAACCGCGACAATTTGGACGACAAGCAAAGTGTAGGTCCCAAACAAATAGATCAACGGCGAAAAGAGGACCAGATACAAGTCGAAATGGTCGCTGAGAACACGTTGAGGCGCATCCTTAAACATGCTACAGTCGTCGACGCGAAAGTGCACGTAGTCGTACATCGCATGGGTGTAAAGCCCCAAGTCAAGCGCATACGTCTTGAAAAGGAAATGGTTAACCAAGGATATGAGGCAATACAATACGCCGGCAACGGTAA
>JAFWRA010000303.1 GCA_017508895.1 Bacteroidales bacterium
AGACACCATTGACTACGAGCTCTTTTTCTACAACACGGGCAAGGGCTTGCTCAAGCTCAACAACAGTCCGGCTTGGATCAAGGAGTTCTCGTGCGACTATGTCTATGACTCCATCGAACAGGTGGTCAGGATTGAGAGCAGCTCATGGTTGATGGGCCTTTATGGTTCGCTGCTCCACAATGAGAAGAACGCCGTCTTCAACGTGGAGACCTTGACCGACAGCACCTTTGTTGCCTCATGGACCAACCGCGTCTCTGAAGACATACCTTTCTTTGAAAGGTTTTTCTTGAAACGAATTGATTAACTTTAAATTTATATTAAAATGAAGAAAATTACATTATTAACGTTGTTTGCTATCGTTGCAATGCAGTTCACCTCTTGTGGAAAACTCAATGAAAAAGCATTTGTCGGCACATGGGGTGTTGAGAAAATCGAGTATTACAACATCGACTATGCAGGCAATCCCATTGCCTCTTCCCTGGAAACTTTCGACATGGTTCCTGGTGACTCACAGAGTGGTATTGATTTGATTTTCAGGGAAGACAGGACTGGTGAGATGCGCGACAGGAGTCGAGACACCATCAAGACAGATTGGAATGAAGAAACGCATACTTATGAAACCATTATCATCTGCCCCGACACCACTATAGTTTCGAAATTCACTTATTCGGTTGATAAACGTTCATCCATTCTCTACATGAATATGGAAAGCCCTGTGCATACCTATAAGATGAATATTGTCAATATGGACAAGGATTCGTTTATCTATGAGAATGAATACGGTACGAACTATGTGGAAAAGGCTTATATGAAGCGTCTCTCAAGTTCGGCTGTGAAATCGGCTACCCGTGGAAGCCAGCCTACGCGTCCATATAGAGAAGGATCGTTCCTGAGTGGAAAATAATACACCCGCCGGAAAAAGCATTGCCGTGCATAGATTCCTTTCGCACAACCGCTGCGAGGAATGACATGCACGGCAATGTTTTTTTATTCTACCAGCAAAACCAAGCCTTTAAGATAGGCCCCTTCGGGGTGGAAGATGTTGATGGGATGGTCAGCGGGTTGTGAAAGTTGGTCGAGGATACGCACGTTGCGTTTGGCCTCGATGGCCGCAGCAGTGACGATACCTTGGAAGGTGGCTTTGTCGACAGCTTGTGAGCAGCTGAAGGTGAACAGCAATCCACCCTTGGCGATGCGTTTGATGGCTTCGGCGTTGATGAACTTATAGCCGCCCAAACCACGGTGACGGTCATGGTGTCGCTTGGCAAACGCGGGTGGGTCGAGGATGATGAGGTCGAAGGCACCTTCACGCATGTCTGTCACATAATCCTTCATGTCGGCCACATAACAAGGATTCTCTTCCTTTGAATAGCCGTTCAGTTCGAGGTTGGCTTCAGCAGTGGCGATGGCTTTCTTGGAGGCGTCGACGGTGACAGCTCGTCTGGCACCGCCTTTCAGTGCAGTGACGGAGAAACCACCTGTGTAGCCGAAAGCGTTAAGCACGGTTTTGCCTTGTGAAAAGTGGCGTACCAGTTCGCGGTTCTCGCGTTGGTCAAGGAAAAAGCCCGTCTTTTGACCTTCTTCCCAGTTGGGAAGGAATTGGCTGTCGTTTTCCAAGATTACTTCATCCAATCTGTCGCCAAAGAGGTAGCCATCTTCTATCGCGGCATCTTCCTTGCCCATGCGTTGCATGGCATCAGCACTTTTGTTGAAAATAGCTTGTAGGCCAAGGTCGGGCATCAGTTTGAGGGCGCGGACGATTTCTTTCAGGTGAAGGGCCATGCCTTCGGTCTGCGCTTGCACCACAGCGGTGTGGCCGTAAATGTCGATGATGAGGCCTGCCAAGCCGTCGCCTTCGGAGTGTACGAGGCGGAAACAGTTGGTATGTGGATTGTTGGTGAGACCTATGATGCGGCGTGCCTCGTAGGCTTGTTTGAGTCGGTCGAGGAAAAACCATTCATCAATGTGGCGGTTGTCGAAGCTGAGTATCTTCACGGCGATGCTGTCCGACTCGCAGAAGCCGGTGCCGAGGATGTTACCATCGTAGTCAGTTACCGTAACGGTGTCGCCAGCCTGTAAGCCTTTGGCAGCATCATGGATGGCACCCGAAAACACCCAAGGATGGAAACGGTGCAAGGCTTCTTCCTTGCCTGGATTGAGTCGTATGACGGGATAAAAGGGATTTTGTGGCATAGAATATTCGTATTTTGGCGCAAAGGTAAGGAATTATCATTGGACATTTTGAAAACAACTCAAAGAATTCTTTATTTTTGCAGCCAACTAACTATATAAAACAATAATTCAACAATAAACTACATTCAATGAAACGTATTACCTTATTTATCACCCTCATCCTCACGCTCTCAGTCGGCATTGTAAGAGCTGGTGAAGGCATGTGGATTCCCATGTTGCTGCAGTACAACGAGAAAGAAATGCAGGAGATGGGCATGAAAATCACCGCTGAAGACATCTACAGCATCAACCACAGCAGTTTGAAAGACGCCATCGTTCTCTTTGGTGGCGGTTGCACGGGCGAAATCGTCAGCGACTACGGCCTGCTGCTTACCAATCACCACTGCGGCTACGACTACATCCAAAAGCACAGCTCGGTGGAACACGACTACCTTACCAACGGTTTTTGGGCTATGAATAGGGGAGAGGAGCTGCCCTGTCCTGGCCTCAGTGTTATCTTCCTCCGCGAAATGCGCGACGTGACCAAGCAAGTGCTTGAGGGTGTCAGCGTTGATATGCCCGAAGAAGAACGCCAAGCGCTTGTTGACAAAAACATGAAAAGTATCATCGCTTCGGTGGAAAAAGAGACCAAATACAAAGTCAGCATCAAGCCCTTCTTCTTGGGCAATGAGTACTATCTGTTACTCAACGAGGTCTACACCGATGTGCGTCTCGTGGGCTGTCCGCCGAGCAACATCGGCAAGTTTGGTGGCGACACCGACAACTGGGTTTGGCCACGCCATACAGGTGACTTCAGCATCTTCCGCGTCTACGCCGACAAGGACGGACATCCGGCAGTGTACGACAAGGACAATGTGCCTTACAAGCCTGCCAAGCATTTGGACATCTCATTGAAGGGCGCCGAGGAAGGCGACTTCGCTTTCGTGTTTGGCTATCCTGCCCGCACCAATGAATACCTGCCCGCAGTGGCCGTCGACCAAGAAGCCAACCTCATCGATCCCATCATGGTCGACCTGCGCGGCAAGGTGCTCGACATTTATAACAAATACCAGGAGCAAGACCCCAAGGTGCGCATCCAGTATGCCTCCAAGCACGCCGGACTCGGCAACGGCTGGAAGAAATGGATGGGCGTGACCGAAGGCATCAACCACTTCCACGGCGTGCAAAAGAAACATGATTATGAGAACCGTTTCTCCGACTGGGTGATGCAATCACGTAGTCGCTACATGTACGCCAACCTGCTGAAGGACTTCAAACAAAGCTATAAGGAACTGGAGCCTTATCAGCTGGCTTACACCTACATGACAGAGGCGGGGTTGCGCATCGAGTTGGTCAGCTTTGCGGGACGTTTTGCCAGACTCTCCGAAGTGACCAAAGACACGCCACAAGACAAAATCGACCAGATGGTGGCCAACCTGAAGGCCTCTTCTGCGAGTTTCTTCAAAGACTATTACGAACCCATCGACCGTGAAGTGGCTGTTATGGCTCTTAGCGAATACCTGAAAGCTCAGCCCGCCGATTTCCGCCCCGCTTTCCTCAACGACATCAAGGACGTGGATGAATATGTTGACAAGCTCTTCGCCAAATCCATGTTCACCGATGAGGCAAAAGTGAATGAATTGTTGGACAACTTCAAACCCAACAAGGCCAAGAAACTCGCCAATGACCCCGCTTTGGTGATTTACCAAAGTCTCATTAGCTTCTATCGTAACGAAGTCTATGATCATATTTCGAGCCTCAACGCCAACATCGACCGTTTGCGTCGCATCTATATGAAAGGTCAGATGGAGATGGAACCAGAGAAACGTTTCTCGCCTGATGCCAACTTCACGTTGCGTGTCACTTACGGCAAGGTGGAAGGTTTCAAGCCCAAAGATGGCATGACCTACAGGCATTTCACTACACTAGAGGGCATCATGCAGAAGGAAAACCCCGATATCTACGACTATGTAGTGGAGCCGCGCTTGAAGCAACTTTATAATAATAAGGACTATGGTCGCTATGCCGACAAGGACGGCACCATGCACGTGGCCTTCACCGCAAGTGTGCACACCACCGGAGGCAACTCGGGCAGCCCGATCTTGAATGCCGAAGGTCAACTCCTCGGCCTCAACTTCGACCGCTGTTGGGAAGGTACGATGAGCGACCTCATTTACGACCCCGATATTTGCCGTAATATCAGCGTCGACATTCGTTATGTGCTCTTCATCATCGACAAGTTCGCTGGAGCAGGGCATCTGATAGATGAGATGACAATAGTAGAATGAAAAAAGGCGGCTTAGCCGCCTTTTTTCATTTGCCTTCTACCACAATCCGTTTTGTCAAAACGCCATTCCTTGTTTGGATTCTAACAATATAAACCCCAACATCAAGAGGGTTGAAATCATATTCAATACCATTGCCACTTGCTGGGACTTCAAACAACTTTTCACCCAACATGTTATAGACGCTGATACCTTCCATGTTTTCAGTCTCTATTGTAATTGTCCCGTTGGTCGGATTGGGATATACGGTTGCCATCGTTTCGTCAAGTTCTGGTACATTATTACAATCGTCGATGATTGTGGAGAAATAGCCATGCCACTCCGAGTTTTGGTATGCAGGAATGCAGTGGCATGGAACGGTGAGCGTTGTGCAGCTAAATCCTGCAAACACATCTTCAAATGAGAATACCGGTGGTTCTGTAGCCAAAGTAATGACTTTAGTAAACCCGCTGCAATTATAGAAGGCCTCCCCGCCAATGCTGACCAATGCACTGCCTAAGGTCAATGTACCAGTAAATCCGCTGCAATTGCGGAAAGCATTAGGATTGATACACGTCACGGAATTAGGTATGGTCAGAGAATCTGTAAATCCTGAACAGCCCCAAAAAGCAGAAGTGCCGATGAAAGTTACCGCATCGCTGAGACTTAAACTGGAAAAGCCGGTGCATTTATAAAAAGTCGCACTTTCGATGCGTTCCAAACCGTTACCGATAGTCAGTGCTCCGGTAAAGCCAGTGCAGCCATAAAATGCCGCAGTTTCCATGATTCTCACTGAATTGGGGATAGTCAGAGAGCCGGTAAAACCCTTGCAGCCATAAAATGCCGCAGGCCCAATGGTATCCAAGGCATCGCCTAGGTCTAATTCTGTTAATCCGCTGCAACCCAAGAATGCGTTTTCACCAAGACAGGTAACGGTATTGGGAATGGTCAAGAGACCTGTTAGGTTTCCGCATGATATGAATGCGTTTTTCCCAATCCTGGTCACAGCATAGTTGTTTCCATTATAACTGATGGTTGACGGAATGCTTAACTCACCAGTCGCTGCAGGGCCATCAATATGACTCATAAGCGTTGCAGAAACGCCGTCATCATTGATTTGATAATAAAAATCCCCTACAGAAAAGACGTCTTGTGCATTCAGATGCGTAAGCCCAATAACTCCCAGAAAAAGAATGGATAAGACAACGTATGCTGATTTTTTGCAAAATGATGAATCGCTTTTCATAATTAAGGTATTAGTCAGGACTGCTAGTTGGGTTTATTGTGGAAAAACGTCTGTTCGGATAGGGTTCATTACTTCCCAAAGATCTTGCCCAAGCCGCCGAGAATGCTGCCAAGGCCGCCTGTGCTTTGTGAGCCGCCGCCAAGAAGAGCACCGAGCAGACCACCCAGACCCGCTGCGCCGGAGTTGCCGTTCTGCTTGCCAAGGAGAGCGAGCAGGCTGGGAGCGATAGAGGATAGGATGTTGCCTACTGCGTTGGAGGCCACGCCCGTCTGCTTGGAGATGCCACTCACTACGGATGACAAGTCGCCACCAAAAATATGGCCCAAAATCTTTGAGCCATCGACAAGGTCGGCACCCTTTAGGTTATTGATGATATTGCCAGCATTGCTTGCATGGTCGCCAAGGGCCTTGGCCAAGGCTTCGGCACCGCCAGGTGTAGAGGCGTTCTTTTGCATGGCACCCAAGAGCGAAGGCATTGCGTTTGTGATGACCGAAGACACTTGCTTCGAGTCGATTTTCAAGTTGTTGGAGATGGCACTGATGGCATCATTGCCTGTCAAAGCGCCTAAGATGTTTGATAATTCCATGATTGTAATAGTTAATAGTTTAAATTGCTTCGTCGAGTTCTCCCAAAAGGAAATCTTCAAAGATGCAAATGTAGAAAAAAACGATTGATTTGAAACAAAAAACAACAATATGGTAAAAAAAACCGAAAAAAAGGTAAATCAAAAGTGAATAATATGATGTATTTTTGCCAATTCAAATTATAACTTAATTCACTATGAAAAAATTTGCCATTATCATGGTGCTGACCGCTCTATTTAGTTGTGGCACAGCCCAAAACAAAGAAAACAAACAAGAAAACAACGGTGCAACAGAAACGACGACCGTGACAGAACAAACCCAAAATAACAACACTATGAAAGCATTAGTGACCTACTTTTCGGCTTCGGGTGTCACCCGTAATGCCGCAAAACAAGTGGCCGACATCATCGGTGCCGACCTCTTTGAAATCACCCCCGAACAACTCTACACTGACGCCGACCTCGATTGGCGCGACAAACAATCACGCTCGACCATCGAAATGAACGACAAGAACTCGCGTCCAGCCATTAAAGACGGTGGCAAGGTAAAGAACCTCGACCAGTATGATGTGGTCTATGTAGGCTTCCCCATCTGGTGGTACACCGCCCCGACCATCATCAACACCTTTATCGAGGCCAACGACTTCACGGGCAAGACCATCGTGCCCTTCGCCACTTCCGGCGGTAGCAACATCAAGAAAGCTTGTGAAGACCTGCAAGCCACTTATCCTGACTACAAATTCGGCGAAGGTAAATTGCTGAACAGCATCGACAAGGCCGACATCGAGAGATGGGCTGCGGCGGTGAAATGATTTGATTTTTTGTGAATCCTTGTAGGGCTGTCACATTGTGGTAGCCCTACATATTTTATTCCGACAATTCCAAGGCAAACCACAAGGTATCCACTGTTCTTCCACCCACAATGCCGTAGCCGCCGTTCACGTTGGTATGCGTCTGGACGGGTTCGGCAAAGAGCTGGTCTATCTCGCTGCCTTGCTCGCAGGTGTTCAGATAGTAGTAGTATTCCTTACTGAGATGCTGCAAACTGACGGAAATTTGGAAGAAATCCTCTTTGAAGTCTTCCCACAAGGTGAAATAAAGATAGAGCGGCAGCTTGATTTGGTATGACCTGCCATCGAAAAGTATGTCCGTGAACACGCCTTCGGGCCTCGACTGAAAATCGATGTTGATGTAATCATTGTCAGAGACATTGGCACCGAAAACAGGGTCGTCGTATGACGTGCTGATGTAGAAACTGTTGCCACTATCATAGTCGGAATAGCCGTCGTTTTCCAAATGAATCTTGAAATAGTCGGTCTGCCCGGGATTGGGGTCGGCGATTTCAACGGTCAGTTCCAATTGACCCATAATCGTCCAAATCGTATCCCCCTCATATTCCTCAAACGACACCTCCCAAAGTTTGGTTTGGCAATCGCCAAGGCTCCATGTCACCGTATTGGGCACGGGACTTGTCGAACCTTCCACGTCGTCGAAACCATTGGCCGAGGCCGTGATTTTCACCACATCGCCTTCTTGTGGACAGTAGTCGCTAACGAAAGCGGGAACTATCTTGTAAACAGGTTTCACGCTATCCATGTCAACATATTCATAACTCGTCCAAACGGTGTCGGGTTGCCGTGTCAATCCACCGATGCGGTTGCCGTTCACGAAAAGGGTGGCCACAACGTCATCAGGGGCTTGCATGTTGCTATCGTTGTCGAGGAAGAAAATGCTTTTGCTGATGTAAGCCTTCACGGGCTGTCCCGGCTCAACGATGCTGTTGATAACCAACTTCGGGTCGACTTGCTCACCGTTGAACTCGATTTCCTTTTCGCAGGAAGCAAGGAGTATTGCGCTGATTAATAACAAAATAACTCTCCTTATATTTTGCTTGTTTTGAAGGTTTTGTGACATGATAACTCAGAATTTATAACTCAAACTAAATGAAGGAATTATTGGAAATATGCTGACTTGCATCAGTTTTTTCTCGGCTTGCTGGGTGGATTCGTCGTAAACATAGTCCGTATAGACGAGGAAGGGGTTGTTGTGGTTATAGACATTGTAAACGCTGAAGTTGAGGGTGAGCAAACCCGGATTCAACGGGAAGTGCATGTTGGCACCCAAGTCGAGGCGATGATAGTTGCCCATGCGGAAGTTGTTGCGCTCCAAGGCGTTGATGTGCTGGAATTCGCCCCAATCGTTGGGCAATCCTTCATAAACCTGCGTTCCGAGCGTGCCGCAATTGCCACTGCTGAAAACCCAAGTGCCGCTCAAGTCGAAACTGTCGCTGAACTTGTGCTGCACGGTGACGCTGATGTCGTGGCGGCGGTCGTATTTGGCCGGAAATACTTTTCCATTATTAATTATCTGTCCCTCGCGGTCGAACTGCCGCTTGGAATGTGCCCAAGTGTAGCCAATCCAACCCGTTGTTTTGCCGAAACTGCGCTGCACGAGCAACTCCACGCCGTAGGCCCAGCCTTTGCCCATGCAAACTTTCTCGTCCCATCGCTCTGAGGAGCCGAAAAACGATGCGCCGTCCTTATATTCGAGCAAGTTGTCCATAGTCTTATAATAGCCTTCTACCGAAATGTCGAACAGGCGCGGCAACTCGTAAAACGCCCCAACCGACCATTGGTGGGCGTTCATCGGGACGATCTTCGCCGTCACGGGCACCCACAAGTCGGTGGGCAGGCTGAGGCTGCTATTCGACAGCAAATGAACATATTGCGTCATGTAGGCATAGCCCGCCTTCAACGAAAGGTTGGAGGCCAACATCAGGCTGGTGCTGACACGCGGCTGCACACTTTGGTAAGTCTTGCCCTCGACGGTGAAGGTGGAATAGTGGACACCGAGGTTCATGCGGAAGATGTCGCCAAAGGTCATGTTGTCCTCGGCGTAAAGCGCTGTTTCGTGGGCATACACATTCGGCGAACCCGTGACGGTGTCAACCAAAGATTGTTGGCTTTCGCTCATCTGTATGGATTGTACCTCGGGGCGGAAGATATGGTAGGTATAGTTGCCGCCGAAACGGATTTCGTGGTTGGGCAGGGGCGTATAGTCGAAGTCGACCTTGGCCGTCAAATCGTTGATGCCCGACTTGTAGACCATGTCGAACGCATTTTTCGAAACTGTGTTGGTGGGCAGATAAGTGTCTTCTTCCGTCAGATTCATGCCGAGGTTGTGGCGGTATTGCGTATAGTTGACAGAAGCATCCATGAAAAGCTTTTGCGATACGACATGATTCCAGCGCAAGGCAGCCACTTTGTTGCCCCATTTCCAGTTCAATTTGATGCGATGTGTATATTGTGTGCTATCCGACACGAAATCCTTGTTTTTCACGCCGAAATAAATGGCATCGTCACCGGTGTAGAAACTGAGGTAAAGACGGTCCTTGTCCGAAATCTTCCAGTTGAGTTTGGCGTTGAAGTCGTAGAAATAATAACCTACGCTCAGCTTGCTGATTTCAGGCGTGCTCCACGAAGCAATCCATAGGGCGGGCTTGATGAGCAGGTCGCCGTAGGTGCGGCGATACGACAGGTTGAACGACAATTTGTCTTTCACTATCGGACCCTCGAAGTTGAACTTTGAGGAAATCAGGCCGATGCTGGCGTTACCATGGTATTTTTGCATGTCACCTTCCTTCATGCGGATGTCGACCACCGACGAGAGGCGGCCACCGAAATGCGCCGGGAAGCTACCTTTGTATAAGGTGACGTTCTTCAAGGCGTCAGGGTTGAAGACGGAGAAGAAACCGAGCATGTGGTTGACATTGTAGACAGGCACACCATCAAGCAAGAGCAGGTTCTCGTCAGGACCGCCGCCGCGCACATACATACCCGCCGAACCTTCCGAGCCATTCTGCACGCCAGGCAGCAGCTGTATGGCTTTCAGCACGTCGGCTTCGCCAAACAAAGTCGGGATGCTCTTTATTTGTTGCACAGGCAGTTCCACCACGCTCATCTGTGGATTGCGGGCACTCACTGTGGCGCGTGTGCCTTCCACCACCACCTCGTCCAAGGTCGTATTGGTTTCGAGCATGAAGTTGAGGCTGAGGTTCTCTTTCAAGTCAAGTGCACGGCTTTGTTGGGTGTAGCCCACATACGACACTTGCAGGTCCACTTGACCTTGGTTCAAAGTCAGGGTGTAGAAGCCGTAACTATTGGTGGCACAGCCTTTACCTGAGTTTTTGTCAAAAATGGTCGCTCCGATAAGCGTCTCTTTACTGGCGGCATCCATCACATAGCCGCTGATGGTGCGTTTCTGGGCAAAAGTTGGCATACATGCCAATAAAAAGCCGATGGCGATCAACCATCGGCTCAATGAGTGTTGTTTCATTACAATTGCGTTTGGATGGTTTGTTCAATCGCTTTAACGCAAAGGTTCTTGTTTTATTGCATAATCCAGTCTGCCGCTGCCTCAATCACGTTGTCGACGCCTTGGGCGGTACAGGCAGGGTCGAGGATGACGCGCACATCGGGCGGAACGCCGTTCTCGTAGTTGCCTCCATCGATGGCAATGGTGCGACTGGTGCTGAAGCGATAGGCCCACCCATTGGGTAAGATACCGCCATTGGGCACTCCGAGACCGCCACCGCTATAGTCCCCAAAAAGCTTGACATTGTCGAAAGCCATGGTGCA
>JAFWRA010000304.1 GCA_017508895.1 Bacteroidales bacterium
CTCTGCGTGCCCAACAGGTTTTGCACCGTGATGCCCTTCACCTGGATTTTCTTTACCAAGCGTTGCTTGTAGGCATCATAGGCATCAAGCGCATAGATGCAGTTGTGAGAGGTCTTGTGGGTGGCGGAATAGTTCAGCACAAATAACGGCTTGAAGTTCTTCAAGGCCCTTTGCGTGGCTTCGCCCTCCATCTTCTGCGGCTCGTCCATAATGATAATGGGACGGTTGGCGGCAATCACGTCGATGGGACGGCGGCTTTGGAAGTCATCGCGCTTGGAGTAGATGATACGCGCCTCCTTGTTCGTCGCACCTTCCTTGAACGAGGTGTTGAACACCTGCACATTGATAATCATCACATTGATGCTGGCATCGCTGCTGAACGAGTCGATTTGGGTGAGGTTGGCGCTGTTGTAGATGAAATAGCGGGCTTTCTTGCCGTAGAGTTCCATGAAATGCTCCTCCAGCATGGTGAAGCTCTTATAGACTCCTTCGCGGATGGCGATACTGGGCACCACCACGATGAACTTCGACCAGCCGAAGCGTTTGTTCATCTCAAACATGGTCTTGATATAGACGTAGGTCTTGCCCGTGCCCGTCTCCATCTCCACATCCAACGAGCAAGCGCCGAGGCCGTTGGTGGCCGCTAAGGACTTGCTCAGTGGAATGTCGTTCTGCACCTGCTGATGGTGGATGTTCTCCAACAGCTGGCTGGCGTTGAGTTCCACATCGGCATTGCGGTAGCCCACATAGTCCTCCTCAAACTCGGCCTTCAGCTGCTGTTTCTGCTTGCCTAAATCGCGGCGATACTGCGCGTTGGTCTTCGAGGGTTGCCCTGCGAACACGCTCACCGTGCTTTCCACCGCATCGGTCTGGTATTGCTGTATTTTGAATTTGAATTTCATAACAACTACTTTATGACTGACGTGGCCAATACAAGCCACGATTTGTCTGTATCGCGACGTTGGATATAGCCTTTCTCCACCATGCCATCCATCAATTTCCGTATGGCCGACACATTGATACCAATTTTTTCAGCGATACTTGGGTAGGTGGCGTAGGGGTCGTTGTTTAGTATTCCAAGAATCTTTGCCGCATTGGGTGTCTTAAACGATAGCATCTCGCCATCGTACCACCACACAGTTTCGTCTTTGTTTTCAACAAATGCGATATTATATGCCAGTTCGTCCTCCACCAATTTTGTGAAATATTTTACGAAATGCTTTATCTTGGTAAGGCTTGCATGAGCTCCCTCGGAAGGCACCGACCCTACCACTATATCTGTCTTATGCAATGCCTCCAGATAGTCCTGTTTTTTTCTGCTCCTCACCACAATCATAGGCCATCCATGACGCGCCAGAATGTAGTTAACCATCAGTCGGGCGATTCTTCCGTTGCCATCCTCAAACGGGTGAATACGGATATAGCGATAATGAAACAATGCGGCCAGCTCCACCACCGAATATTTCCTGGACTGCTCGGCATCGTTATACCAATTGACAAGGTCTGACATCAGTGCAGGAGTCTCTTCTGGCGAGGCATACTCGAAGCGGTCTCCATATCGGGTGATTACGCTATTGGGACGCGTCTTATACTGACCAGCATGTATCACATAACTGGTCTGCTGTCCGCCTGGCAGATTGCGATATACGGTGTAGTCCTCGCGTAAAAGCGTCTTATGGAGCGTACGGATGAAATGCTGGGTCATTGGCATATTACCCTCCTTTACTGCTTGGCTCATCATTTCCAGCCCTACCTGACTGGCCTTCATCTCCGTGAAATCCTGAAGATGACCCTCACCGCTTACTGCGCCAAACATCAACAAAAGCTCCGTCTGTCCGTAGGTTAGCGTATTGCCTTCAATATGATTGCTGTTGTAGTTATACTCAACAGTAAAACGCCGACTCAAGCTACTTTGCTGTATTTCGCTTAAAGGCTGAAGCGACTCCCAGCGTTCAAACAATTCGGTCAGTTTTTCTTTTGCCATATTTCAAACTATCTAAAAAAATCAAAAAACACCTTGCAAGGTGGCAGCCTGCCACCTTAAAGCGGCAAAATTAGAATTTTTTCCTTGAATTGAACGCATCTCTTTATTTTCTTTGTTGCTTTTCTTAAAATTACCATAGCGTGGATCCGCAAAGACCGAACCGTTTTTTGAAAGTATTGTGTCATAACCCAACGATTTCAACACGGCCTCAATCTGGTCTAATTGATCCTCGAAGTTGTACACTGTAGAACTAATCATTACTTTTATTGCCATAACGCTCTCCTATAAGTTCTTAAGTTTCTGTATTTCTCCAAATAATTCCATCTTGCACTGAGTTTGCCGCTCATTGCGGCTTTCTTCTCAATGGCTTCGATTTTGCTTGCCAATTTGGGAAGAGTACCCCTATGCACTTTATGTTTTCGTCCACGATGTTGGTGGTTTGCATGTTCAACTTATCCGTATAATTTTCAAACATTATTCGTTTTTAATATGATTCAACTCATCAATAACCTTATGACTCACCATCAGCACTAAACGCCTCCGCCCTATCACAAGCATCCTCCTGTCGGCCTTCATCCACCATTTTCGCTACCCATTTTTCCTGTTGCAAGAACTTTTCCCCCATGTTTTGAATTTGCAAAAATAACATTTTCTAATCATATAATATCACTCTCACATTATAATCTCCGGAATCACCAAAGCCCCCTCATCCCGCACAAAATCCCGCTGATAGAACATGCAATAATACACGGGTAGATAAGTAATCCCGTTTTTCACCGAAATTTCCCGCTCATTGCTCAGCACCATGGCCTTTTGGATGTGGTAGTCGGGCGTGTTCAAGAAATTGTTGAGGGCACTGTGCACAGTGTAGTCCTTGCCCGACTTCACCTCGATGGGCAACACGGTCAAATGCTCGTAGTCGTCAATCAGAAAATCCACCTCGCCTTTCTGCTTGTTGTCGTAATAATGCAGCGCGAAGCCGTGAGCGTGAAGTTCTTGCGCCACCACCGTTTCATACACCGAACCAAGGTTGATGCTACGCTCGTCGCGCAACACCGCGTTGATGTTGAGGCCATACAAAAGGTTGGTCAGCAGGCCCACATCGTTCATGTAAAGTTTGAGCAGGTTCTTGTTTTCCGATTGCAGCAGCGGAAACCTTGGGTTGCTGATGGCTTGCACGGCAAGGGCAATGCCGGAGTTGGTCAGGTACTCGAATTCGTCGGCGTAGTCGCTAAACTGCTTGTGGCTACCAGTTTCTTCCACGCGCTTCACCACAATCCTCTTTTTCTTGTTCTCCATGTTGGATGGAATCATGTCGTAAATCTTCCGGATGAGCAGTTTCTTCTCCGCATCGTATTGCGAGGCATCAATTCTGTACAGGTTGTGGATTTCGCGCTGCACCTTCCTCACCTGCGCAATGTTCCTGTTTTCCAAGAACTTGTTGATGGATTCAGGCAGTCCGCCGACCAACAAATAAAGTTTAAACTGCTGCAACATATAGTTGTGGAGGGATTCGTTCAACGCCTCTCCAACAAGGAATTTCTCCCTCATGCCATCGACAGCTTCCTGTCCGCTACCCGTAGCAAGCAAAAACTCCTCAAAATCAAGCGGATACATCTCCTCAATGGCAATACTCCCTATGGGGATGGAAGCGGTTTGCATCAAGGCCACGCCCAACTGCGAGCCGCTGGCCACGTATGTGTATCGTCCTTCTTGGTTCAGGAACTTCAGCATCGTCATCAGATGGGGATAACTTTGGATTTCGTCCAAAAAGACCAACGTATTTTCTTTCGTGCCGAGGCGGTTGCCTGCAATGACACCCAACTGGATGTAAAAATCGTTTGTGCTTTTCACGGTAGCGAAGATTCCGCGGCTTTCCTTGTCCTCCTTGAGGTTGATTTCGATGTAGTTCTTGAACATTTTCTTGCCGACATATCGGATGAGATACGACTTGCCAATCTGTCGGGCACCGTTCACCAGAAGAATCTTGTTCGGCTCCTTACGAAAGAACTCTTCGATGCGCTTTTCAAACTTCCTATACAGCATGATTCATCAATTTTGCCGCAAAAATATATAAATCAATTCATTCCTGCAAGAAAAAGGGACTTTTTCCACAAATTTTCATCCAGAAAAGGGACTTTTTCCGAAAATTTCAGCCTAAAAAAGGGATTTTTTCCATCATTTTTACCCATAAAAAAGGGACTTTTTCCATAAATTTAGGGGTCAAAAATGGGACTTTTTCCGTTTTTAGTTTTGGGTTTCGTGATGATTTTCGCGTTATTCTGCCGACCCTATCGAAAAAAGGCCTAATTTTGCGCGCAATTATTTAAGGAAACAATCAAACAATCAACATTTAAACATAAATCATGAGTGAAATCATCCTTTCAAACAGAGTTTTGAACATGGCCGAGTCTGCGACGCTGGCCATGACCAACAAGAGCCGTGAACTGAAGGCTCAAGGCATCGACGTCATCAGCCTGAGCATCGGCGAACCCGACTTCAACACGCCCGAATCGGCCAAGCAAGCCGGTATCGACGCCATCACTGGTAACGACACGCACTATCCACCCGTGCCCGGTACGCCCGCACTGCGCAAGGCCATCGCCAACAAACTGAAACGCGACAACGGCCTCGACTACAAAGAAACTGACGTGCTGGTTTCCAACGGCGCCAAGCAAGCCATCAACAACGTGCTGCTGGCGGTCGTCAACGACGGCGATGAGGTCATCATTCCCGCCCCGTTCTGGGTGTCCTACCCCGAAATGGTGAAACTGGCAGGCGGTGTGCCCGTCATCATCAAAAGCGACATCGCCCACGAC
>JAFWRA010000036.1 GCA_017508895.1 Bacteroidales bacterium
ATAAGCGGCACCACAAAGCACCGGCACCATCATCAGTTTGATGGTGGCCTTGCGGATGGCGGCCATCAGCTTGTCGGTGGGGATTTCTTGGTCGTCGAGGTAGAGCTCGGCTATCTCGTCATCAAGGTCAGCGACCTTCTCGATGAGGTTGCGGCGGGCCTCCTGGGCCTGCTCCATCATGTGCTCTGGGATGGGACCCACGATACGCTCCTTCTCAATAAAGCGCACCGAGTTCATCTGCACCAGGTCGACCATGCCCTCGAAATCAGATTCGGATCCGATGGGCAAATGCAACGGCACGGCATTGGCACCCAGATACTTGTGCATTTGGTTGACGACTTCAGCGAAATCGGCACCCGTGCGATCCATCTTGTTTACAAAGGCGATGCGAGGCACGCGATATTTGTCGGCTTGGTTCCAAACCGTCTCCGATTGCGGCTCCACGCCACCCACGGCGCAAAACACCGCCACCATGCCGTCGATGACACGCAGCGAGCGTTCCACCTCGACGGTGAAGTCGACGTGGCCGGGAGTGTCTATGAGGTTGATCTGATAGCCGTTCCAATGTGCGGTGATGGCCGCCGAAGCGATGGTGATGCCGCGCTCCTGCTCCTGTTTCATGAAGTCCATGGTGGCTTGACCATCATGCGTTTCTCCTACCTTACGGTTGACGCCTGTGAAGAACAGGATACGTTCCGAAACCGTAGTCTTTCCAGCATCGATATGCGCAGCGATACCGATGTTTCTCAATTTTGAAGTGTTTAAGCTCATTATTCTATGTTGATTTTCAATTTATTACAATTCTATTTCGGTCTCCCGATTTGAGTGGCAAAAGTACGGAAATTTTTCAACATCCTAATCAATATCAAATATTCTAATCTGCACATCATTACTTACCTCACAGATTGTCTCAATGCACCTATTTCCGTTATAAAATGAGTATTGAAAACTCGATGAATCAATAAAATCTCATTTCTAGCTCATTTCAGGAACTCCGAAGAATTGATTATTGGAATCTTTGACAAGGCGAAATCCTTTTCGTTCCGAGTGACGATGCCATCAGTAATCCCCGCCGAAACAGCAGCACAGTATTGGACAGCATCTTCAAAATCACTCCATCCTGAATGCAATGCTGCTGTAATCACATTGCCATCTACTGGAGCATACAACAGCACTTCGCCAATCTGCGTCAAACAATTGATGCGTTCCTCATGCGACAGATATTTGCGTAATGAATAATAGATATTGGTGTAAGACAAAGCGCAGAGACTCAACTTGTACACTCCGTTTTCTGCGCCATCAATCAATGCCGCAGCAGCGTCGGCACCTTCGCGGTTAAGCAAAAGGTCGATAATCACATTGGTGTCTACTAAATAGTGTTTCATGCTTCGTAGCGGTTTTCCAATTCTTCCTTGTAATCAAAATCTTTTGGAACAGTCGCTATGCCACGCAAACGAGAAGATAAACTTTTACCCTCTGATTTCTTTCTCTTGAGACTTGTTGCATACTGAATCAACAACAGTTCCATTTGCTGCTGCAACCATCGTGACAACGAGTCATCGTCGGCAAAAGCAGGTCTCACATCTTCAATTACCGCATCGCTGATGGAAATATTATAAGTGCACATAATACCTGTCTTTTATGTTATGCAACTGCAAAAATACACAAAAACTATGAGATATGTATGTCCTGTGAAAAATATAGATTCCACAACAAAAATCCAACCGCACCAATCTTTATTTGAATTATAGAATTTATATAATAGGATTTCTATAATTGAAAAGCTTTGTACTCTTAGATGAAGTATTGAAGGGCTTCGCAAATAGGTGGAATACGCCAAATTCATTTCACAAATCGACCACCTTTCTTAAGTCCACTACCATCCACACCCACAACGAAATACGCACCAAAAGCCCATTCCGAAACATCCAAACGGACTTCCGAAACTCCATTGGCTGAAACAGACTTGACCAGTTGACCCAAAGCATTGTAAATATTGATGGTCTGTATGCCCTCGGCTTCAATTGTGATGACGGACGAGGCGGGATTGGGATAAACCTTCAAAGATTCCGTTTCAAATTGATTTTCAGCAACTCCCAATGGGTCAAAAGTATCACCGCCATCGGTGAGCCATTCAAGGCTGAAGTTGTAGAACACCGTTGAATAGCCTGACGCGCCAGCGTAGGCTTCCTCGACATAAAGTCCGATAGTGCCGTCGGGCAGAATGCAGAGCGAGGAATAAGCCGAACTATAAGGCACGATGCACTTCTTAACAGGCCAGGTCTCGCCTTCGTCATAGCTCACATAAACCGTCACATCGGTGCGCGAGTTGCCGTATGGCACTGAATGGAGCAGACGGTTCTTGTCGTGGCCTTGGTTCTCGGAAGTATAGCGAATCATGTCGCCATTGCAGGCGGGCGCGGTGATGTCGTACCAAGTCGAGGTGGTGGGCTGCCAAGTCTCGCCACCGTCTTCGGAGATATTGTACCAGCGGTTGCCCGCATGGCGGATGCTCATCAGGATACGGCCGTCAACCAACTCCGTGACCTTGGCCTCGTCGCCCGAAGAAGAAGCCCGACCTGACACATGCCAAGTCTGGCCGTTGTCATCGGAATATACGGCGTGGTTGTAAAGCACCTGCTGCGTGTTCTCGCGAATGGCGGCCACAAACATAATGCGACCCGTGGAAGTGCGCAAGCCATTGCCCGAA
>JAFWRA010000037.1 GCA_017508895.1 Bacteroidales bacterium
GATGCAGTCGCTGCTGAAGTCACCACAGATGCAGCCCGAGGTATGGAAGAAGGTGTAGTTGTGGTCTACGCCATTCACGGCGCTGAAGTTGTTGTTGGTGATGTCGCCGTTGGTCCATCCAGCCACATAGTTGGTGTTGGCATGACCGTCGTGGTGGACGTACTGTGTGCCTTGATTGATGGCATTGCGAAGCAGTGAACCGCTCCAGTTGCCTTCCTCTTCATAGAGGCGGGTGAAGTTGTAATCTTCGGGAATGCCTGTGGTGGTATAGCCGTTGTCGTCGTGCGAGCCAATGAGCAGCTCGAGGTATTGGCTGCCGTTGCTTTCCGGATCGTCGTAGAGGTGTTCACCAGCCATGATGACATCGTGGAATTCGCCCAGGACGGGATCGGCCTGATAGGTCATGGCCTTGTGGAGCATGTTGTCAAGTTCGCTTTGGCTGCTGAAGCACATGCGGCCGATGCCAATCTCGGGCAGCAGGTCGTCTTCGCCAATCTCGCCCCAGCGGTTGTCGCCATCGTCGTTCCAGTTGCCGTCCAAAGCGGCGTAATAGAGGTCGGCAGGGATGTCATTGTCTTCTTTGTCGCCACCTCCGCTGGTAACATAGCAGTATAATCCACGATAGGGGATGTCGGGCACATCGCCGCCAAGGTTGACCATCATGATGCCGTTGTCCTCGTATTCTTGGATGATGTAGTTACGCAGCTTCTCGGCATTGTCTTGTCCGCTCATCGTACTGAGGATGGTCTCGAGGTCGACGACCTGGGTGCGGAGACCACGAGCCTGATAGAAACTTACATATTCGTCAAACGAGGCGACATACTGCTGCTTGGTGACCACGAGCAGGTCATAGCCGCCCATGGTGCGACCTCTGTCGTTGTAGGTCTGCAGCATCTCGGGGTTCTGGGCGAGACGCTTGGCACGTTCGGCGTTGCCGCCGTTGAGCCACAGCTTGCGGCTTTGGTCAGCCTTGGAGGCGGCCGTCGTGATGCGAACGATGGCCTTGGTGGCATAACGCACTTCGCCGGTGCCGGGCACATACTGCATGGGCGTGAAAGCCGAAAAAGCGAAACCGATGCCGTTCAGGTATTGTGTGCTGAGATTGCCATAGGCTTGGGCGGGGTAGACGCTCTTCGAGGCATAAAGGGCCTCGTCCTTCTCAAACTGACGGCGCACAGGGTCGGAGTAGGTGCGTGCCGACTGGTATGGGAAGAGGTTGTGGCAGCCTTCCATCGTCAGGAAGTCGGAGAGTTCCACTTCGATGCTGGCTGCTTCGGTGCCTTGAGGCAGCATCAGGCTGACACTCTGCCAGGGCAGCGACGGCTGACCCGCAAGGGCACTCTGCATGCAGTCCGTAAATTGGATTTGTTCGTAGCCTTGGATTTGGCTAATGCTCGGTTGACCGAAATAGTAGGTCTTCTCGATGGTCTGCGCCGAAGCGAACAGGCTGACCATCAAGGCAATAAGGATGAGGTTAATTTTTTTCATTGAATTTATTAGTTTGATTTCTTGTTTTCTATTTGGTGCAAAACAATATGTTTTAATAACAGCAATCGGAAATCACCTCTTCCGTCGTGTAGAAATATCCATCAGCAATTTGTTTTCTCCCGGTTTCGGCCATTTGCAAGAGTCCCTCTTTTGAATAAGGTTGCATAGGATTGTCCGTCAATGTTGCTGTACTCATAATTTATTAGTGTTATTTGGTGGCAAAATTACACAAATTCACTAATTCGAACGAAATAATACCGTAAATTTTTCGTTTTCAAGGGAAAGAACTATTTTTGCAAAACAATCAAAAACGATGTGACATGAAAAAGCATTTAGTCCTATTGTTGCTCCTGCTGGTTCCAGCATTTTCTTTTGCACAGGAGGAAGATGAAATAGACGACATATCGAATTATCCGAGCAAGGAAAAAGACGCATATTATCAAGAATGGAAAAAAAACTATAAGCCATGGAAACCTTTGGATGAAAACGAAATCATGGCATACGAAAATGCCTATTTTGCGTTGGAGGAGATTAAGAATTTTACGCCATTTCAAGAAGGAGAGGATCACCAAAGATATTACTATGAGAGCCTAAAACATAGGTTTGATGATTGTCCTGAACTTGCAGCCAAGATTGACAAGCGACAGGTCATAAGATACGAAACGAGAGACTCGGTGGAAGCCATCGTGTATAAAAGCTATGAGTATTTTTTGGCGCATGAGCCGAGTATATATGTGGCCTATTCAGAAGACCAAGGACAATCATGGACTTTTTATTATACTGGAATAACGCATTGCCAGCCACTCTGTTTCAAGCCGCAATCCAAGATGCCTTTGTTCAACAAGCAAGGCGATTTGCAGCTGGAGGCATGCCTGCTTCGCCAGATTTCTCCTTTTTCGCTGGGCCATGTGTCAGATTATGAATTGGTCAAAGACGGTCTGCTGTTGACCATTGACATGGAGACATTACGCAAAGACTCTGACGGGGATGGATTGACGGATATTGAAGAGGCAAGGTTTGTGACCGATCCTTTCAATAGCGATACCGATGGTGATGGAATTGCCGACGGTTTGGACCTGAATCCGAGGATGTCGGTGCCTCGTTCGGACAAGACGGCCGTTTATGAATACTTGATTCAGTTATGTTTTGCGGATACTATTCCGTTGACCATTCCAGAGTTGTGTTATGCCAACGAAAAGACTAGAACGGTGAGAATAGTAACGGATTGTCCGGATCTTCAAGCTGTCCAACCAAGAACAATGCGCGTAATCGTCCTCTCAGAAGAGGATTATGAAAACTCTAGTAAGTATTTTGTGCCGATGGACAGCTATCATTTGTCTCCTATGTTTAAGGTTGATGACGAAGAGGAAACTTATCTTGTTTCCGTTTCGGCTCGTTCAGGTTTCTGGGATTGTTTGGTAAAGAAAACAGACAAGAGATGGAAATTGGATGTGATCTCTAGCGGGATATATTGAGAATTTGGTTTTTGCATATAATCCGTACTATTGAAACTAAACAAACACATTGATGATATGAAAAACTATTTGACTATGTTGCTACTTCTTCTGCTCCCTGCGTTTTCATTCGCGCAGGATTACAAATACCAAAGTCGTGAAGAAGACGAATACAATAAGAACTATAAGTACAAGCACTTCGAGCCAATGACCGAAGACCAAATAAAACACTATAAGAACGAATTCTTCGATTTTGAACACATTGCGAATTATACGCCTTATAACGACTCTTTGTTCATGTTGCCGTATCTGGATTTCCCAATCTCATATCAGGATTCTGTATTACACACTGAAAACAACGCTTGGTTTGAAAACACGCCACGATTCATCGGTCAAATCGACAAACGTTTCATTTTAAGGTATGAGAAAAAAGGTCAGATAGAGGCTTTTGTATATGAAGAATATGCTTATGGAAGTCCGTTGCTGGGTCTTTGGGTGGCTTATTCTACAGATTCAGGCTCATCTTGGGAGTATTATTACACAGGTTTTGTCCAGAAAAAGCCGCTGTTAGTCAAATGGTATTCCAATATGCCTTTGATTGACGAGAAGGGTGACTTGCAAATGGAGGCTTGCTTGTTTATCCAAGACCGCACAATAGGCCCATGGGGCATGGAACATTTCAAGTTGGCCGAAGACGGCCTGCTACTCACCTTTGACTTGCAAACCTTGCACCGCGACTCTGATGGCGACGGCTTGACGGACATTGTGGAAGCAAAATTCCATACCGACCCCAACATTCCTGATACCGATGGAGACGGTATTCCCGACAATCTGGATTTGAATCCAAGGTTTTCATTGCCGCGTACCGACAAGACCATCGTTTTTGAGGTGGTTCTCAACGATGATGAGAGATTGTCTTTTACATGGGGTGGTGCCTACGAATTGATTCCTTTGGATGAAGTCACGCCACCAAGTTATGCCACTGACACAACTCCGACCCTGATGATTGTTACCGACGACCCCAATCTTCTTGCCGTTCAGCCTACCCGTATGCGTATCATTTTCCTTACTTCGGAAGAATACGAAAGCGAACCGCATTATTATTCCGATGATTTGAATGGTTATAGGATTACGCCATTATTTAAGGCGGATCATTTGGACGACACTTTTGTGTTTTCGATGAGTTCGACAAAAGGTAGTTCTTGGGAATCTGGGTATTATGCAACAAGAACCAAAGAAGGCTGGGATATTGGAGTTACCTTCCAAATGATAGAATAAACAAAATTAAAATCAGCCCGCCAGAATTTCCTTCAAGCGGGCTGATTTTTGTATTGTGTCTTAAGGGAGTTACTCCACCACGATTTTCTGCACCTTCACCTCATCGCCGTTGATGAGGCGGAGCATGTAGATGCCAGGGGCGACGTTTACATTGATACTGGCGCAGCCATTGATGCTTTCGCTCTTCAGGATGCGGCCTGTGATGTCGATCACCTGTAGCGTGGCCTCGGATTCTGAACCTGTCGAAGGATTGTTGATAATCCAGCTGCCATTGCTATAGAAAGCAAAGGTCCCTGAGCTCGTCGAAGGGCCGTCTTCATGCACATCCAAGACGACCTCCATGGGCGGCAGCACAATGTTGTCCACCCACACGCAGTCCTGCCCGCCAGTGGCGCCACCGTCTTTTTCGTAGCTCCAGGTAAGGTGGTGCGTGCCTTCTGGAATCATGAAGCTGATGTAAGTCCAGCCGGTTTGGCCCGACCAACGGCCGTAACGCTCGCCGTCGACATAAAACACGAGGAAGTCATAGCCAGTCTCGGTAGAGGTTCTCACATAGAAGGAAATCTCGTTGTCGCAAGCGAAGTCATAGTCGAGACTCATGTCGGCATGGCTGCTGTGCCCCATCGAAGTGGTATGAGCGCAGTATAGGCCTTCGTATGGGCCATGGCTAACGATCTCCCATCCGCCCTGACCTTCAAACTGCCAGTCATATTTGCTAAAGTCGCCCGTCTCAAAGTCTTCCATCTCGCTGTTCACGTTGAGGAAATAGGAATCCATGACGACATAGTGTCCTGAATAGGTGGCCAGGATGAGTTCAAAGGCTTGGGCATTTCTGGCTTCGGCGATGCTCAGTGTGAAATCGACGGTGAAAGTGTCGTCGACAGCCAAGTCACCAATGATGAAGGTGTTTTGGTCGAAGAGGATCTCGGGGGCAGAGCAATATACGCCGAAGACGGTATTGGGCGAAAGGCTATGGCCTGTGTTCTTGCCCGTGAAGTGCAGGGTGAGGGTCTCACCGCTGTCGGCATGGCCGTTGCCGTTGCCATCCACTTCTTCCAACTGGGTCAGGATGCGCCCATAGTCGGGTGCATTGACTGTCATATCGAACAGGCTCTCCCAAGTCTCATTGCCATTGGTGCAGGTCAAGATGAAGGTTACGACGGTCTGGTCGGGCACGTCATCGCTGACGTTGAAAGCGAAGGCATTGTCGAGGCTGACGGTGGCATGGGAGTCTACGGTTCCAATTGTGGCAGAGCCTTGTGTAACGGTAATATATGGAGCGTCACAACTCAATGTGGCCGTGACGTTGTTCGCTACAAGGTTACCCACGTTGCGGAAGCCAACATTGAGAGTTTGGCTCTCGCCGAATTCAACCTGCCCGTCGGGGTCGTTGAGGGCGTAATTGTCGAAGAGCACATGTGCGCAGTTGGCGTTGTCAAAGACAAGCTCAAGGTGCTGTGGCCAGCCGTTCATGCCCGTGACATAAAGGTCGAGGACATCGGTATTGTTGACAGCGGCAAAGCAGAGTTCTGCCACACCGTTGGCATCGGTAGAAGCCAATGCAATCAGTTCATCACCTTTGAACAGGCGACATTCGAAGTTATAGGCACCATTGCCATTTTCGTCCTTCACGTTGACGGGGATACGGTTGGTGCCCACAGGAAGTGTGGTGGCGCACTCGATTTCGGGTGTGAAAGGCTCGTCGAACCAAGCGCTGAGCCCCACGTCGCCTAAGGCGTTAAGGGCATAAAATGACCAGCGCAACACACCGATTTCGCCATCCATAGTGATGAAAGGCGAGGTTTGTATCTTACTTTCTTTCAAAGCTTCGCCGAGACCCGCCATGCGTTCGTGACAGTAGGCGTCGATAAGCTCACGGTGGTAATGGTTTGAAGGGCCGTCGCCCATCTGGTTGTACCAGCCATAGCGCGAGTTGCCGATGGCGGCCACGGCACCGGTCTCGTTGACGACCATGCGTTCCAAGATGCAGTCGTCGGCAAAGTCGCCACAGATGCAGCC
>JAFWRA010000038.1 GCA_017508895.1 Bacteroidales bacterium
CCATACAACTGCTACGCGGCAAGGGCTATGAGATTACGGATGAGGAACTTGAAGCCGCCTCGTTGGCCATCCTGCTCCACGACAGCGGTCACGGACCGTTCTCGCACACCTTGGAAAACAGCATCGTCCATGGCATTACACACGAGGAACTCTCACTGAAAGTGATGCAGAAGTTCAACGCAATCCACGGCGGGCAGCTCGAAATGGCCATTCAGATGTTCAAGGGAGAATACGAGAAAGGTTTTCTCACCAAACTCATCTCCAGCCAGTTGGATGTCGACCGCATCGACTATCTCAAGCGCGACAGCTTCTTCACAGGCGTGGCTGAAGGTAGCGTGAATGCAGAGCGTTTGTTAGAAATGATGGAAGTCGTCGGCAATGAGTTGGCCATTGAGGCCAAGGGCATCTATTCCGTGGAGAGTTTCATTGTGGCGCGCCGCATCATGTATTGGCAGGTGTATATGCACAAGGCCGTTTTGAGCGCCGAGTATATGCTGCGTAATATCCTGAAACGCGCCAAGATGCTCAGTGCGGAACGCGACTTGTTTGCCACCCCTGCCCTGTCGTTCTTCCTCAAGAACCAGCACCCATTCGACGATGGTCACGACCCCGATTTCGTCCTCGACCAGTTCTGCCAGTTGGACGACTACGACGTGATGACCGCCGTGAAAGCCTGGCGCAACGACCAAGACCGTGTGCTTTCAGAGCTTTGCAGAAGATTGACTGACAGGCATTTGTTCAGAATCGAAATGCAAGAAGATGCCTTTGACCCGAACTACATCAACGACCTCCGCCAAAGGATCGCACAACTTTACGGCTGGTCGCAAGAGGAGGCGGATTTCTTGCTTTTACAAGGCGTTTCGTCGAACCACGCCTATCATCCGAATAAGTCCGCCATCAACATTTTATACAAAGACGGCACCATGAAAGACATCAGCGAAGCTTCCGACCAACTGAATATTTCGGTGCTTTCGCAGCCCGTGGTGAAGCATTTCATTTGCTACCCGAAGGAATTGCTCACCTCATTTGATTAATTCAAGTATTTTCGAGGATTATTAACAAAAACGCCTTTTCGATTGACAAACGAACCATTATACACCACCTGACCACTTTTGTCTAAGATTGTGAGATGAGGGACCATTCTAAACATGGGAATTGTAGTAGTTTCCATGGGGGATTGCAAATCCCCAACTCAGCTTCGGCGGATTGCAAATCCGCCGAAAATGAACAAAAGGCTTATCATATAAAACTCAAATGCATATCTTTGCAGCGGATTGAAAGGATTGCCCAAACGGCACTTCGGAATCCTGACAACCCGAAAACCAGTAAATCAAGTATAATTAGAAGTTCCCTAAAGCAAACCAATACTATTATGGAAATCTGGAATTATGTCGAACAAGTCGAAAGAAAAGTCGACGAGATTAGGGACAAAGCTTTAGCCAAAGTCCAAAAGATAAACCCTGCCATTACTTATGTCGTAGACAACTACTCACTAGATGATTATATTACAAAAACCTGGGATTATCCCGGCGCTTGGTATTGTTCCTTTAGGCTTCCCAAAGACATCGCTTCAGAAGAAGAATTGATTGAAAAGCTTGTCCGAGAAACACTAGCTTGCCACCGCAAATAAGGATGCAAAGCTGTTTTTTGCTATCCGAAGGAGTTGGTTGTTCTATAACACGAATTACCATCAATTCGTTTTTTCAAATTCATGACAAATTCTTGATAATTCGTGTTTTACGACTATCACTTGGCAAATGCATTCATCGCTTTAGCCCGACGTTTCGAGTCCTCCATCACTTCCAAGGCTTGCTGCTGCAAGAATCTTTCTTCCTCATTTTCAGGCTCCAGCGTGATGCCATGCGGGCGGGAATGGTGATTTTCGTCCAAATAGGAGAAGGTAGCGAAGCCATCGGCGGCGATTTTTTCGGGCTCGCGGCTACGGTACATTTTTGTATATACAGTCAAAGTGCTGCGACCCACCGAAATCACTTTGCTCTCGAAGGTGACAATGTCGCCCGCAAAAATCGGGAACTTGAAGTCGATGCCGTGAAGGACGAGAAGGACGGTGTCTTTCGTGTCAACATACTGCGCCACAGCAAAATAAGAGCTCTCTAAAAAATACTCGGAACAACGACCTGCAAAGAAGGTTTGGTGGTGGTTGAGGTCGGCGAGTTTGATCAGTCTTTGGGAATAGGTTGCTTTCATATCAGTTGTTTAGTTGTTTAGTTGCTCAGTTATTCAGTTGGCTTATGGCTCATGGCTTATGGCCGATGGCAGCCCCAATGTGGTGGCAAGCCATGGGCCATTGGCCATAGGCTATAGGCTATTTGGTATTTTTATCTTCAAACCATCGTAAGCTAACATCATACCGTCGGGGAGTTCGCGGTTGACTTCGGCGGCAAGGCCCATACTGTGGCTGCAATGCGTGAACCAGGTCTTCTTCGCTCCCACCCTACGGGAAATCCCAATCGCCTCATCCAATGTGAGATGCGAATAATGCTTTTTCTTTTGCAATGCTTCAATAATCAGGTATTCAACGCCTTGCAATTTCCCAATCGCCTCCTCGGAAATCTCGCTCAGGTCGGTGACATAAGCGAAATTGCTAATGCGGAAGGCATAACAAGTCAAGGTGAAATGCTTCAGTCTTATTGGGATGATGTGCAAATCGCCAAAGTCAAAAGGCGTTTCATCAAGGCGGTGAATGTCATAAGTTGGAGCACCTGGATAGGGATGTTCCTCAAAAGCATAGGAATACTCACGCTTGATTTCGGGAAGAGCCGTGTCGGCCACAAATAGCGTCATGGGCTTTTTCTGCATGAAAATGTAGGGGCGTAAATCATCCAATCCGCCTATATGGTCCTTATGTTCATGAGAGATAATCACTGCGTCAAGTTTAGTGATGTTTTCACGCAACATTTGCTGGCGGAAGTCGGGGCCGGCATCCACAGCCACCGTCACTTGATCTGTCTGAATCAGAATAGAGGTACGGAGTCGCTTGTCGCGCGGGTCCTTGGACTGGCACACGGGACAATTGCAGCCAATGACAGGTACACCTTGCGAAGTACCGCTTCCTAAAATAGTAACAATCATATCTTTAGTTTTCTACAGCATCAAAAAAATGCCGCTTCAAAATAATACTGCAAAATTAGCGTTTTTTGTGCAAAAATCCTGCTATCTCATAGAATTTCCCTACATTTGCAGCATGAAAATTACTTCTTATCTTAGAAACAGAGCCTTTAAACGTGCCTTCGAGCAGTTTCTAGCCGAAAAGACCGCAGCGAAAATGCCCGACCTTCAAAGGACTAACACGGTCTTAATCATCCTTGACGAGCACGACAAAAGCATACATAAAAACATCGAAAGCAGTGTGAAAGCCTTGTTTGGCGTTGGCCGTTGCGGTTTTATCATCCTCTGCAACCAGATGTCGGACACCATCCTTCAAAGCGACCTCTACTGCGAAATCACCCCAAAAGATTTTGGCTTCATGAGTGTGCTGAAACCCGACAAGCATGAATTCATCAAAAAGCTGCCTTACAGCACGATGATTATCAACATGGCTGGCAAGAATGCCGAAATCAGCGACTACCTTTGCACGCTGCCAAAATCGGATTTCAGAATCAGCTTCCAGCAAAGCCTTAATGTCGGCATCTATGACTTGGTTATTGAAAACCCAAGAGGTACCGACCCCGTTTCAAACATCCATGTACTTCACAATTATTTGAAGGCTTTGGCAGGACAACAATCATAAACTTGAAAAAAAATAATGAAACACAATCCATTTAAAGGTACGGGCATTGCCCTTATCACTCCTTTCAAGAAGGACCACTCCATTGATATCGAATCTTTAATCAAAATCGTCAACCATGTCATTGACAATGGAGCCGACTTCTTGGTCGTCTTAGGTACCACTTCCGAAGCGCCCACCCTCACTTCTGAAGAGAAGAATTTGGTAATCAACACGATATTAAAGGCAAACAACGGTCGTTTACCTATCTTGCTTGGCATGGGAGGCAACAATACGCAAGCCGTCATTGAAGCCATCAAAGCCCAAAACTTCGACGGCATCCAAGGCATTTTGAGTGTCGTGCCCTACTATAACAAACCCAACCAGCGCGGCATGAAAGCCCATTTCGAGGCTATCGCCGATGCCAGTCCTGTGCCGGTCGTGGTCTACAACGTGCCAGGACGCGTGGGTGTCAACTTGCAAGCTGCCACCTGTGTGGAATTGGCCCAACATCCCAACATCATCGCTGTGAAGGAGGCCTCTGGCAACTTGCAGCAAATCATGGAGATTTTGCGAGACAAGCCCTCTGACTTCGACGTGCTATCTGGTGACGATGGTATCACCCAGCCCTTGATGGCCCTTGGCGCACAAGGCGTGATATCGGTGGCGGCCAACGCCTACACCAAGCCTTTCAGCCGCATGATGAAAGCCATGAGGGAAGGCCAAGCAGAAGAAGCATTGCGTCTGCATTACGCCATGCTCCGCATGAACCAACTCATCTTTGCTGATGGCAATCCTGCGGGCATCAAATGTTTGATGAGCATAATGGGCTTGTGTGAAAATGTATTGCGTTTACCCTTAGTGTCCGTGAACGAAAAGGTGGAGACGGACATTATTGAAGAATGGAAACAATTAAAAGACAAATAAATAACAACAAAATGAAGGTTTTACGCTATTTTATCATCCTGCTTGCCACTGTGATTTGTGGCAATCTATTCGCGCAGAAAAGCCAGCAGGAATTAAACCAACTCATGCAAGAACGCAACGAGTACTATTTTACTTTTAGCTTGAACGGCAACGACGACTTGAAAGCCATTGCCCAAACCATTTCCGTCGACCGCGTTGACGGCAATGTGGTGACCGCTTACGCCAACAACAAGGATTTTGCCTGTTTTATGAAACTCGGATACGAAGTTACGCTTCAAACTCCGCCTTCCATGCTGGAGAAAGTCGCTATGTGGGACGGCAGCAACCGCGCCGAATACGATTGGGACAGCTACCCGACCTATCAGGCATACGAAGACATGATGTTTGAATTCCAGACCAACCATCCCGACAAGTGCGAAATCATCACCCTCGGTACGTTGCCCAGCGGTCGAAAGATCATGATTGCGCGCCTTAACAACGGTACTGGTGAAGGCAAGCCCAAGTTCCTTTACACTTCGACCATCCATGGCGACGAGACCACGGGATGGATTCTGATGCTCCGCCTTATCGACTATCTGCTTGAGAATCCCGATGAACCTGAAGTGCAAACCGTGATGAACAACATCGACCTCTACATCGGGCCCAATGCCAATCCTGACGGTACCTACCACGGAGGCAACAATACAGTAAACGGAGCCACAAGAGAAAACGCCAACGGTATAGACATGAACCGCAACTATGCCGACCCACATGGAAGTCCTCACCCCGATGGTTATGAATACCAAACCGAAACCCAATGGTTCATGGACTTTGCCGCTGAAATCCCCTTTGTGATGGGTGCCAACTACCACGGCGGCGCTGAAGTAATGAACTACCCTTGGGACAACACCTATACCTTTCATGCCGACGACGCCTGGTATCAGATGATTTGCCATGAATATGCTGACCTCACCCATCAGGTCAATCCTAATTACATGAATGACTACAACAACGGCATCACCAATGGAGCACAATGGTACATGATTGGCGGAGGCCGTCAGGACTATATGAACGGCTATGCCCAATGCCGCGAGTTGACTATCGAATGCTCGAACACGAAATTGCCTTCCGGCAGTCAACTTCCCAATTTCTGGAATTACAACAAGGAATCTATCTTTGCTTTCATGAATCAATGCTTATACGGCATTCACGGCACTGTGACCGACAAGGCCAACAACCAACCCCTCAACGCCACCATCACCATCACCAACCACGATGACGCGTTCTCTGTCGTTGAAAGCCATTTGCCTGCGGGCGACTACCACCGTCCCATCAAAGGCGGCACCTATGACGTGACCTACGCCTGCAATGGTTATTATCCTCAGACCTTCACCATCACGGTGGATGACTACGAAACAGTTATTCAAGATGTCCAACTTGAAGCGGGCGAAGGTCTTATCCCCGATTTCACCGCCAACATGACCAATGTAGCCCCTGGCGGCAGTGTCAACTTCACAGACAACACTTGGGGTGCTAACCTCGTCAGCTGGGAATGGACTTTTGAAGGTGGTGAGCCCGCCACTTCCAATGTACAACATCCAACCGGCATCACCTACAACCAAATCGGCACTTATGATGTCTCGCTGACCGTCACCAACGGAGAGGGTCAGACTGAAACCATCATCAAGCACAACTTCATCACCGTGAGCGAATCGTACAACATGCAGAACGGCACCGTAACCACCTGCAATGCTATGTTTTATGATGACGGCGGCCCGAACAGCAACTATCACGACCGCAAAGATTACACCATGACCTTCATGCCCGCTACTACTGGCGGATTCATCGAAGCTGTCTTCACGGAGTTCAGCACGGAAGACGGATGGGACCACATGTACATCTACGATGGCACCGACGCCTCTGCCACCCTGATTGGTGACTTCACAGGAAGCAACTCTCCCGGTACGATCACCGCCACCAATGCCGAAGGTGCCCTGACTTTCCATTTCATTTCCGACTATAACACGAACTCTTCTGGCTGGATAGCTTCGATACATTGCGCGGGAATACCATCCGAACCGATTGAATTGGAGGTCTTCGCCGACCCGCAAACCATCCATGAAGAAGAGAGCACACTGTTGAGCGTTTATGCTACTGGAGGAGACGGCAACTACACCTACCGTTGGGAGCCCTCTGACATGGTAACCGACCCTGAGGCACAATTCACCAATTCCGTTCCCTTGTCAAGCAACCAAGTCTTTACTGTGACTGTCACCGATGGCGAAGGCAACACTGAAATTGCCGACATTCAGATCACTGTAATTCCAGGAGTCAATGTCGATGAAAACCAGACGGATCAGATTCAAGTCTATCCCAACCCAAGCAAGGGCAACTTCACTATCGAAGTCGCCGAACCCATCCGTTTTGAGCTTTACAACAGCCTCGGACAACTTATCATCGCAAGTCAAAAAGACGGAGGCTCAATCCAGATCCAAACCCAACAGGAAAAAGGTGTTTATTTCCTCCGCATTATCGGCGAAAACGGAAGCAGAACCGAAAAACTCGTTATCGAATAAAGCTATAAATGAGATATTTGCGGCATTTCTTGTTCATCCTAGTCGTGACAGTATGCGGAAACCTCACGGCCCAAAGCAGCCAAAACGACTTGGAGCAACTCATGCGTAGCCGTGGGGAGTATTATTTTACCCTCACGGTCAGCCAACCCTCAGAAATCCAAGCCGTCAGCGACCTTTGCTCCGTTGACGGCACCGATGGCCGAACCATAGTATGCTTTGCCAACCAAAACGAGTATGAGATTTTGCTCGAAAAAGGCTATCAGCCTCATTTGCTGGTCCCACCCTCGTTGCTCGAAACGCCCATCATGTGGGACGGCAGCCAGCGTGAGACCTACGATTGGGACGCTTATCCTACTTACGAGGCTTACGAAAATATGATGCAGCAGTTTGCCGCTGAGCACCCCGACCGTTGCACCTATTTTGAACTTGGCACCTTGGCCAGCGGGCGCAAACTCATGTTCTGTCGCATCAACAACGGGCAACCCGACGGTAAGCCGAAGTTCCTCTACACCTCGACCATGCACGGCAACGAAACGACCGGTTTCATGCTGATGCTCCGCCTCATCGACGAACTTTGCTCAAGCAATGACGACCGCATTTTAAACTTAGTCAACAACTTGGACATCTTCATCTGCCCCAACACCAACCCCGACGGCACCTATTACGGTGGCAACCAAAGTGTCCAAGGTGCCCGCCGCAACAATGCCAATGACCTTGACCTTAACCGTCACTATCCCGACTTCGACAAAGGTCCCCATCCCGACAATGAATGGTGCTATCAAGATGAAACCCTTTGGTTGATGAACCTTGCGCAAGACTATAAGTTCACCATGGCTGCCAACTTTCATACTGGCTCCGAAGTGGTGAACTATCCTTGGGACACCCATCCCTCGCTCCACGCCGACGACGATTGGTGGAAATTGGTCTGCCACGAATACGCCGACCAATGCCACGAATGGGACACCAACTACATGAACATGCAGCACCAAGACGCCGATCATGGTATCATCAACGGTTACCAATGGTACACCATTTCGGGTAGCCGTCAGGACTACATGAACTACTATGCCCAATGCCGCGAAGTGACGATTGAGACCTCCAACGTTTACATCCCCAATGCCTCGACGATGCCCATGTACTGGAACTACAACCACAACAGCATGTTGAGCTACATGGAGCAGTGCCTCAATGGCATCCATGGCACCATCACCGATGCCGAAACAGGCGAGGCGATTGAAGCCACCATCAGCATTGAGGGGCACGACCATCATGGTTCGGAAGTGAGTTCACATCTGCCAGCGGGCGACTATCACCGACCCATCAAAGGTGGCACCTACGCCGTCACCTATTCAGCCTATGGCTATGAACCTCAAACGATCACCCTCACCGTAAACGACAACGAGGCCATCACACAAGATGTGCAACTTACACCTATCTCCGACACCCCTGTGCTGGCCAACTTTGAAGCCGAAAGGGAATTGCTCACAGTGGGGGCGTCAATGAAGTTCAGAGACCACAGCCAAGGGTTGCGCATCGTCAGCTGGGCATGGCAGTTTGAAGGCGGCACACCAGCCACTTCCACTGAGCGTAATCCTGTTGTGACCTACGAAGAGTCTGGGACGTTCGATGTCACGCTCACTGTTACCGATGCCAGCGGGCAAACCCATACCATCACGAAAAACGAGTGTATTGATGTCTACCACGCCATTCCCATGCACAATGCAGACATCACCCTTCCCGATTGTCGAGGGTTATTGCTACCCTCCGGTGGCGACTGTGGGCATTATGGAGGCAATGAGAACTACAAACTGACCGTACGCCCTGATAGCAGCGGCAAATATGTCAGCGTCACTTTCCTTAAGTTCAAGACCCAACCTAACGCTGACGTGCTTTCCATCTATGACGGCGCCTCCATAAACTGCCCACTCATCGGCAGGTACTCGGGTTCGGAGCTACCCGACAGCATCACGGCAACCAATCCCTTAGGTGCCTTGACCTTCACATTCAGTTCCGACACCTACATCAACTTCTTCGGTTGGTTGGCCACGTTAACCTGCATCGGAGGAGAATCTGTAGATGAAAACTTTGACGAGCGTGCCTTGGTCTATCCTAACCCATGCAAGAACAGCTTCACAATTGAGGCCGATGAATACTCCAACTATAAGCTATACAACAGCATCGGACAACTCATCCAATCGGGAAGCTGCCAAGGCAAGACCGAGATTGACACCCATTGTCTGCTTCAAGGCATCTATTTCCTAGTACTCAATGGTGAAAGCGGGAACCGAGTCGAAAAACTGGTCATAGAAAAATAATAGGGGAAAACACTCGTTAATAACACAAAAATGAGTAATTTTGCAGCCCGATGAAAAATAGGCTTTTGATATTGTCACTTTTGGCTTTTGTAGCCTTCACCTCATGCAACGACTTCAACCGTTTGGTGAAAAGCACCGACAACGAAATGAAGTACGAAGTTGCGGTAGACTATTACGAGCGAGGCGACTACAACCATGCCCTGCAGCTGTTTGACCTGCTGCAAGCCTCGTTCCGCAACACCCCGAGAGGTGAATCCATCACTTACAAGACCGCCTTGTGCTATTATCATCAGGACGACTATGAAATCGCGGGCTACTACTTCAACCGTTTCGTTCAGACCTATCCCTTTTCCAGAGACGCCGAAAAAGCCGCTTTCATGCAAGCCTATTGCAGCTATTTGCTTTCGCCAGAACCTGGATTGGACCAAACCAACACGTTCAATGCCATCAAACAACTGAACAACTTCGCCGAACGGTATCCCAACAGCGACAGTCTTAATCGCGTCAACCAACTGCTGACCAACCTCAACGACAAATTGGAGGAAAAAGACTACAACATCTGCCGATTGTTTTACCGCATGGAGAACTACAGTGCGGCTATCACCTCGTTTGAGAACATGCTGAAGAAGTATCCCAACACCACACACCGCGAGGAAATCATTTTCGACATGGCCAAAACCTATTACGACTATGCCGAGAACAGCGTGGCCGAAAAACAGCGTGAGCGTTATGAGTCGTGCATCGAACAATGCAATGCACTCTCTTATCTCTATCCAGAGAGCAAACACTTCAACGATGTCCAAAACATCGCTACCAAAGCAAGAAAGAAATTAGAAAACATCAAATAACCATGGATTTCAAGAAAATCAAAACGGAAACGACGGTTGTCACCCGTCAGAAAGACCAGTTCTACAAAGGCACCGGCAACATCTACGAGACCGTGGCCATCCTGTCCATCAGAGCCAACCAGATTGCTTCTGAGATGAAGGCTGAACTCAACGAAAAAATTGAGTCGTTCGCCTCGGCCACCAACGACAGTCTGGAAGAAGTGTTCGAAAACAAGGAACAAATCGAAATCGCCAAGTTCTACGAACGTCTACCCAAGCCCACGTTGATTGCCATCCACGAATTCCTTCACGACCAGATCTACTTCCGCAATCCCGCAAAAGAGAATCAGGAAGCATTCTGATCCAAGACCACGAAAAAAGGGAGAAGCCATGAAAAGACACTTTGCTACACTAATCACATTTATCTGCTGCCTGCTGAGCTTCCACACCTTGCAAGCCCAGGAGCTGCAATGCGATGTGCGTGTCAGTTCTGCCAAGATTCCTGGCAGCGACAAGACCATCTACCAAAACCTGCAGACCTCTCTCTTTGAGTTCATCAACAACACGAAATTCACGGAAATCAACTTCAGGCAAGCGGAAAAAATCGAATGCTCTATACTCGTGGACATGCTCACTAGAGAGAGCAACAACTTCACGGCTGAAATCAATGTGGCATTACGCCGTCCGGTCTACAAGACGAACTACAGCACCCCGTTGTTCAACTACATCGACCGCAAGTTCTTCTTCGAGTATACCGACGGACAGACCCTCGACTTCAACCCCAGCACCTACATTTCCAACATTACAAGTACCATTGGGTTTTACGTGTATGTCATGCTTGGTCTCGACTTCGACAGTTTCTCCCCCAACGGAGGCGACCCCTTCTTTGCCATCGCTGAGACGATTGCCAACGCCGCACCACAAGATGTAGGGGCTGATAACGGATGGAGTTCATCAGGTCGCCAAAACCGTCACGCCATCATCAGTGACATCAACAATGCAACCTACCAGCCTTTGCGCCAGTTCCTTTATGACTATCACCGCACCGGCTTGGATGTGATGGCTGAGCACCCAGATCAAGGCCGCGAAGCCATACTCGGCGCCATCTCCAACCTCAGAGCAGTGTATGACCGCAACCCCATGTGCTACTTCCTGCAGCTCATCATCGAGAGCAAACGCGATGAAATCATCCAAGTCTTCTCGCAAGGCGAGATGAAAATCAGAACCGAAGCCGCCAACATCCTGAAAGCCATCGACCCCTCACAATCGTCGAGATACGATGAGATGCTGCAAAACAAAGGCTTCTAACAAGTCCTTCTTCAATGCTCAAGCAACTGCACATCAGTAATTACGCCCTGATTGACGAACTGAGTGTCGGTTTTGAGACTGGTTTCAATGTCATTACCGGCGAAACTGGCGCGGGCAAGTCCATCTTGCTCGGCGCATTGGGTTTTGCCTTGGGCGACCGTGCCGACACAGGCGTGCTCTACGACAAGGACAAGAAATGCGTGGTGGAAGCCCAATTTGCACTGGATGACGAAAACCTGAAGCCCCTGTTTGAGGAAAATGACCTCGACTTTGAGGCCGAGTGCATCTTTCGCCGTGAACTCAACCCGCAGAAGAAAAGCCGTGCTTTCATCAACGACACGCCCGTGGCTTTGCAGATCATGAAAGAGATTGGAAGCCAACTGGTCGACATCCATTCACAGCACGACTCCCTTCTACTCACCAATGCCGATTTTCAACTGAAACTGTTGGACGAAATCGCGCAAAATAGCGAGTTGATGGCCGAATACCAGACCGAATACGGCCACTACAATGCCCTCAAGCGTAAGCTGAACGAGCTGAAGGATATGGCGACCAAAAACACTGCCGAGAACGACTACCTGAAATTCCAGTTGGACGAACTCGACAAAGCCGACCTGAAGGAAGGCGAATATGCCGACATCGAACAGACCCTCAGCGTGATGGAGAATGCAGAGGAAATCAAGACCTTGCTCGTCACCGCCAACGGGCTGATGGACGACTCGGAGAACGCCATCTTGGGACAAGTCAACGCACTGACCTCAACGCTGCAAAGGATGAAGCACCTGTTGCCCGACACAGAGGAGTTAGCCGAACGCGTCGAGAACCTGAAGGTGGAGCTGAAAGACATCGCCTACGACCTGCGCCGCAAGGAAGACGAGACCCAATTCGACGAAGGGCAGCTGCAAAGCCTTCAGGAACGCTACGACCTGCTCAGCCGCCTGATGATGAAACACCGCGTCGGCAGTTTTGAGGAGCTCATCGCCTTGCGCGACAGCCTGAAGGAAAAGGTGAATGCCTTCGAGAATATCGACGAGGCCATCGCCCAAGCCGAAAAAGAGCTGAAAACCTGCGAAAAACAACTATCGAGGCTTGCCAAGGCGCTGCACGACAAACGTTGCCAAGCCGCAGTGGCTTTTGGTGAGAAAGTCATGGTATTGGTACGGCAGTTGGCCATGCCCTTTGCCCAGTTCCAAGTCAGCGTGGAAAGCCAAGCCAACTTTGGCAGCAAGGGCAGTGACGAAATCCGTTTCCTCTTCTCCGCCAATAAAGGCATTGCCCCCGACGACATCCGTCGTGTGGCCTCGGGCGGCGAGTTATCAAGATTGATGCTCTCCATCAAGAGCGCCGTTTCGGACTACAACTACATCCCTACCCTTATCTTCGACGAAATCGACACGGGCGTTTCGGGCGAGGTGGCCGCCAAAATAGGAGGCATCATGCGACAAATGGGCAACGCGTTGCAACTCATCTCCATCACCCACCTGCCCCAGGTGGCCAGCCAGGCTGAGCACCATTACTTCATTTACAAGGACAACGAAGGCGAACGCACGCAATCGCACATTCGCCTGTTGGATTCCAAGGAGCGCATCCAGGAAATCGCTAAGATGCTCAGCAATGACCAAGTCACGCCTGAAGCGATAAAGGCTGCTGAAGTACTTATAAAATAATAATTCCGTTTCATACAATATTTTTCCTGTTTTGCTGTTAAAATAGCGAATATCGATATTGTATCATCAAAACACCCATCCAATGAAAAAGATTATTTTGATTGCCATCGCTGTCATGATGGTATTAGTAAGCTGCAAAAAAGAGCCCAAAGCTAACGACAACCCAAGAGCTGACATCCAATTGACCAATACCGAGAGACAGTTGGTCAGCGACAACAACGACTTCGCCTTCAACCTTTTCCGCACTGCACAAAACGAGGGGAGCCAAATCATTTCGCCACTGAGCATCACCTACTCGTTGGGAATGCTCAACAACGGAGCTGTCGGCCAAACCCAACAGGAAATCAATACCGTACTTGGTTTTGGCGACACTGGAGCGGATGCCATCAATGACTTCTGCAAAAAGATGCTTACCGAGGCACCTTCCCTCGATAAAATGACCAAGGTGATGATTGCCAACACCATCTTTGTCAACAGTGGCCAAGGCTACGAGCTGAAACCTCCTTTCGTGGAAAAAGCCAACACCTATTACGATGCCAAGCCCGAATCGCGCGACTTCAAAGACGGCCGTACACTCGATGTCATCAACCAATGGGCCAGCGACCACACCGAACAAATGATCAAGAAAGCCCTTGAGGAAAACGAATTCGATCCCGAGGCGGTGAGTTATCTGCTCAATGCCATCTATTTCAAAGGTGAATGGAGCATGAAATTCAAAAAGAACGAGACCAAGGATGAGCCCTTCAACAATGGCAACAAGGTGCCGATGATGCATCAGGAATGTGAACTCTCCTATGCTGACAACGACACCTACCAATCACTCAACCTGCCCTACGGCAACGGTGCCTATTGCATGACCGTCATGCTGCCACACGAAGGCAAGACCACAGATGACATCCTTAGCCAATTGAACGGACAAAGCTGGAATGATAACCTCCATCAGATGTACACCCACATCGTCGACGTAAAACTTCCCCGTTTCGAGACCAACACCAACTTGAATTTGGTGGAAATCATGTCAAGACTTGGTATGCCGACTGCTTTTGCCCCCAACCAAGCCCAATTCGACGAGTTTTGCAACGTTCCCACTTATATCGAACTCATGAAACAAGTGGCCAAAATAAAATTGGATGAAGAAGGCACTGAGGCTGCTGCAGTTACGGTAACAGGCATGACCAACACTTCTGTTGGAGAAGAGCCAGAGCTGCCCTACGCCGTGTTTCACGCCGATCGTAGCTTTCTCTATGTAATCAGCGAGCAATCAACAGGGGCCATTTTCTTCATCGGAAAATACACTGGGAAATAATCCTCAACGACTCCTGAACACGACAGAAAACGCTGCCAAATGATAGTTTGACAGCGTTTTCTGTGTATTTCCTTCTAGGAAGCCCTAACTTAATCAGTTCTGTTTAATCAACTTCACCGTGGTTACGGCATCATTCTCATCCACGATACGGACGAAATACAAGCCCTGTGGCCAAGTTGCCACTTCGACAGTATTGTTCGCTCCTTGATACACCATTTGTCCCAAGACATCAAATGCCTTGACTTCCTTGATTTTGCCTTCGATAGTGAATCGATCCGACGCAGGATTAGGATAAAGCATCGGATAGGAGGTGCTTTCCGAAACCGATGTCACTTCGACCGTTACCGATGAAGGATCCGATTCACAATACTCGTTTGGACGCTCGTAAGTCACAAGCACGATATATTCCGTAGCACCGATCTCATTAGAGGCATCAAAATACGACCTCTGTGATGGATCTTCAATTTCAGCAATCACGGAAGGAGCATCATTCTCCTTTCTCAGTATTATATAACTCTGGAACTCATCGGTTCGGCCTTCCCAATCCCAAGTCAACAGAGCACCAAATTCATCACTGCCATTCCACTGGTAAGTACCATTCAAATTAGAAACAGGCGGACAACCCATCGTACAATTAATCTCGTATTCGGTAATAACACCCACTTCGGGATAGCCATTTGAGGCCGCAATCAAGTTGTCGTCCCAGTCATAAATCTCGTATGACACTTCAGAAAGGCTACCGTGTGAATAGCATGTGTTGTCGTAAGTCCAAAAGAAAGTAGCGGTCTGGTATTTCGGCACAGGCACAATCAGCGAGGCAGAACCTCCATCCCACAAGCCCACCCGCTGCGAGACCTTGCCGCCATCATCAAGCACGGCGATGAATGACATGTCCCAGCCGTTACCACCCGCATCGGACAACTCAAAACGCAAGTCACAATTGGTCCCCACCAACACGGTGTCGCGAGCCACCTTGCTCATCCCAGCAGCGTTCACTGAATACACCGTATAATAATAGGTGCCATACTCAAGGCCATAATCATCAAAATAAACCGCCTCGTCTGTCACATCCGTCATCATCTCAACCACTTCACCATCGCGCATGATGACAATTGTATCAATCTTCGAAAGAGCAGTCCCATTACGAGTTTCATAGACGGGATTGAAGGTCAGTTCCACCTCTCCATGATCGAAAACGGCACGAGCCTCTATGTTCTCCACCGCCTTTGGAGCATCATAATAATCGTCGGCAGGATGCAGGTTAAAGACAGCATTGTGATACCAGGGGAAGGAATAGAATGTCAAATAAAAACCATCAATGGTGTAATAGCCGTTATCAAAACCAGCCCAACCCCAGTTGAGGTGGAACATATAGAAATCGTCATAGCCATCAAGCACATAGGCATGGCCACCTGCATCCCCTTGTGAAGCATAATAGAGGGGCATTCCTGCATCCAAGTTATCGACCAGATCTTCTTCCCATTGGAATGAGTCATACTGATAACGGTGTTGCAAGTCAGGGCTATACCTAAAATACTCCTGCATGCTCGGGCCCACATTCTCCGAGTAGGCACCACTAGCATTGGCGCCATAGCCCATATCGACACTCACGCCAGCATGGTATTCCAACAAAGCCGTGGCATCCACTTCCGACTGCGGGCTGGCAAAGTCGAGGAAGTCGGGCATCAGCTCAAAGCGGTAGGTGGCATCTTCGAAATTGGCCTCTTGCCAGCCATAGTTGCCGTAATTGCTGTTGGCATTATAGCCATGACTGCCCTGACCGTGACGCGGCCATTCCCAATAGCGCATGATTTGGCTCATCGTATTGGCCACACAGCCCGACTTGCAATGTCCACTGTAGACTGAATTGGGGTCTTCGGGAGCCATGTTGTTGTAAAGGTCGGTCTGGTTCCAGATGGAAGACAAAAGCGGCTCTACACTGCGATTGGCTCTCCGACTGCTCAACTTACCGGTTTCGGCAAGGCTGTTCCAGTCGGCAACGGCCTGTTCGGTACGCTCCTCGTTGTTGGCGAACATCTGGCTGAAGCCTGCCTTGTAGTTATCGAAGAAAGTCATCAGACCGTCGGGGAGTTGTGGAGTGAAATTGCTTTCGGTGGAATAGCCCAAGATGGGTTTGGCGCGGTCATCGGCACTGACGATGACGAAGCCCTTCGGCTGAACCCCGAAGACATAGAAGGCCGCCTGGCCATTGTCGGCGCAGGCCGTGTAAACCAAATCAGCCTTGGCCGACCTGATTTCAGTGTTGGTGTTCATAAACTTGATGCCCAGCGACTTGGCTGTATTGACATCAACCGGTTTGGCTTGAAGTCCGCCGAAAAACAGCGTGACCATCAGAAAGAATACAAATGTACGTTTCATGATACTAGAATTTTTTGTTATTAGGTTAATTATCAGTATTCTGCACCAAAACGAAAGTGTTATTGTCGTTTTCCTTTGGCACATATCCTTGGTTATAAACGAAGTGATAGACGGCACCAGCCTTGGTCGTGTAGGTACTCGTAAAGTACTTGAAGTCAAAGCCTTTTTCGTTCAGTTGTTGGCGGGTAGCGAAGCCTTTTCCGTTGGGATTCAGCTCCGTCAAGATATTATGGTTGCGAGCCAAGATGCCGTTGATTTTCCGAATTACGTTGACTTGTTTGTGTGTTTTCTCGTAGTTGTAGCTGTTGCGGCACGAGTCGCAGCAAAACTTCTTGTCGAGGCGACCGATTAAAGGCTCACCACAGTATAGGCATTTTCTTTTTTCGTCCATGAATGTTGAATTGTTGATTGTTTAATTGTTGTTATTTGGTGAAGACATATCGTAAGATATTTGCGCCCATCTTAAGGGCTTTTTCGCGCGTCTCTTGCGAGTCGTGGTGAACGCGTTGGTCTTCCCAGCCATCGCCGAGGTCGCATTCGTAGGTGAAGATACAAACAATTCTACCTTCGTAAATCAAAGCGAAGAGTTGAGGCGGTTTGTTGTCATGTTCATGAATCTTCGGCAAGCCATTCGGGAAGGCATACGGCTTTTGGAATATCTCATGCGTGTAAGGCAGCTCCACAAAATCCAACTCGGGGAACACCTTCTTCATCTGAGGCTCGATGTATTGGCGGATGCCATAGTTGTCGTCGATGTGCAGGAAACCGCCTGCCAGCATATAGTTGCGCAGGTTTTGCGCCTCGGAGGCATCGAAGACCACATTGCCGTGACCCGTCATGTAGACATAGGGATAGTTGAACAAGTCAGGAGACGACGGTTCTACCGTCGGCACATTGGGATTGATGTCGGTGCCAATCTCTTGATTGCAGAAACGCACCAAGTTGGGCAATGAGGTCGGGTTGCCGTACCAGTCCCCTCCCCCACGGTATTTCAGCAAAGCGATGTTGAGTCGCTGGGCTGAGGCAACGAACGAGAAGGACAATAATATGGCAATCAATAGTTTCTTCATTTCAGCGGATTTCTTTTTATCAAGAATTTCAGAATTAGAGAAGTTTCTTTTTGAATTATTTTGAATTAGAGACAAAATTGCTGGCAATTTTGCCCTTCATCTGGTTAATGAGTTGGATGGTATGGCAAGCCACGATGGCCGCTGTCTCAGTACGCAAACGTGCCTCGCCCAAACTACATGGAACAAAGCCATTCTCCTTGGCCAAGGCCACTTCCTCAGGGCTGAAATCGCCTTCAGGGCCAATGAGCACCAAGGCGTTTTCACCTTTATTATATAGATCGCAGAGGCAGTCCTTCACGTCATCGTCAATCCAGGCGATGAACTTCTGTCCTTCAAAGGGTTGCTTCACCAGCTTGTCGAACGGCACCAAGTCCTCCACCTTCGGCAGGCGCGACTTGATGCTCTGCTTCATGGCCGCCACCATCACCTTTTGGAAGCGTTCAACGTTGGCGGCACGGCGTTCGGAATGATACGATGTGAACAACCTCACTTTATCTATGCCGATTTCCGTGGCTTTCTCCAAAAACCACTCCGTGCGCTCGTTGAGTTTGGTCGGCGCGATGGCGATTTCGAGCTTGAAGCCCCAGTGGTCATACCCTTTGCGCTGGTTCGTCAGGTTGACGGTAGCCCGCTTGGGCAAGGCCTCCACCAACTCGGCATCGAAAAGATAACCTTCACCATTGGTGACGCAGAATCGCTCGCCCTCGGTCATGCGCAGCACCTTGACGCAGTGCTTCGACTCGTCCTCAGGCAAGGTTGTCAAGCCTACAGTGGCATTGGGTATGTAAAAGACATTCATTTTGTCCCATCTGTAGACGCATTGAATGCGTCTCTTTTTTCGTTAATTCCTATTTTTGAGACGCATTCAATGCGTCTCTACAACATTACATTCTATTCGGCATTCCGATACCCAGCAATTCCGAAGCATTGCGCAGCAAGGCAGCCACCATGTCGCAGACCTGCAAGCGGAACATGCGGCGGTCGGCATCGGGCTCCTTCAGGATGCTGCACTCTTGGTAGAACTGGTTGAATTCCTTGGCGAGGTCGAAGATGAAGTTGGCAATCATCGCAGGGCTGCGGTTCTCGGCGGCTTGGTTCAAGACCATCGGCCAGCCATACATCATCACGATGATTTCCTTTTCCTTAGGCTGCAAATCGTTGACCTTTACCTCGCTTTCAAGCTTGATGCCTTGCTCCTCAGCCTTGCGCAGCACCGAGCAGATACGAGCGTGGGTGTATTGCACAAACGGGCCCGTGTTGCCGTTGAAGTCGATGGACTCCTCAGGATTGAAGAGCATGGTCTTCTTCGGGTCGACCTTGAGGATGAAATACTTCAAGGCACCCAGTCCGATGGTATGATAGAGTTTGTCGGCCTCCTCGGGCGAAAGGTCTTTGGCCTTGCCGAGTTCGTCGGAGACGGCCTTGGCCGTGGCCACCATCTCATCCATGAGGTCGTCGGCATCGACCACAGTGCCCTCGCGCGACTTCATCTTACCATTGGGCAGTTCGACCATGCCGTAGGAAAGGTGCTCAATGTCATTACCCCACTCGCGACCGAGACGCACCAAAACGCGCTTCAGCACATCGAAGTGGTAGATTTGCTCGTTACCCACGACATAAATCAGCTTCTCTGGGTCGTATTCCTTGACACGCAGTTGGGCGGTGCCAAGGTCTTGGGTCATATAGACCGAGGTGCCGTCGCGGCGGAGCAGGAGCTTCTCATCCAAACCCTCGTCGCGGAGGTCGCACCACACGGAGTTGTCGTCACGACGATAGAGCACGCCTTTTTCGAGGCCTTCCTGCACTAATGCCTTACCCAAAAGATAGGTCTGTGATTCGTAATAAATCTTCTCGAAGGACACACCCATGCGCTTATAGGTCACATCGAAGCCGTCGTACACCCATTGGTTCATCGTCTCCCACAGGTGACGAACTTCGGGGTCGTTGGCTTCCCATTTCACCAGCATCTCGCGGGCTTCCTGCATCAGCGTGGACTCAGCTTCGGCCTTGGCCTTGGCTTCTTCCTTGGCTTTTTCGTCCAAGGTGTCGTAATTGGCAGGAAGCAATGATTTCACCTCTTCCTTAAACTTCTTGTCGAACAACACATAGAAGTCGCCGATAAGGTGGTCGCCCTTCTTGCCCGTCGACTCTGGCGTGCAGCCGTTGCCCCACTTCAGCCAAGCCAGCATGCTCTTGCAGATGTGGATGCCACGGTCGTTGACCAGGTTGACGCGCACCACCTTCTTGCCGTTGGCCTTCATGATCTCCGAAACACTCCAGCCAAGAAGGTTATTACGGATATGGCCCAAATGCAGGGGTTTGTTCGTGTTGGGCGAGGAATACTCGATGACTACGTTCTTACCTGAAACGGGTTTGCGGCCAAACTCACGGTTTTCGTGGTTGGCTTTGAAGAAATCCATCCAGAACTTATCGGAAATCAGCAGGTTGAGGAATCCCTTCACCACATTGAACTTGGCAATCATGTCCGACTCCTTGATCATCTCAGCGCCCATCTCGTTGGCCAACTGCTCAGGGTTGCGGCCTGCCAACTTCCCGAAGGGGAACACCACGATGGTCAAATCGCCCTCAAACTCGGGGCGCGTCTTCTGGAAATTCACCTGCTGCACAGGCGGTTCCTGTCCGTATAAAGTTGTGAATGACTTTATGAATAAATCTCTTAGTACTTGTTCTAGCATAATCTAATATTTTACATTGGTGCAAAAGTAGTAAATAAGCCCCAAATGTGTAACAAAAATCAAGGAAAAAATACGACTTAAAACGCATTCTCTTTCCATAAGCAAATATTTTGTATTTTTGTCACCTCAATAGAAACACCATGGAAAATCCGAAATTCGTTATCGCCATCAACCGTGAGTTCGGCTCGGGTGGCAGAGAGATTGCCTACAAGCTCGGCGAGCTGCTCAATGTCAATGTTTACGACAAGGCCATTCTTGACACCTTAACCAACAAGTTCAACCTGACCGTTGAGGAAATGCAGCGCATCAAAGCTGCCAAACCTAACTGGTGGAAAGACTTCTGCCGATTCTATCAACAGTTCGGCGCTGCTGGACAGGGTGGATATACACCGCAAGAAGACCGAGAGGTGACCTCGCAACAGATCTACCTTGCCGAGACGCAAATACTTAGGGACTTGGCCTCACAGGAGTCGTGCGTCATCATCGGGCGTTCCGGATTCCATATTTTCAGGAACCATCCTTATGCCATGAGAATCTTCTTCATCGCCGACAGGAAAGCCCGTGTGAAACGCGTCATGGAAAAGTTTGCCTTGGACGAGGACGCCGCCAGCATGCGCATCGATAAAATCGATGAGGCACGCGACACATACACGCAGACTGTCGCTGGCGTGTCGCGTTACGATGCCCGCAACTACGACTTCGTATTCAACGTCACCCAGTTCCCCACCGACCTTGTGGCGCAGTTTCTCGCCGACAACATCAGAAAGAAGTATCCGTTCATAGTGAAATGAGCTAAGATCGACCGAAATTGAAGATATACCGATAATTCCATTGTCTTTGTTGAAAGCCCCGTTATGAAAGAAAATGTAATTCATTTTTTATTTCTTTTTTCTTCATAAACTCACCATCAAACCGAAAACTTTCCTATCTTTGCAGTCCGATGAGATACTTATACAAGCCATCGGAAAAGATTATCACCACGGAATCAAAGGGTTCCACAAAATTGAATTTCCTACTTTTTCATATTGACGGTCACATTGTCGACCGTCTTTTTTTTGCCAAGTTCAACAAACTAAATCGATAAGCCTATGTCAATTTCATTGAAAAACCGCAGCCTGATTTCCATCAGCGACTACACGCCTGAAGAAATCTGCCATGTCCTCGACATCGCCGAGGACTTCGAGAAAAACCCGCACCAGAACCTGCTGAACGGGCGCATCATCGCCTCGCTCTTCTTCGAGCCTTCCACCCGTACGCGCCTGAGCTTCGAGACCGCCATCCAACTCTTGGGCGGCAACGTCATCGGCTTCAGCAGCACCGCCGGAACGAGCATCCAAAAAGGCGAATCCCTCGCCGACACCATCACCATGGTGGCCAGCTATGCCGACCTTATCGTTATGCGTAACCCCATTGAAGGCTCGGCACGCTTTGCCTCTGAAGTGTCGAAGGTGCCGGTCATCAACGCGGGCGACGGTGCCAACCAACACCCCACCCAGTGCATGCTCGACCTCTACAGCATCCGCAAGACGCAAGGCACACTCGAAAACCTTGAGATCACCCTCGTCGGCGACCTGAAATACGGCCGCACCGTCCACAGCCTCGTGGAAGCCATGTGCCACTTCAACGCGAAGTTCAACCTCGTCTCGCCCGTCGAGCTGAAGCTGCCGAGCGTGGTGAAACAGCACATCAAGGACCGCAACCTCGAATACCACCAGTACACCGAATTAGAGGACGCCATCCCCCACTCCGACATCATCTACATGACCCGCATCCAGCGCGAGCGTTTCCCCGACCCCGAAGAATACGAGAAGGTGAAAAACTCCTACGTGCTGCGCAACGCCATGCTGGAGAACTCGAAGCCCAACTGCCGTGTGCTGCACCCGCTGCCACGTGTCAACGAAATCCACGTCGACGTCGACGCCAACCCGAAGGCGTATTACTTCCAGCAGGCACAAAACGGCGTCTACGCCCGTCAAGCACTTATAGCATCCATCCTTGGACTAAAATGATACAAGTCGGCGTTTCGACAGGCTCAACGACCTTAGCTTATGCAGGTCCCTGAGCCTGTCGAAGGGCCGTCAACAATTAAACAATTAAACAACCAACAATTCAACATATAGCAGACATGGAAAAAAAGAAAGAACTGACTGTGAGCGCCATTGAGAATGGCACCGTCATCGACCATATCCCCGCCGACAAAGTGTTCCAAGTCGTCAAGATCTTAGGCTTGGAGAAAGTCAGCAACCCCGTGTATTTCGGCACCAATGTGGAGAGCAAGAAATACGGCACCAAGGGCTTCATCAAAGTCTCCAACAAATACTTCGAGCCTGAAGACGTGAACAAGATCGCCCTCGTCGCCCCCACCGCCTCCATCATCGAAATCAAGGACTTCGAGGTCATCAGGAAACAGACCGTGACCATCCCTGATCGCATCGAGCACATCGTGAAGTGCTTCAATCCGAACTGCGTCACCAACAAGGAACACGACGTGCCGACCAAGTTCACCGTCATCAAAGACGCACAAGGCAACATCAAGCTGCACTGCCACTATTGCGAGAAGAACACCACACAAGACAAACTTGAATTCATCTGATTTTTACCATGACTATTGACCATGACAATGACCATTTCAGCCCATGGTGTGGAAATCGGCCTCCATGGTGTCGCTGTCATAGTCATGGTCTGTGATCATAGTTAACGAAAACACCACTTATGAAGAAAACAGGAATTGTCATCGCCATCATTGTAGGCATCATCCTCATTTGGGGCATTGGTACCTACAATGGTTTCGTGAAGAAACAAGAAGCCATGACCACGGCTTGGGGGCAGGTGGAGAACGTCTACCAACGCCGTGCCGACCTCGTGCCTAACCTCGTCTCCGTGGTGAAGAACTACTCGGAATACGAGCAAGGCACCTTGATTGCCGTGACCGAAGCCCGTGCCCAGAAAGCCGCTGCCACCACGGTCAACATCGAGAACTACACCGAGAGTGACCTGAAGGACTTCCAAGCCGCACAAGACGAATTGGGCGAATCACTGAACCGCCTCATCGTCTCCGTAGAGAACTACCCCGACCTGAAAGCCAACGAGGAATATCTCACCTTGCAAGCCCAACTGGCAGGATGCGAGAACCGCATCCTGACAGAGCGCCAGCGCTTCAACGAGGCTGCCATGGCTTACAACCAAAGCATCCGCAAATTCCCGAACAGTGTAATCGCCAATATGTTCGGTTTCGAAAAGCGGCCTTATTTCGAGGCTGACGAAGGAGCCGACAGGGTGCCGGAGACGTTTTGAACAGGTCTTACATTAAAACAGAAACGGGCGGAATCCTAATGGGTTTCGCCCGAATTTTTTTTCAAAAAGTTTGACTGCATTTGAAAAAACAATTTGTCAAATCACCGCAATTTGCGGTGCAAATGAAGATTTTTCGCCGCATAGTCACAGACAATCCGCACCTTCGTCAACGGGCTTTGGAAACCTCTACAACAAGGTAACTAATCTTTCAAACACCCGATAGGCACAACAAACACTCCGTCTTCACGGCGGTAGGCATACATTCCCACGCCCACCAGCACCATCATGAACGACGGCTCTTTCATCTTCTCCGTGTCAATCTTACCCGAAAGATTTATCAATGATGCTGCACCTTCATTGATGAGGTCGTCGCCACCCAGCTTTATCTCAACCAGACCGTAACGGCCATCCCTCAAATGTACAACTGCGTCACATTCCAGCCCGTTCTTGTCCCTGAAGTGATACACCTTGCCATTAAGAGCCTCGGCATAAGCTCGGAGGTCTCGCACAGCCAGCGTCTCATACATCAAACCAAATGTGTTCAAATCGTTTACCAAGTCTCGAGGGCCTATGCCCAATGCAGCCGTGGCAATCGAGGGGTCGGTAAAATACCGCGTGTCGCTCGTCCGTATCGCCGTCTTGCTCCGCAAGTTGGGATTCCATGCCTCGCTGTCCTCAACCACAAAAATTTCTTTCAATGCCTTGATGTACGATGCGATGGTGTCTTCCGACAAAGCGTCCGACTCATTCGCAATCATGTCTGCCCTGATGGTGCCGCACGATGCTTGGCTGCCTTGGTTTCGCGCCAGTGAGCGCAACAGGCGGTGAACCCTAACGGGGTCGCGATCCACACCGTCCACCTTCGAGATATCACGTTTCTCTACCGCCTCCACGTAGTCAAACGCCTGGTCTAAAGCTATCTCGTTTTCCATCCCCACCGCCAATGGCCATCCTCCGCGGCAGGTCAAGAATGCAAGCTGCTCAATGGACATGTCGTTGACAGCACCAATCTGTTCGGGTGACTCGAACAATTCAGCCAGTGACACCTCGCCGGTCGATTCTTGCGACTCCCAAAGGCTCATGGGGCGCATCCTCAGCCACCCAATGCGTCCTGTTCCCGAGTGAACCACCTTACTCATGTCGGCTGGAACGGCTGAGCCAGTCAGAATAAACTGACCCAGCGGGCCGTGGTCTGATTCAAAACGAATGCTGTCCCACAACTGAGGGGTAATTTGCCATTCATCAATAAGCCGGGGAAACTCACCTTTCAACAGCAGTTTCGGGTTCAGCGATGCCATTTTGATGTTCTGGTCAACCATACCAGTTTCCGTCATATACTTCACACTCTTGGCAATCTGCTCCGCCGTAGTAGTCTTTCCGCACCATTTGGCACCTTCGATAAGCACAGCCCCTTTGCCTGCCAACTTACGCTCTAACAGCCTGTCAGCTATCCTTTTTTTATAGGTCTTATCCATACTTTTTTGTTTGAATTGCGTTGCAAAGATATGGATTTTCTTTTTGCGTTCACCCGTTTGGCTAAAATTCATTCACCTGTTTGGCCAAAAATCATTCACCCATTTGACCAAATACCGTTCGCCCAAAGAGGTCGCACCTTAACCCGATTCAAGTTTTGCAAGCCCATTTTATTTGCCCAATGTGGCGTTGAAGATGTCAGCCTGTCGCTATACCGTTCCTCGCTGATGAGGTTGCAGAAGTCGATGTAGTCCATACGGAAGTTGTCGAATCGTTCTCTAATTGACAATCCTTTGCCAAACATCAGCAGTCCGGCCATCGTCAGGCCCTTTTTGCCTGTGAGTTGAATCTGAGTCCTACCCCCTTTAAATACCGAACGCTGTTTTCTCGCATATTTTTGTAAATCAACAAACAGATTTCAAAAAAAAGCAGTAATTTTGCAGCGTGACAGTAATAAGACAATCCATGATTTCGAATTTGGGATTACAGGTAAATGCAAACAAGATAGGTGCATTGCTCGAATATATCTGCAGCCAGATGCCGCAGATTCATTTGCGCAAGTTACTGAAAGTAATATACCTCATGGACGAGAAATCCGTGCAGATGCGAGCCATTCCGCTAACATGGCTTGACTATTACGCATGGAAGAAAGGTCCTGTGGCTCCAAGCATTTATGAAGTCAAGGATGGCGCTTTTGCAAATTTTGTGACATGTGTCAAAGAAGATGATGGCAAATGGCATGTGTCTGCCAACAAGACGAATCCCTACGCTATCGACCAAGATTTGAAGGGCTTTAGCGAATACGAAATGGACATCATCAATAGTGTGATTGCCTATTGTAAGGACAAGTCAGCCGATGACTTGACTGACGAGACGCACAGCGAAGACTCGTTGTGGTCGCAAACAGTGTCGCAACATCATATCACTTTCGATGAGACTGGCCGTTCAGAATACCCGATTTGTCTTAACAACCTGAACGATGCCGAAGGAAAGGAAATCTATGCTGAAGCATTGGATGGCATGATGATGCAGGCTTCTCTTAATTCGGCGCTCCATGTTTGAACCCGGCACTGTCACATACGGATTTGCCAAAAACATAAACAATCCCAAATACAAATATGCCATCAGCATATTTAGGGATGAAGATGTGCAGGTTGTCATTCATTTCACGACCAGCCAAAGACGTGCAGGTGTCCCCGACAATCAGATAAAACACGGCATCAACCGTGACGCAGACGGCCAAGTGGTGTCGTATGTGTTTGAACCCGATGTAGAGATTGGTGACATTCCAACGGGCGGTCGTTTTTGCTTTCCTGTCCGCACGGTCATGCAGTTCGACTATGGCTTTCTACGCGGCGATGACTGGAGCTTGCAGCAACAGTTTGACGATTTGGAAGTCAAATGTCATTTGGACAGAGAAGAGTACCTTAATCTAGTCTACGCCATGTATTGCAGCAAGCGCACACCGACCGAATACAAGCCTTACTTGGAGAAGGTGCTTGAAGAGGCATATGGTTCTAAATAGGCAATGTTTTAAGTAGTTGATTGTTATATTTGGGATTGGCGAATGGTGTTTACTTCTTAATCCCATACTTCCTGTTTTTATACTCCTCCTCCACCTCAAGGATGCCTTCGTCTACGAGTTGTTTGAGGTAATCGCGGGTTCTTGAGGACTTGAGTCCGATGGCTTTCGAAATGGATTTTGCGTCTGAAATTCCGTTATCGGCGATAAAATCGATGATTTGTCGCCGATTTTCCTCATTTCGATTTCGATTTTCCGTTTTTAAAGTCGTTTTATCAGACTCCTCTTCGTTTATCGAAGCTGTCAGCTCGAATACCAAATACTTGCAGAATGGGCACGAAAAGCTCTATTATGCATGTCCTTTTAAGGCTGCAAATATAGCCTTTTTTCAATTATGGTCACCTATCACTTCCCAATGTCCATTCTTGCGACCACCAATACGCTTCAACACCCTATATTGCTGCAATCGACCAATGTTGTACTTAACACCATCCTCGGTAATGCCGTCGATAGCCTCAGCCACTTCCTGTCGGGTTGCTGTCGGATGTTCTTGCAGGTATTTTAAGATTTCCTTTTGGGTAGTTGTCAAAGGCTTTTGGGTAGTAATTTCGCTCTTTTGGGTAGTGGATTCATCCTTTTGGGTAGCGGAAATCAGCTCTTCATTGGCCTTTTGGGTAGTGGTTTCGTCCTTTTGGGTAGTCCTCCAAATGCGAGCAATGAACTGATTGCCGTCGGGACGGTCTATCAGTTCCACGTCACAATTCTCAGCCATCACTCGCGGAATGCCCGAGCCAAGTCCCCTGTAGGGCATCGTCTTGGATCCAAATTGTGCCAGTTGGGGATTGCGTGGGTCTGAATTGCCGAGCAGGATTTCATCTATGGTCTGTCCGTCTGGCAAACAACCAGGATTCACAATCTCAACCCTGTTGTCAAAGACAAGCAACCTAATGGCTGCTGGCTTTAGAAGGTCCAGATGCACCAATGCGTTCTGGACAAGTTCTTGCAATACCACCATTGAACTCGTCAACCCTCTTTCCGAAAACTTTGTTGAAGTATTCGTCAAGAGCCTTTGTGTCAATGTCAGCCTCGCTACTGCCGTCAACAAGTTCTTGCTCTGTCATACAATTCGGATTTCTATTTCAGCCCACAAAGTCACAACTTTTATACAAACCTGTCATTTCGTGAATTAAGTAGAAGAGCATATTTAGTTTACACAAAAGGCAAGAGGATTTGGCGGTCAGCAGTCAGCCATCAGCAGTCAGCCCTAGTGCAACCAAGCTGATAGCTGACGGCTGATAGCTTACAGCCAAGTTAATTACAAACGATTACTTACTTCCAATTACTTTTCAGTATCTCTACACCGAACTCCCACCCATGCCAACCATTCACTTCTAAATCCTATATTTCCTACTTTTATACTCCACCTCAAGGATGCCTTCGTCCATGAGCTGTTTGTGATGGTCATTTTCTCAGGCTCCTCTCCGTTCATCGAAGCTATCAGTTCAAAAACCAAAAGCCTTAACCCTTATGCCCAATCCGAAGATAAAACGACTTATACTATCCGCATTTTCTAATACTTTCAATATGCATAATGCATTCAAAGCAGAGGCGTCATATATAAAGGAAGATACACGATGCCTTCTTGCACTTTCAGGTCTGATGTGTGAAGCACATAGGGTGTTGCAACCTGTTTCGAGAATTTGTTGATGAACTTTTCTAACGAGGTGGTTACATAACGGTTGGTTGATTTAACTTCTATCGGACAGATATTGTGCCGGTTGGTGAGGTCGGGTTTGGGAATGAGGAAATCGATTTCCATGCGGTTTTCAGCCGACTTACGGTCCGAGTTGGAGTAGAAATACAGTTTGTGACCCGAAACGCGCAGCATTTGTGCCACCAAATTCTCAACCAACATTCCCTTATTGATCTCCAATTTATTGAGAATAAGCTTTCTATATAACTGGTCTCTGGCGAGTATTCTCTCATCGAAAGCGTGGGAAACCAGCAGTCCTGTGTCGCCGAGATAGCATTTGAAGGTGGTACGTTTGCGGTTGAGTCTCAATCCTATGTCGGGTGCTGTGGTATTGTAGCACAGGTTGACTACGCAAGCATCGTTAAGCCAAAAGAAAGCATCTTCATAATCCCTCATCCGAGCGCCTTTTTGCAGGGATGCCAGCTTGAATTTCTTCTCGTGTTGCTGCAATTGTGCAGGTATTTCGTCAAATATGCTCGTCACTTTCGACTCGGCTTTGGTGGCATACTTGCTGATGTCGTTGCGATAAAGCTGAAGGATGCCACGCTTGGTTTCGTCAACAATGTCAAAATCCCTTGTCTCCACAAATGCCTCCACGGCTTGGGGCATTCCGCCCACTATCATGTATTGGCGGAGATAGTCCAAGGTCTTGCGGTGCAAGCTGCCCAAGGGTTCAAGGCGGTCGAATTGCCGACGTATGAAATCCATAGTCATATCATCGCCCAAAGCCCACAGAAACTCCTCAAAATCCATAGGAAACATCTCAATCCGTTGCTCCTCGGAGGGAATCACGATATCGATCACGTTTTTCTTGATAGAAACTAGCGACCCGGTTTCGATGAAGTCGTAGCGTCCGTCTTTCACCAAGTATTTGATGGCGGCTCTCGCTTTAGGGTATTGCTGAACCTCATCGAAAATGATTAGCGATTCGCGCGGGTAGAGCCTAACTCCAAAGTATAAGGAAAGACGCAGGAAAAACTCGTCACGGTTTGGAAGGTAATGCTCGAAGACATTCAGCAGTTCCTCGTCCATGTCGTTAAAATCCACAAGGATATAGGACTTGTATTCGTTTTTTCCGAACGCATCCACAATATAGCTCTTGCCGATGCGCCTTGCGCCTTCAATCAACAATGCAGTCTTTCCTTGTTTTTCGTTTTTCCATCGCAGTAGCTCCTGGTAGATTTTTCTTTTCATGACAATCAGCGTTTTGCACCTTTTCAAGAGATAAACAAACCTATTTTATACACCTTTTCAAGAGATAAACGAGGTTGATCCTACACCTTTTCAAGGGATAATCGGGAGCAAAGAAACAAAAAATCCTGGAATTTTGTGATTTTTTCGCCTCAAAACAACGGAATTTTGTGAAATGACCATTTGATGCCAAGGATGTTCCGCCTTTTTGCGATTATTATTTATGTCAGGAAACGGCAGGTATCAACGCGGTAATTTGCCGCCATTTTCGCGCTTATTTGTCCACGAAACGCTTTTTTTTCATTTCGTGGAGGATTATGACGCACTATTTTGTCCAAAGTATGCCAATTGTAGAGGGGCGTAAATGAAAATTTTTCGCCGCATTATCTTAAAACACGACTTGCTTAATCCTATACTTCCTGCTTTTATACTCCCCCTCCACCTCAAGGATGCCTTCGTCCACGAGTTGTTTGAGATAGTCGCGGGTTCTTGAGGACTTGAGTCCGATAGCTTTCGAAATGGATTTTGCGTCTGAAATCCCGTTATCGGCGATAAAATCGATGATTTGTCGCCGATTTTCTTCATTTCGATTTCGATTTTTGGGTTTTATGGTCGTTTTATCAGACTCCTCTTCGTTTATCGAGGCTATCGGTTCGAATAGTTAGGTGACTAAACCTTTACACCAAATCTAAGATGTAAACCACACATTTTTGGCTCACTTTTCCACCATTCCTCCATCATTTTTTCTACGAGAATGATTTATCTACGTCTAGCTATTACACCTATTTGAAATTTTTTCCTATTTTTGTACCCTAACATACAAAGCTAGGCTAAAGCAAAATAAAACATGTCAAGAACCGATATGAAGGATTATTTACAATCAGGAATCGACAAAGGTTTAATCTCTTTCAACGAAGATAAATCACGCATTACATACATCCATCAAAACAAGGAACGAAATTACAATAATCCAGAAGAAAAGGTTCAGGCTGAGACCTTTCTCAAGTTGATTTTGGATTACAATTATCCTGTCAGTAGAATAAGGCAATTTGTTCCAGTAACGATGGGTCGAGAAGTCAAAGAGGCTGATATCGTGGTTTATGCCGATGAAATGTGTTTGTGCCCACATATTTTGGTTGAATGTAAACGACAAGAGGTTAGTGAGGCAGAATATCAGCAAGCGATAGAGCAAGCCTATAGCTATGCTTTTGCCTTGCCTTCTGATGTAAAATATGTTTGGGTGACTTCTGGAATCAAGTCTGATTATTTTGAAGTAGATAAAAGCCAAAACACACGGAACCAATTGCCTGATATTCCACAATATGGTGTAGAGAACATTGCTAATTACAAATATGTTTATGGAGCTCAATATTTGCCCGAAGAAAAAGGCAAACAAAAGTTCTTTGACCTTTCAGTCATTGACCAATCAGAATTGACTCGCAGATTCAAACAGGCTCATGAAGCATTGTGGGCTGGCGGGCAACTGAATCCTTCTGAAGCTTTTGACGAATTGGATAAACTGATTTTCTGCAAGATATGGGATGAAAGGAAACCAAGAAAAGTTGGCGAACCGTATGATTTCCAAATCATCATAGTATCTAAAACAGAAGAAAAGGATGAGCGCAAACGCCGCTTGATTGAGAATGATAATCTTTATAACCGTGTAAAAGCGCTTTATGAGGAAGGTCGAAAGCGTGATGCTGAGGTGTTTCGTGACAATATTAGATTAACGCCCGAGAAGATTAGAACTGTCGTGAGCTATCTTGAAAGTGTAAATTTAGGTGATACAGACCTTGATAGCAAAGGTCGTGCATTTGAAACTTTCATGGGATCATTCTTCCGAGGTAATTTTGGCCAATATTTTACACCACGCGAAATAGTAAAGTTCATTGTGGATGTGTTGCCCATCAAGAATGATTCTAAGGTACTGGATACATCTTGTGGTAGTGGCGGTTTCCTCTTATATGCATTAAATAAGGTGCGTAATCAGGCTACTGAATTCTATCCAAATCACAATAATGATGTAAGACAACATGAACGTTGGTTCAAACATTGGCATGACTTTGCTGAGAAAAATCTTTATGGTATCGAAATAAGTGAGCAAATTTCGCGTGCGGCCAAGATGAATATGATTATCCATGATGATGGCCACACTAATGTCATCACTTCTGATGGCTTAGTTTCCGATGAAACAATATTAGCAAAAACGAATAATTCAGGATTTAAATACGGCACTTTCGATTTCATCATAACAAATCCACCTTTTGGCAGCACTATCCGTCAAAGCGAGCAGGCATATCTGAAGACATATCAGTTGGGGAAAAAAGAAGAAGATTGGTTGGCTGTTAAAGCCGTTCCAGAAAACACTCGTGACGGACAAAGCACCGAAGTTCTTTTCATAGAACAAGATTACAAATACTTGAAAGAAGGTGGTTACTTGGCAATAGTTCTTCCTGATGGTATATTAACCAACAGCAGTTTGCAATATGTGAGAACCCAGATTGAAGACTGGTTCCGAATCGTTGCGGTGGTTAGTATGCCTCAAACGGCATTCACGGCTAATGGTGCTGGCGTGAAAAGCTCTGTCTTGTTCCTTAAAAAATGGAGCAAGGAACAAACAGCAAGATTAGTCGATGCAAAAAAGGACATAGAGGATAAACTGCTGAAAAACAGCAATTATATCATGCAACGCCAGACTTGGGATTTGGAAATCAGGAAAAAACAACGAGACAAGGCAAATGAAATAAAAACCAAGCAAAGAATAAGCGCTACTGCTGCAAAGCAAACTGAAGAATATAAAACTTGGAATACCGAACTGCTTGTCGAATATACCAATAAGGTTGACAGACTCAAAACCCAACTGGCCGAAGAATATCAGCAAACCAAGCAGAGAAAACTTCCTGATTATCCGATTTTCATGGCTATTGCTGAGGAAATTGGGTATGATGCTACTGGAAAGAAAACGGCAGTGAATGAATTGGAAATGATTGGAAAAGAATTAAAGAAGTTTATTGTAAACCTGTAAATTATGAATATTAGAGACTTTTATGAAGCTGTTATAGAATTATTTCCTTCATATGTATGGGATATTATTGTTAATGATGAAGTCTTAAAAGTAAAGCATAAAGAATTAAAAAAAGAGTTCTTTGTAACTAACCAAGAATTAAATGAGATTTACGATGGTTTGCAAAAAAATAAATCGGGAAATAGTTTCGAATTGTTTAACGACAATTATTACGAAGCAATTTTGATAGTAGACTCAAATCGTTATATAAGAGAAAGAGAGGAAGGATTAGTAATAGAAGATACTATCAATAGAATCAATTATAAATATGATAAGATTTCAAAAGAGTTAGCTCTATCTATCCTTATTAATTCAGATTCTTATATGAAAAAGAATCTAATTAGTAAATTACCTTTGTATGTATCGTATAGAAGAACTGAAGATGTTAAGAGTACCAACATATTAGACTTAATAACCGAGTTGGCACTGAGGTATTATAGTTTAAAAATAACCACATCAAGCACTACTTCATTGGAAAGATTCAAATCATATGCATTATCATATACTTATACTTTTATGTATAATAGACAAGTGCCAATGCATCTTTATTCTGATGTTCAAACAAGTTCGCGTTTGTCAATAAAAAACACAAGAGATATGGATTTTGATAGTCCAAAAAAACTTTACAATCCAGAACTTGTTTCTTATTACAACGAGGCAATTTCATCTACTATATTACCACACAAATATCTGTCATTTTATCATATTTTGGAATATTTCTATGAAAGGATATTTTCAGAGGATCAAATAATAAAAGCAAGAGAGATTATCACAGACGTATCTTTTTCGTACAAAAGGGATAAAGATATTGCAAAACTTATAAAAGGCATTCAACAAAAAATAGTCGACAATGATATCACAGTAAACGAAAAGAATGCTCTTTCTTTATTGATTCAGAAACATATTAATCAGAATGACCTTAAGGCAAAATTGATAGAACGATATGGAGACAATTACTTATCTTTACTGATAAAAAATGTGTCTTTTTCGGACGGGAATGCCATTATTTTTTCTAATGATGAATCTCAGTTCATAAAGAGTTTGACAAATCGAATATATAAAACACGTAATTCTATTGTTCACAGCAAAGAGTCATTTGTTGAAGAGAAAAAAAACAACAAGTACAAAAGGATAAAGGACGATAAAGAGTTGCTGCAAGAGATTGCACTAATCCAAGTGTTGGCCGAAATTATGATTAATGAAGATTCGAAACCCATTTAACAATGCAACATTTTCAAAATATTGACCCCGATAAAAACTTCCTTGTCAAACGTTCGGAGATTGAGGGAAGATTAGATCCGTCTGTGTATAAACCACATTTCAAATTCGTTTCAAAAGCATTTAGAAATGTCAAATTATCAGAAATTGCATGGATTGATCCATCATGCATATTTAAAAACATAGAAGAAGTCTCTTTTATTCCTATGGATGCAATAGATTCTTCCAATGGTGTTGTCTCGTATCAGGGCATTAAGAAAGTAGAGGAAACAAAAGGCTTTACTCGATTTAAGGAAGGAGACATTTTATGGGCAAAGATCACTCCTTGTATGCAAAATGCGAAATCTGCGATTGCAAAAAAACTACTAAATGGTTATGGATGTGGTTCGACAGAGTTTTTTGTGATTCGGTCAAAAGATGAAAGTGTTGTATTACAGGAATATCTGTTGTTTTTATTGCGGGATGAAAGAATATTAAAGGCTGCCATGAATTACTTTGGCGGGTCTGCTGGACAGCAAAGGGTTTCACCATTGTTCTTGAAAACATTTAATGTTCCTCTTCCTGGAATTGAGGAACAAAAAAGTTGTTGCGAATTATTAAAGAACGCGCAAATCTTAAAGCAACAAAAAGAGCAACAAGCCGAAGATATTTTAAATAGCATTGATGATTATTTGCTTGGCGAGTTAGGCATTGAGCTGCCAGAAACGAAAACCCAATCATTGCAAGATAGAATCTTTACTGTAAGTATTAGCGAAGTTCGTGATGGCAGGTTTGACCCTAAACTCTATTCGATTTCGGTAAAACAGCTAAAGCAATCGCTTTATATGTCGCCATTTGGCAAGCAACCATTAAAGTATTTCATAAAGAATAATTGTAGTGGCGAATGGGGAAAAGATGAATCAGAAGAAGTTGATGAAAATAAATACACAAAATGTTTGGTCATTCGAGCCACAGAGTTTGATAATACATATAACTTGCGATTAGATAATTCAAGAGTAAAATATCGTTGGATAGTAAACTCAAAATTGTCAAGAATGGACATTCAGCCAAATGATTTGTTGATAGAAAAATCTGGTGGAAGTGAAGACCAACCTGTTGGCAGAATATCTATTTTGACTGATGAAATAGTGAAAGGCAGGCAAATTGGTTATAGTAATTTCATTCACAAGATTACAGTGGAAGGTATCAATCCGATGTACTTGTATTTCTATTTGAGAACAATGTATAATATAAAAATCACGGATTCTATGCAAAGCCAAACCAATGGTATTAGAAACCTGATAATGTCAGAGTATTTCAATCAAACCATTGTGATACCTCCAGTTTCCAAGCAGCAAGAAATAGTTTCCCATATTTCAGAAATTCGGCAGCAGGCAAAAGCATTGCAAGCTGAAGGAAAAGCGATTTTGGAACGAGCAAAGAGAGAAGTTGAAGCAATGATATTGTACGGTAAAAAGAATTGATATGAATAAACCAAATAGAAGTTTGTGGGTTGTAATTTCCTTTAGTGCATTAATAATTGTCACATTATTGCTTTTGTATTTACATTTGGATTATACTACGAAGGCACTAAAAGAATCTCAGGAAAAGATTGTTAGCTCGCATGTTACTCACATCGCAAAAGTCGATTCGATTTTCTATGACATGAAAGATGTGATTCTTAGCACTGATTCGGGGACGATAGTAAATGCCCCTGCCTTGCTTTCGCAATTGCAAAGAGACTCAGCGTTGTTTAGAAGAGAGATTTTGCTCTCCCAAGAAGAAATGAATCATCTTGTGTCTTTGCATCTGACCAAAATCGATACTAATTATGACCAAATTGGTGTCTGGTTTGGAATTGCAAGTGTTGTATTTCTTGTTTTTGGTTTCTTTGGAATATTCAAAATAGAAGAGAACAAAAGGGAAGCAAATGATGTGTTGGAAGAAGTAAAGCAAAAAGGAATTGAAGCAACTGAGGTTGTAAATAATGTACAATCAAAAGCATCCAGTGTTGTCCAGTATTTAGATATGCGAAAGAAGGATTTGGATGCTTTTGTAAATGAAAAGACTAGGTCGTTGGGGGATTTGGCGAAACAACTTGAAACCACCCAGTCAGATTCAAAAGAAAAACTTGATTCTATTACAAAACTTTTGAATGAAGTTCAAACTAAGAATGAACAATATTCATGGTCTATTGAAATAATGCAAAAACAGGCACAACACTTGGATGAGTTAATAGGGGAATTAAATAAGGTTGTTGGTAATAACGGAGAGGAGGAAAAGGCATGAATACTATTTTAACTTCACAACAATCAGGGATGGGTGTTTATGGATATTTGGCACAAGTTCAATCTGCATATTCGCAGTTCTTGCAGATAAAAATTCAACTTAATCAGTTGGATATAGAATTAAAGAGGGTTAATGATGCATTTGAGAGTATCCCTACATTACAAAACCTTAGTATTGTAAATGCCGTTTGGAACCGAAAATATAGTATTATGCAACAGATACCGACAATTTCTGAAAGCATTGTCGGTAATCTTGTTTTGGCAACCAGAGATGCACTTTTATCATTGCAAATGTCTCTTGCTAATCGCAATACGATTGGTGCAACGTTTGATGACTCAGCCATCTCTTCTATTTGTGGTTTTGTAGAGCCTGACAAAAGTCAATTGAATTTGGTTTCATTTTATAAGCAAAGGTGTGTAAATGAGGGGATCCTTTTGTTGATAAGTGATATTGAAATGAGAATCATGATGTCAGGGATGATCTTGCCGAGTTTTGATCGCCTAAAAAAGATTATTAGAGGTTATTGAAAACCTACTTGTTGTTGAATGCAATATACATCAAACATAATGCTCAGCACCTCAGTGTACGGATTTGAACGGGATATTGTTCAAATCAGTGCGCTGCTGAAAGAGATGGGCTACAACATTTGTGGACCATCAATGGGCTCCAAGCTACTACGTCCCGCAGCCGATGACAATGCGTCAAGCCAAATCCCGAAGGAACGCCCCTACCCCACCCCAATATGCAATGTCGGGTTTTCATATTGAGATGGGCGGATTCCTGTATGCCGCAGCCATAGATGCCCGCCCTTTCCCCTTTTAAGGGGGTGCCCGAAGGGCGGGGGATTAAAGGGAGGGCATGACATGGCTGCTGGCTGGCGACTTGGAGCGATGACATGGCTGCTGCAACACCCCCGAAAAAGAAAAAAAGTCTATCCTCTTGCGGGTTCATGGAAAAGATGTATTATTGCGGTGTCGTTCCGGCACGTTAAGGACGTACAGCGTCACGACCTGAAAGGGCAGCAGATAGCACCGGAAGACGAAAAACATTGGCGGTTAGGGCCTAAACGGGTTGTTAACCGCCAATTTTTGTTTTATAGAAAGTCTTCATGGCCAACCTTTTCCTTCCCATGCGAGTGCATTCCACATAATAGTATTCTTTTTCTAATGACCTACGATAGACAACTGTGTCGGGATATTTCCCTTGTACGATTTCGTCTGCGCCAGCAATAATCATAGGAATAAGGCTGTAGTCGTTTGTTGTCGTTTGCCGTCGGATATGGTGTTGAAAAAGAGATAAATACAATAAACCGCAGCCATAGATGCCCGCCATCGAACAAACCCACGTTGGCATGACATGGCTGCTGTATCACCCCCGAAAAAGAAAAAAACTTATCCTCTTGCGGGTTCATGGAAAAGTTGTAATTTTGCAAGCAGAAATAAGTCAGGAATCAGGTATGACTTTCCGAAAGTCCGCGCGGTGGCCTATCGTTTCAGTACGACTTACCTCCTGCATTCTGCGGCAAACCATACGGATGGAATTAGGATGAGAGAACACCTGAACAGGACTCTTTAGATTCCATCCGTTTTCTATTGTCATGCCTGAATGACAGTAATACAGTATTGTACTTTGTCTTTGGTTCGTCTTACTATACCGACCATCAGTTTGACTTCACCAACACCAGGGAGATTATATTTCATCCACAATAGTTTGTTGAATTGCTTTTGATTTTTGTCTTTAATCTTGGCTTTTACTGTTCGATATTTCTTCGCCATTGTTAAGATGGAATCCAATTGGAGTACTGCCAAGGTGGAAAGATAGCTTTTCGCCGCTTGATGACTGGTCTCATCTATTGAGACAAATCTAATATTGATGAAGTCCTTCAGAGACAGGTTGAACCTTTTCAGTGACGGGTTCTTCTTTTTCCAATCTTGATAAAATTGCCAAATGATTTGTTTCCTGATCTTGAAATCTTCTTTGCCATCGCCTGACGGAATCTCAATAATTTTGTTGTCTTGCGCTTCCATGATAGATATGAATTATCGTTCTCGCTGCAAAGATGAAAACTCTGTCAAGATAAAGACGTTGATTAAACGTTTGTTGTCGACTGTAGTCGTTTGCTGTCGTTTGCTGTCGGATATAGTGTTGAAAAAGAGATAAATACAATAAACCGCAGCCATAGATGCCCGCCATCGCACAGGATATCGTCGGCATGACATGGCTGCTTCGCTCTATCATCCGACTTCGTGACTTGGTGGCCATTTGACCATGCTCACTTTCACGGAATGCTGATGTTGCAGCCCGTACACCCCATCCTTCATGTTTCTAAACCCCATAGTTTTTTAGGTTGAGATATGGGTGTGAAAAAGTTGAGATTTGGGTCTTAACTTTTCGTTCACTCACAGTTCCCGCTTTAGTTTGCATCTCCCAACTTTTAACTGCTAACTGAACAACTTTCAGCATTAACAGGAGGGGAGAATATTGTGACGTAAATGACAAAAAAATTTTTGTTTTTATGTTTGTAAAAATACAAATATGTTGTATTTTTGCAAACCAATAGTCCAAAGGAACAATCACAAACTTGAAAACTCCTGCGAGCATCGACAACTGCTGGAGCGTAAATCATGCCCTGTCGGTTTGCAAACGCGGAGTCCTTTGGTTTTCTCGACCTTTTCACACGTGCGAACGGACGGAAAAAAACGTGGATCCCCCTTTTTGCAATGCAAAAAGCCAGACCAGCGTCTTGCTGCGCCTTTTTGCACATGCAAATGGACGGAAAAAACCACGGATGTCCTTTTTTGCAATGCAAAAAGCCAGTCCAATGGTTTTGTCGACCTTTTCGCAATAAAAACGGGCAGAGGTGAGGACAGAAGTATAGGTTAGGAAAGTTGTAGGCTATTCTTATTGTATTTATCCGTCTAAACTGCACAAATCTGGTGCAATCTTCAATTATCCCAAATATTAAATCGACAATCACTCTTGTATATCAGAAGAAACCGGCTTTTTCTTCCCAAATAACCACCCAAACATCCCCGGTGTGGAAAAAGCCTCATCCCAACACACATGGCCCATTTCGGGATAAGTGACCAGAATGGCCTCTTTGCTTCCGACTTCTTTCAAAACATTGTACATCTGTATGCTCCGCGATGGCATGACCACCTCATCGAGCAAACCATGAAAGATATAAACGGGAATGTCTTTCATGGCCTCGGCGTATGCTGGGTCTCCTCCACCGCAGATGGCAATAGCTGCAGCAAACTTCTCCGGCCAACGCTGCAAGGCATCCCAAGTGTCAAAACCTCCCATGGAAATGCCGCAAATGTAAACTTGCGTCGAATCCACGGCACCATCACCAACAAGGCTGTCAAGTACGGTCATCACGCCACGCAGCTCTGCCGTGGGCATGCTGTCCATCGTGTGCTCTGGCAGGCTCCAATCGGTATTCACCCAGCGTCTGTCATTTGGGCATTGAGGAACCATCAACAGGAAGGGATAACGGCTTGTCACAGTGTCATCAAGGAAATATTTGATGCAATGCTTCAACTGCATACAATTGTCATTGCCGCGTTCTCCTGCACCATGCAGGAAGATGACCAAAGGCAAGGCTTCAGTCATCGTATCGGCTTTCTCTGAGCGATAGAGACGATACGGAAGCGTGTCATTGCCTTCGATATGATGATGGGCTTCAAACAGGCTTGTATCGGGCAATTGATTTTCGTTTTCTTGAGCCAACAAAAGAGGGCCGACCATCAACGTTAGCAGTAAAAAGAGGTTATGTTTCATTGCATTACAGATGCTTATAGTTATGAAATCGACCGTCTATGTCATTCCCTCGGGAATCTATAGACGGTCGATTTCATAATGACTCGTGATGTTGATCAAGCCTGTGCCGTAGGCGTGCCTATCGGGAACTGGGCGACATTGCTGCCCACATCCTGAATGGTGCCAAACTGCTGCTCGTATTTGGCGATATTGTCGGCCAAAGCCTTGTAGAGACGCTTGGCGTTCAAGGGGTTCAAAATCACTCTTGAGCGGACTTTCGCCTTAGGTGTGCCAGGCATCATCTGGGCGAAGTCAACAATAAATTCATTGGGCGAGTGGGTGATGATGGCGAGATTGGAGTATTTGCCCTCG
>JAFWRA010000039.1 GCA_017508895.1 Bacteroidales bacterium
AGCTCTGGCTCTGCAATCAGAGTAAACAAAAACCAGTCGCAGAAAAAGCGACTGACAACTCATAACAGTCTTAAATTATTAACCCGTCAACTTGATTCAGCCGTAGGACACGAAAGTGACAACCAAAATCAGCAAATTACATTTTTGGACTTTCAAAGCCTTTTGGCAAGGTGTTGGCAAGGTGTTGGCAAGGAGATGGCAAGGTGTAGGCATACTCAAACAGCTTGCTTGACTATGCCAACAGCATGCCAAAAGCGAGAGAAGAGCATAGGAAGAGCGAGGTTAATTCCTTCTTGTATCATTGGGTTAATGGTGGTCTCTCCAAGTTCCATTTGTTGTAGATTCGTCATTATATTCAATAATAGCCCTCAAAAACGAGTTCGAGGCTGTCTGGACTATGGACTTTATATTTTCTACCTCTTGGCTCATAATACCAACCTGTCGCAAAATCAGAATTTTCATCAGGGAAGGACTTGGGAAAATCTGTATTCAGTTTGTTTTTATCGACAAGACTATTTGCACAATCACTTTCATATAAGAGATTGTTCATGTCTTTGGTGTTTTGTTGAGCCAATAGTTCGTAAAATGAGAGGTTGTCATTGGAAATATTGAAATAATAAACTACCATCTTGTCGTCAACTATCTGATAACCATTAAATAAAGTCGAAATATAAAACATGTTTGTCGACATAAAAACATAGCAATTGTTTCCATCATTGTCTATTTCAACAGAAACAACGCAATCTAATTCATCAGTATAATCGTGTATGAATGATTTAATGGCGTTTAATAGGGTGGGGCAAAATGCAAATGTGTCTTTTTGAGGCAATGTGGTTAAGGTGCTATCAAGACTATGGTTTTCTTTAGTCATACCATAGGTGCTTTCTTTGTTGTTAGATTGACAACACATTAGTAATACTAACAAAGTCACTAATAAGATAACAATACTATTTTTCATTTTTACAACCCTAAATTACGATATAAATCTTTATACGACTTGACTTTACGAATGTATATACTATTTTGGGTAGGTGTATAATAATATAATACCCCCGTCCCAGCGGATTTGCAATCCGCTGGTGGTGAGCATGGGGATTTGCAATCCCCGAAATATGCGTTATGTTTTCCCATAACATATTGGTTTTATGGCCCAGCGGGTCGTAGACGATCTGGCTGTGGGTCGTGCCAAGGTATATGTCGGTCAAACGGTTCATCTTGTCGTAGTGGAAAGTCTCCTCCTGGTTGCGAAGGTTGTCCTTCCGGCTGGCTAAATTACCAAATTTGTCGTATTCGTATGACAAATTCTGCAAATTATTTGAGGTGACGATATTAGAGAGCATTAGTATTAATGCTGTTTCCTTTATTCCTTCACAAATTTTCCGCTGGACAATTCCTTGCTGCCAGAAACGACACGATAGACATACAGCCCCGTTTCAAGGTTATGTGTGTCCACGGTGATGAGGCTGCCTTGTTTGGTGATGGCGCAATCGAAGCATTTCTCTCCTTTCATGTCGAAGATCTGGAGCCTTAATCCATTGTGCTCTCCTTCGCCTATCGGGATGTTGAGGATGCCGTTGGTAGGGTTGGGATAGGGCAAAAGTTGTGACGGTGCACTGTTTTCTTGCACCACATCCCATGTAATTTCGATGTCCTCACGGCGGAATTTCATGAGTTCATTCCGCTTGAAAGGCTCATCTGGATAGTAGACGCCATTCCAAGAACGCACGAAAGCGAGGCACCCTCCATCATCGAAGATTGCTGGAGGAGCCCACATGCTGAACATCACGTCATCGTCCCTGATAACTTTACGCCCGAGTAGGTCAAGGTTCTTGTCGACCAATGTAACGTTCAGTTGCTCCATGTCGTTGGAGTGAATGTGGGATTTGCAAAAGGTGAAGGCAAAGATGGTTGAGTCGTTGACATAGGCCGTCGAAGTGCCTTCGGGTGAAAACGAGCAGGAGTCGTAAGGGGGTAGTTGAAGCTCGGCGCGAATGTTAAATGCCGAATCCAGCTTGTAGAGTTTATCGTAGTAGAAGGTGGAGCGAGGGTCGTCCTTCCCTTCATATAAGGCGGTATAAGCATCGTATATGATGCAATCATCGTCAAACCATCTACCTTCGCAACTCAAACTCCATATATGGTCGCCGTAAGGGTTTAATCCTCCCTGAAGATGGAAAAAATTCTTACGTGCAATGATATTGAGACTTGTGTCTGCAATGTATATGCCAAACGCGTCGTTGGGCGGGAAACTTCCCAATACTGTAATTATTAGGTTGTCGGAATGCGGGGCATAGAAGATTTCCTCAATGTGTGTTACACTCTCGTCGTCGTCAACCACTCTAAGCATATTGCCGTCTTCGTCGAATTCATAGAAACGCATCCTAAACCTGTACACAGGATAGGGCTCTTCCACAAAAAACGTAGGCCTACAAGCCAAGATAACGGTGCCCGACTTGGAAAGAATGGATTTCATTGTAGCATTGTTGTTTGTGTCATAGAAATAGTCGAAGATCTCGTCATCCACATCGTATGTTCTTGACGACACAAGCTCGAGTTTGTCGTTGAAGATATCCACCAATAGGTATTGTTGGAACAAAGGGTCGCGCAAGCTGTCATCGCACAGGCCGAACACCATGTAGTTGCCATTGTCGAGTTGGACGGCGCTATGGTATTGAAGCGTCTGGCCGGGCAGATGGACCTTGCGGTCGGTGTATTGCCCGTCTTTGCCAATCTTGAGGACAAGTCCGTCATATCGGTAATTTACATTGGTGCCGCCTATGCCAAGAACGTGCTCGCCTGAATCGATGGAGATCATGTCGCGCATGAACCCCATCCCATACGGTACCTCCACTATCCATTCCTGGGCAGACAAGGGCTGGCAAAGAGCAAGTAGGATTAAACATTGAAGAATTTTTTGAATTTGCAATTTCATCGCTTTACGAATTTAAACATGGATGCAAAAGTAGTGTGCCCATAATACTTTGTCAAGAAAAAGATGGTACGGATTTGTCCGGATTTTTGGTTAACGTCTTGCTCATCAAATGGATATAGATTCGTTGGCGATGGCCTGCAAAGTGATGGAAATGGCATTTTCGCTGCCCAAAACCCTCCTCAGCTTGCTGTTGCGCTCGTTGATTGTGGTGTAGGCACGTTGCATCAAGGCCGAAACATCGGCATCGGAAAGGCCAAGCAGATAGAGGCAGCAATAGTCGAGGTCACCTTGGGTGAGGGCGGGATAGGCTTTGGCCAAGCGGATGGTGAACTGGTTGAAGTGGCGGTTGGCGGCTTCACGCAAGGCCACGAGGTCGTCCTTGCCCAAGGCATAGTCCTTATAGGACGTGTAGTCCATCTTCGATTTGAACTGTCCTTCGTTCACCCGCTCCATGATGAGTCGGCAGATGGGTTCGTCGTTGAACGATAGGGCTTGTGTCTCTTGCTTTGTGTTCATGCTGTTCGTTTGCTGCCTGATCTGGTCTTTCAGCTCGCGCAGCTCCTTGTTGCTCCGCTTCAGGCGGTTGGAAAGGGCGGATTGCTGAATCCTGTGCGTTCGCTCGGCTGCCAAGGCTTCCTCTCGTTGCTGGATGAGTTCCTGTTCATGCTGTCTTCCCGCTTCTTCCAAGGCTCTTTTCGCTTCCTCTTGATGTTTTTTCAGCAGTTTCTTGCTTCTTAGTTTCACCACAATAAAAACAGTCAATGCAATCATCATTGAAATTGGAACAATAATTCCAACCGTTTTCCTTATAGATTTTTCTCGTGCTTTTTCTGCTTCTTTTTCCTTTTTTTGATTTGAATAATTCTTATATAAGTCTTCCAGTTTCGAGACCAGAGCTTTATTTTCTCCATCTGATGTCTTCTGATTCGTCAAAAACCTCATAAACATATTAGATTTTTCAACGTCTCCTATGCTATCATATACGACACGGATATAGTCAGCAGTTAGTACCCGCATCACCACGTCATTTGTGTGTTGAAACACGGGCTCCAAATAGCGCAGAGCGGAATCATACATCGCTTCCTCGAAATAAATAGCACCAATGGTCAAAAACCGGGACATCTGTTCTTCCTCATCATCAGCAAGTCGTACCATCCTAAGAAGCGTATTCAAGGAGGCTTCGGCTGGTTGCCCCAACTGATAGGAAAGGAGAGCCCGTGACGATTTCAAATCCCTATAAGTCAAGTTGTTGTTGTCTGGTATCAACTCAATGGCGCATTCATAATAGTAGTTTGCACTGTCCTTTTTGTGCATCTTGTCATATTGCAGACCAATACGATAAAGTGCATTGGACACGCTATAAGGAGAAGCAGGTTCAATCTTGCAAAACCCATACGATTGCTGAAAACACTCAATGGCCGGCTCCATCATAAACTGCTCCGAGAACATTTCTCCGAGGCGGTTGTAGGTATAGGCCATAAACCTGGCCTTGTGGCCCACCAGTACCTTCTCGCCGAAATGGCTTTCCATGGTTTCCAAGGCGTTGATGTATTCCGCGCAGGCCTCCTCAAGGTTGTTTTGTTCGTAATAGCCGACACCATTAATATAATGGGCTCGGGCGTCGAGGAAGACGAGATTATCGTTTTGGTTGGAGGTGGTTTTTGAATCCCCCCAGCCCCCTTTCAAAGGGGGAGCCTGACACACGAGGCTATCGAAATAGGTTACGGCCTGCTGCAAGGCAGGGCGGTTGCTTTGGCCGTAGTCGTTTTTGTAGAGCAACTCCGAAATCAGCAGTTGGCAGTAATGCCCATTCAACTCATCGAGGCTGTCGGCCTTGGGGCTGGCTGCAAACTGCTGCAGCACCGCCAAGGCGCTGTCGGGCTGGCGCCACATCAGGCTGTCGATGGCGGCCAGTTCGGGCAACGAGGCATGGGGCAGAGACGTGCCATGGCGCATCGCTACAGACCCATCACTTGGTTTGTTACAAGCAACCATCATCGCCAACCCAAACACGAATCCTATGAAAAGATGCCGTTTCATTGCCGCAAAAATAATGAAAAAAAGACATTAGATTCCAAAGATTTGCTACTTTTGCCACAAATTAAAACCTAATGCAATGAAAAAGATTCTCCTTTTCCTATTGTTGGCCCTTGCCGGAGTGACATGGGCACAAAACACCCCGATGCATGGCTGGCACACCTACTGCACAAGCGAGTTGGCTGATGTTATCAGTTATGGGATACATACCACCGTCGCTACCTGTTATCCTCCCGATATGGCCAGCAACTTTGCGGGTACGCAAATTACAAAAACGGCCATTTTCAGCGACAGCCTTTACGTGGGGGGCATGTATTCCTGTTCCATCTACCTGGGCGGTGAAACGCCTTCGGAGGGCTCGATCGTATATACAATGAGTTGTGATGTCCCCCAAGGCCTCAACGATTGGGCTGAGTTCGACGTTTCCACTCCCATTGCGGTTACAGGAGACGAAACCATCTGGATAGTCTGGCAAGCCGAACAACCGTTGACCCCGTATCACATGGGTGTTTGCAGCGACATCGACCCAAGCGGCAACGGAATATGGGCATGGAGCGGAACCCAGTGGGATCAACTTTGGTCGTCGACAGGCGACTGGATGGTGAAGACCTATTTCAACTGGGACGAACCGCAGCAGCCCCAAGACGTTTATTTTGCCGGAAACGCCGATGGCGTTGGCAAGGTTTGGAAAAACAATGACTTGATTTACAACATTTCAGACACGACCCTAATCCATCTATCATCGCTGCAAATCGCGCCCGACGGCAATATCTTCACCGCCGGCTACTGCCACGACTCGACCTACGACTTCGTGCATGGTCACGTTTGGCTGAACGACAGCCTTGTTTTCGATGCCGACTCCAACACTGCCATCCGCAAATTGGAACTGTTTGACGGCCAATGGATGGCTGCCGGCTTTGGCGAAAACGAATGGGAGAACGTGGCCGGCCTCGTCTGGCAAGACGGAGAAGTGCTGTACGCCTATAGCGACAGCCTCCACGACAACCAAATCAATGCGCTGGCCCTCGACACCCTAACAGGCGATGTCTATGCAGGCGGCATCAGTGCCGAATCAGATAGCAAGGCTATCGTATGGAAAAACGACACCATCCTCTGGCAAGCCGACACCACCTCGACCATCAATGCCATCGCTTTCGACGGTACCGACCTTTATTCAGCCGGAATAGTTTATCTTGATGACCAAATCCACGCCACCCTTTGGCAAAACGACTCCATCATCCTTCAATTCACTGGATTTGACATTGCGTCAGGCTTCGATGCCATCGCTTTATATGACAGTAGCATCTATCTGGCTGGTTATGTGGACGATTCAATGTATGTTTGGCGCGACGGCGAAGTGCTGTATGCCCATCCTCGAACCAGCTTCTCTGAAATCAAGGCCTTGGTGGTCAACGAGGCTGGCGTCTATTATGCAGGTCAAACCGACAGTGTGGGCACAGTATGGAAAGACAATGAAATCCTCTATCAGCCTGAAGGCTGCGACATCGTTGAAGCGCTTTGCGTGAAGCCTACACTTCCACCTCCCCCGCCACCGACATACACCCTTACCGTATTAGCCGACAGCACTGGATGGGGCACGGTTACTGGTGGAGGCATCTTTCACTATGGTGACACCGCCATCATTAGCGCAACCCCCATCGTAGGCCACGAGTTCCTTTACTGGAACGACAGCATCACCGACAACCCGCGCGAGATCATCGTCACCCAAGACAGCACTTTTATCGCCATGTTTGCCCGCAGCCAGTTCGTCATCAAAGTCGAATCCGACCACCCACAATGGGGCACGGTGGCAGGCGGAGGCACCTATTACTATGGCGATACCATCCAGATATCGGCCACACCCTATTTAGGCTTCGCCTTTGCCGGCTGGACCGACGGTGACATGACCAACCCGCGAACCGTCATCGTCACAGAAGACCAAACCTACACCGCACATTTCGAGATACGGCAATGCGTCATCACCACAGAAGTGTATCCTGAGAACGCAGGCTCCATCATAGGAGGCGGCACATACAATTATGGCGAGACCATCCACCTGACCGCACACAGCAATCCAGGCTATGTGTTCAGCGAATGGGATGACGGTGTCATCACCAATCCACGAACCGTCTTCGTGGAAGGCGACGCCACCTACACCGCCGTGTTCAGGCTCCTCCAGTACGAAATCACCGCCGAATGCGACCCGGTGGAAGGCGGTACGGTGACCGGTGCGGGTATATACGATTACGGCAGCACCGCCACACTGACGGCTACGCCCAACGAGTATTACATCTTCGTCTGTTGGAGCGACGGCATCGCCAGCAACCCGCGTTACGTCACCGTCACACAGAATGCCAGCTATAAAGCGTTGTTCCATCAGCAAGGCACACCCCAGCACACCATCACCGTACTGGCTAACGACCCCGAATTGGGCGCTGTGTCAGGCAGTGGCACCTATCCAGAAGGCACAACTGTCGAGATTAGTGCAACACCTTACGAAAACGTTGTATTCAACGGCTGGAACGATGGCAACACCGACAACCCCCGCAGCGTTACCGTCACGGAAGACATGACTTTCACCGCCATGTTCGAGTACATTCCTCCCGTCGTGACCTATACCATCATTGTGCGGTCGGAGAATCCATTGCAAGGCAGTGTGTATGGTAGCGGCACCTACCCTGAGAATACCGTCATCAACATTGGCGCCACCCCTTCGCCAGGTTTCTTCTTCTCTGGCTGGCAAGACGGCGACATGAACAATCCTCGTACCATCGTCGTGACCGGAAACTCCGAATACATCGCTTCATTCTCACACATCCCTGTCGAGACCTTCACTGTCACCGTGTATTACGATGAGACCCAAGGCTTCATCATCGGAGCAGGCACCTACCAGGCTGGAAGCACGGCCAGCATCGCAGCCATACCCTCCGACGGATACCGGTTCCAAAGATGGAACGACGACACCACCGACAATCCCAAAGAAGTACTTGTCGACCATGACATCATATTGGCTGCCTTCTTCGAAAGTACAGGCGTGGAGGAAAGTGGATTAGGATCCGTCAAGCTCTACCCCAACCCTGCCAACGACAAAATTTGGATGGAAGGCCTTGAGGGAGAACATGAAATCAGTATCTATAACGCCATGGGCATCAAAGTCGAATCCGTAATCAAGCAAAACGACTTCGAGCTCAGCATCGACGGATTGACTGCAGGTCTCTACCTCATCAGTATTGACGGAAGACATACGATGAGATTCATAAAGAAATAAAGAAAACCATCTGAAACAAAAATAAAGGTGAACCTTGCTTGAGGTTCACCTTTTTTTATAAATAGATGAGCAAAATTAGTTTTCCAATTGGACACGAGACTACAAGACTTTTTGACTATGACCATTGACAATGACTATGACCGTTTCCACGGGGATGCTGAAGTTTCAGCCCTTGGTTGAAGTGGTCATTGTCATAGTCATAAGTCATCGTCCCGAAGCCAAAAAATATTGCAGTTTAATTTTGAACAGTTACTTATTACGGAAATACTCCTTTTACTTTGTCAGTACAAGCTTCAGCGTCTCGCTGCCTGACTCCGACACAGCATTAATGAAATACACACCTGAGTTCAGCGTGTTGAGGTAACGCTCAAACGATGTGTGGTTCAAACCATTGAAGCTATAGGAATGCAGTTTGTGACCCATGAAGTCATAGATAGTCAATTCGGCCTTATGAAGGTCATTCAACAACACATGCACCTCACCGTTGGAAGGATTGGGATACACTGTGATGATATGGGCAGGGGTGTTGCCTATTGGCTCTTCAACGCTCAACAGCTCCAAGGCTTGGCTGAAGTCGGGGATGCCATATCCATATTTGCTGTCAGGATTATCGGCACGGTCGCCGCTAGCACGGATGACATCGCAAAGCTCCTGCACCGAGGTGTAAGGCAACGCTTGACGCAAGCATGTCACTGCGCCAGCCAACACGGGCGTGGCAAACGAAGTGCCATCGCCATTATAATAAGGCCACCAGCTGCCATAACCCGAAGCCACGTATGTGCCTTGTCCCATCGCCATCACATCAGGTTTGATACGATCATCGTAGGTCGGGCCCACCGAACTGAAAGAAGCACGGTTGCCGTTGCCATCGACTGCACCGACGGTCAGGATATGCTCGGCATCAGCAGGGATACCCAAAGTGCAAACGCCATCCCCTTCGTTGCCAGCGGCATTCATGCAAATCATGCCACGAGAAGCAGCAATTTCTGCACCGATTGTCATGGGAGCTGTCTTTCCATCAAAATGTTCAAAAGGATGATTCCACTCGCTCATGTCGAAGCTGATATAGCCCAATGAGGTGGTGCAAACATCCACGCCAAGGCTGTCGGCATATTCGGCACCCGATACCCAGTTGTATTCCTCGATGATGTTTTCCGTGTCGCCATCCTCGGTGTGAATCAGGTAATACGAAGCCTTGTAAGCCGTACCCACCATGTTATTGGGGTCGTAGGCGGCCATGGTGCTCAAGCAGGAAGTGCCATGCGTGCTCTGTGAATACACCGAACTTGAACCATAGACGAAATCACGGACGCCAAGCAGACGGCCTTCCTCTCTCATGTTGTCGAAACAGGAAGCCTCTTCCGTTCCAATGAAGCCACCATCAAGAACGGCGACTACAACGCCTGTGCCATCATAACCCATATCGTGCAACAGATTGACTTTCAGTTGTGTAACCTGAGCTTCGGCACCGCCATAGAAGCCGTTCATCCCACGATTGACTGACGAGGGCTTCATCTCGTTGGCCATCCAGCGTTCCTTAAGTTCTTGTGCTTTAAGGTCATTGGGGCAATTGCGCACCTCTGCCACGAAAGGCAAGGCATTGATGGCTCCTATTACGTTTGAATCAGTAGTATAGACAGAAACACCATTCAACCATTTTGAGGGGTTGATCAGTTGGGCACCGCAATCGGCCACTGCCTGTAGATATTGCGGATTGACAGGGATGTCGTACGCATCGATGGTAATACCCAGATTGGCACGGCGTTGCAAAGCCCTTGGACTCAAGTAATCCTCAGGATTGTCAATAGAATAAGGCGAGTCGTTCTTGTCGGTGAACTGCACCCAATAGATGTTGGTCGCGACTTGCGCCTCAGCAAACAAAGAGGCTGCAAAAAACAGCAATAAAAAAGATAATTTTTTCATAGAAATAAGACTTTAAAACGCGCAAAAATAGTAAGATTTTTGATTTAAGAATCAAAATTCAATATTTAAGATTAAAATTCAAAATTCAAGTTCTTATTTAACTACAGATTACACAGATTTTACAGATATTTTCGGGTCAGAATTTTGCAGCTTCGCTTCCGATGATTACAGATAAGCCACACACATTCTACATTCTACATTCTGCATTCATCATTCTGCATTCAGCATTCTACATTCAGCATTCAGCATTCTGCATTCTACATTCTGCATTCTACATTCTGCATTCATCATTCTGCATTCATCATTCTGCATTCATCATTCTGCATTCATCATTCTGCATTCTACATTCAGCATTCAAAAAATTCACTACTTTTGCAAAAAATTTCAACGCCATGCGCATCGACATCATCGCCGTTTTTCCCGAAATGTTTGAAGGACCTTTTACTGAATCCATCATCAAACGTGCTATAAACAAAGGCATTGTGGAGATTGGCCTGCACAACCTCCGTGACTACAGCACCGACAAGCACCACAAGGTGGACGACTATTCTTTTGCAGCCGGTGCGGGCATGGTGATGATGATCGAGCCTGTCGACAACTGCATCACCCACCTCAAAAGCCAACGCGACTACGACGAAGTCATCTACATGAGTCCCGATGGCGAGCTTTTGGATCAGCCGATGTGCAACCATCTTTCCATGAAACAGAACCTCATCATCCTTTGCGGACATTACAAAGGCATTGACGAACGCATCCGTGAACATTTGATTACCAAGGAAATAAGCATCGGTAATTATGTCCTTTCGGGAGGCGAACTGGGTGCGGCCGTCTTGGTTGACAGTCTGGTGCGACTTATACCCGGTGCTTTGAGTGACGAAACCTCAGCGCTTTCCGACTCGTTTCAGGACGGTTTGGTGTCGCCACCCGTCTACACAAGACCGCGAAACTACAAAGGCTGGGAAGTTCCGGAGATTCTATTGTCGGGTAATGACCTAAAAATCAACGAATGGAAAATGGAGCAGGCCATTCAACGCACCAAAGAACGTAGGCCTGAAATGTACGAAATTTTCAAAAAAAGCTGATAATCTTAGCTACATATTGAAATTATTTGTATTTTTGCACCCACTTTTTGGAGAAAAATATACAAAAATCATATAAAATGAGCAAACAAGCATTAATCCAATTCGTTGAAGATCAAATCGTTGTAAAAGATTTTCCGAAGTTCAAGACAGGTGACACCATTACGGTGACCTACAAGATTATTGAAGGACAAAAAGAGCGTCTGCAAAAGTTTCAAGGTACCGTCCTGAAGCGTAGCGGCCATGGCAAGACCGGCACTTTCACTATCCGCAAGATTTCCAACAACGTCGGCGTTGAAAGATGTTTCCCGATTGCCTCTCCCATGATTGAGAACATTGAGCTCAACAAACAGGGCTCGGTCCGCAAGTCACGTATTTATTACCTCCGTGGTTTACGTGGCAAGAAGGCCAAAATCAAGGAACTCAAGAAGTGATTCCTTCATCAACGAAAAAAGAAAGCTCCGATTTTTCGGGGCTTTTTTGTTTATGGGCTTTTCATTAGGCTTTTGATGCTATGTCATTCCATGCAAAAGATTGCAGGGCGACGCAATCTATAGCATCAAAAGAAACTATCATGTCAATTTAAAGTTGGCAGTCAAAGCTTTGAATTTTCCTCCCCTTTCTTCGAAATTCTTATACTGGTCGTAACTGGAGGCAGCAGGCGACAACAGGCAAACATCGCCTGGCTTAGCGTTTGCAGCCACGTAAGAAAAGGCTTCTTCCATAGTGGCATAATAAAATAAGGTCGGTTCTCCGATGCTTCGGCTATGCTCGGTAACCGCAGGCTCAGCAACCTTAGCTATTAATTGCATCATCCTCTCCCCCGCTTTTCCGGTAAACAAAAGGTGCGGCACAGGATGCGCTTTCAGATAGTCCACCAAAGGCTGATAGTCGATACCACGGTCGAAGCCGCCAAGCAACAGGAAGTCGACGCGCCCCAAAGCCTCGCATGCCGAGATGGTGGCCTGAGGGATGGTGGAGATGCTGTCGTTGACGAAGGTCACGCCACCAAAAGTGCCGACCGGCTCCAAACGATGTTCCAATGGTTTGAAAGTATAGAGATAAGGAACAAGTTCCAGAGCATCCACACCGTAGGCATAACACGCCAGCAACGCCGCCTTGACATTCAGCAGGTTATGCTCACCAAGCAGCGGCAAGGCCGTGCAGTCGACCAGATCATCGATATCAAACAAGGAGAACACGATATTGTTGACAAACAGACTCCAAGCTTCCTCCATCAAAGACTCATGGACGACAGCCATGTCGTCTTCGCCCATATAACGCATGATGTTGAGTTTGGCCTCGGTGTAACGTTGCATCGTCCCGAAATGGTCGAGATGCTCTTCAAAAATATTGAGCAGTACGCCCACTCGGGGACTGTTGTGCACATATTCTAATTGATGCGCCGATAGCTCGTACACCACGATACTTTCAGGCTTGATGTCCTCCATCACATCGAAACAGGGGATGCCGATGTTGCCCGTGAGGATGGCATCGTGCCCCGATGACTTAAGCAGATGATAGATAAGACTCGTTGTTGTGCTCTTGCCTTTGGTGCCCGTGATGCCGATGGTCTGAGCATGGAACTGGCTAAGGAATAGGTCAGTCTGTGAGGTGATCTCAATCCCTTTCGTGTTGAAATCTTTCAACGAGATGCCTGGCGTCTTGATGACAATGTCGTAGTCATACATCGCCTCAAGATAGCCTTCTCCTGAATGGGTGACACCTTCCATCGCGTTCTTGTCGGCCACAGCAACGACGGCCTCGGGCAGGTATTTTTGTAAGAAACGCAGCGTCGACTTACCCTCCCTGCCGAAGCCAAGGATGAGAATGCGCTTGCCACGTAATCGATTCAGTATCAAATCAAACTCACCGCCCTTGTCATTCCCAGCAAAGGTTGTGGGATGGAAGGAATCTATGGGCAGTGACACTGGAGTTCCTATACCTTCTTTCAAAGCGGTTTGTAGGATTTGTTCAAAATGTGGAGGCAGGAAATGATGGGTGTTGAAGCGACTAAGGATCTCTTCCACCTTGCCTCGTCTACCCTCAACAGCCTCAAGGCATGCCCTCACCTCCTCCACCGTGCCCACACATTCGAAGGGTTTCACGGCAGCCGTGCCGTTCAGTTCTTCCAGGATGGGTTGCTGGCTATCGTCGGCCATCAAGTCTTTGCCAAAAACAGACGTCAGCTTCTCTCTTGAAAGGAAGGGCGACAGGATAATCCACGTGAACAGGCACTTGGGGCATTTGCCGCACCAAGAATCAGTTTTGCTGCCCGCGTTGCAGCTGCGAAACACGGGATGATAGGCCTCACATTGCGAAAACAGCTTGGCAATCTGCAGTTCGCTCAACGGTCGCAAGAAACTGAAATACTGCACTTCTTCGCTGAGGTTCTCAGCCACATAGTTTCTGAAATCACTCTCAAACTCGATGGATTTACTGTATTGGTGGTTAATGTTCGTCCCAGGCACCGTCGACTCGTTCGCGCTGTTTTCGTTCGACAGGGCAACGTACTTCGAATGACTTCCAAAGGCAACCAAAATGCTGATGAAAGCCAACAAGGCCGAGAAAGGCGTATGGCCGTTAAGATAGCCTTCAGCGTTGAGTTTCAGCATGGTCGGGTCGAGGGTGCGGTTGATGACGATGAACTCGTTTTCTTTATAGCCCGCCGTCTTCACACAATTCAAAGTCGCGCCACGAGGATTCACAATCAATGGGATAACGGGCATTTCGTTGCGCAAACATTCCAGCGTCACCACAGAGTCCTTACCGCCGCCGATGGGAACAAGTGTCTTTTCTTCAAACCAGCTGTCCATGTCATTCCAGCGTAGGATGTGCGAAGGCTTGGAATCTATGGGTAGCGGCTCAATCTCCATCAAATCTTCCTCCGAAACCGAAATACTGTTCAGATACAAAAACTCACCCAACCCATTGTAATACAGCTTTTTCCAAAACGCTTTTTGTTTCTCCGTCAAAGCAAAAGGCTTCACCACCACCTTTTTCGGACAGGCGATTTTCCAATAGCTCACCAACTCCGTCATGCCGATTTGGAACGCCAAAGCCTGCAACTGTTCCTCGGTCATATTGTCCCAATCGAAGAAAGGTCTTACAGGTATCTCCAAGGTCGGGCGGAAATGGTAGCGGTCATCGAGGTTAAAATCAAAAGCTAAAGACAAGGCACCCTTTTCCCGTTTCACCGTCTGGCCTTCGAAAGTGAAGGATGCAAATTCCTTTCGCAGGGCATCAAATTTGGATTGATTGTTGGTTCGTTTCAAGACAAGTGTGTTTTTATGCCACAAAATTACAAATTATGGCTTGATTATCGTGCAAAAAGTCTAATTTTGCGGTGTGGATTTAGGAGAAAAGTTTATCATACGCAGTAACTCATTGGATCCGAAACAAGGTAAAATCTTGATTTCCGAGCCTTTAATGAACGATTTCCATTTCGGGAGGTCGGTGGTTTTGCTTATCGACCACGAGGAATCGGAAGGCAGTTTCGGCATCATCATCAACAAGAAATTGGAGGTACAGGTCAATCATATTGTCGACGAGTTCCCCGATTTCGAGGCCCCTGTGTATCTGGGCGGTCCCGTGGCTGAAGACCAGCTTTTTTTCATCCACACCTTAGGCGAAATGATTCCCGACTCCTACCCCATCGTCGACGGCCTCTACTGGGGCGGCAACCACGAGACCCTGGCTACTCTGATCCATACAGGCATTGCCAACGAGGACAACGTGCGTTTCTATTTGGGTTATTCGGGCTGGGAAGCCGGACAATTGGTCACCGAGTTGGTGCGCAACACTTGGCTCATTGGCGACATCACGAAGGAGCAATACCTCGACACGCCTGCTGAGAAGATGTGGCAGGCCTTCGTCGACAAAATGGGCAACCCCTACGAAATGTGGAAACGTTTTCCGAAAGACTTTCAAGACAACTAAATTATATTCAACTTAATACATTTGAAATGAGAAACTTAAACAAATTCTTCTCAAAAAGCATGTTGTTTGCTGCAGCACTGCTCATGTTGCTTGTTGGATGCAAGAAAAAAGCTGACAACAAGTACAAGTATGAAACCGTAAAAGGTGACCTCACCGAGGCCCGCATCTACACGCTCGACAACGGCCTGACGGTCTACCTGAGCGTCAACAACGAAGAACCCCGCATCCAGACTTACATCGCTGTGCGCACAGGTTCGAAAAACGACCCTTCAGAAACTACAGGTTTGGCCCACTATTTAGAGCATTTGATGTTCAAGGGCACCAACCATTTCGGCACCACTGACTACGAAGCCGAGAAGCCCTTCTTGGACGACATCGAATCACGTTATGAAAAATACCGCACCCTCACCGACCCCGAGGAACGCCGCATCGCCTATCACGAAATCGACTCGGTGAGCCAGCTGGCTGCCCAGTATTTCATCCCCAACGAGTACGACAAGCTCATGTCGACCATCGGCGCGGAAGGCACTAACGCCTACACTTCAGAAGACGTGACCTGCTATGTTGAGGATATCCCATCGAACGAAATCGAAAACTGGGCCAAGATCCAGGCCGACCGCTTCCAGAACATGGTCATCCGTGGGTTCCACACCGAGTTGGAGGCCGTTTACGAAGAATACAACATCGGCATCGCACAGGACAGCCGTAAGGTTTGGGAAGCCATGAATGCCATGCTCTTCCCGACGCACCCTTACGGCACTCAGACCACCATCGGTACGCAGGAACACCTGAAGAATCCCTCGATTACCAACATCAAGAATTACTTCAACAAGTGGTACCGCCCGAACAACGTGGCCATCTGCATGGCTGGCGACTTCAACCCTGACGAGGTCATCGCCATCATCGACAAGTATTTTGGCAGCTGGCAACCTGGCGAGGATGTGAAGCAGCCCGAATTTGCCCCGCTTAAACCCATCACCGCTCCCAAAGACACCACCATCTACGGCCTTGAAGCCGAGAACCTGATGATTGGCTGGCGCTTCGACCGTGGCATGTTTGCGGCACTGTTCATACTCAGAGTCTCGAAACCCGTCCTCGACGGCAAAAGCAAAAAAACGGGCAAGGCATCGAAAACTATCGCCGGCGCAGCTGCATTTATGCTTGC
>JAFWRA010000040.1 GCA_017508895.1 Bacteroidales bacterium
CCGAATTGGGGCATTGCGTGTTCAACGATATGGTGAACGAAGTAGCGCCCAAGTTCGAGCAAGCCGATGGCCTCGTGGTCGGTTCGCCGGTGTATTACGCCGGCCCTAACGGAACGCTCACCAACTTGCTCGACCGCCTGTTTTTCAGCACCCCGTTCGACAAACGGATGAAGGTGGGTGCGGCAGTCGTCTCAGCACGTCGCGGCGGCACCACAGCCGCTTTCGATAGACTCAACAAGTATTTCACCATCAGCGAGATGCCCATCGCGAGCAGCCGCTATTGGAACATGGTGCATGGACACTCCGCTGAAGACGTGATGAAAGACGAAGAAGGCGTGCAAATCATGCGCATCTTGGGCCGCAACATGGCCTTCCTCATCCGCGCCATCGCAGCCGAACGCGAACGCAATGGACTGCCCGAAAAGGAAGTGACGAAATACACCAATTTCATCCGATAAAACGCTATTTGGCAAAGTGTCTCAAATAATCTGCAAAATTGGGAATTATGGAAATAAAAAACCGGCCCAACCCCAACGAGGCTTTCCCGAATCCCAACATCCCAAGCCTCTGCTTCATCAAGAACGTGGTGAAGAGCCCGCGTATCATCATTGGCGACTATACCTATTATGATGACGTGGATGGTGCAGACCAATTCGAGAAGCACGTCACTCATTTCTACGACTTCATTGGCGACCGGCTGATTATCGGCAAGTTTTGCGCTATCGCCAAAGGTGTGGAGTTTGTGATGAATGGTGCCAACCACAGGATGGACGGCGTGACGACTTATCCGTTTTATGTCATAGGCGGTGACTGGGGTAGCGCAATTGCTCCAGTGAAAGATGAATTGCCTCTGAAAGGCGATACCATTGTGGGCAACGACGTTTGGATTGGTCAGCATGTCACCATCATGCCGGGTGTCCATATTGGCGACGGAGCCATTATCGGTGCCAATTCGGTGGTTGCCTCGGACATTCCTCCCTACGCTGTTGCCGTGGGGAATCCCTGCCGTGTGGTCAGAAAGCGCTTCGACGACGAATTCATCGCTTATTTGCTGGAACTGAAATGGTGGGATTGGGACATTGAAAAAATTGAGGCTAATTTTGAGGCCTTGTCAAGTGGTAATCTATCGTTAATCAGAAAGGTAAGTAGATGAGCAGAATTAGTCACATAAAATGCAGGAGAATTTGGCCGTCAGCAATCAGCCATCAGCAGTCAGCTATCGTGCTACCAAGCTGATAGCTGACGGCTGATAGCTTACAGCTGAGAAGCTTATAATAATGCAGTTTTATATTGAACAGTTATTTAAAAATATGAAAAAAGTAATCGTAATCTCAACAAGTCTCCGCCCCGGCTCGAACAGCCACGCTTTAGCGGAGCAATTTGCCAAGGGCGCGGAAGCTGCCGGGCATCAAGTGGAGTTCGTCTCACTCAGAGGCAAGGAAATCAAGTTTTGCATCGGCTGCCTGTCATGCCAAAAGACGGGCGCCTGCGTCATCAAGGACGATGTGCCGGCCATTATGGGGAGCGTGCTCAACGCCGATGTGGTCTGCTGGGCCACGCCCATCTATTACTACGAAATGAGCGGCCAGATGAAGACCCTCATCGACCGAATGAACGCGATGTATCCCAAGGATTACAAGTTCCGCGACGTCTATCTGCTGACCACTGCAGCCGAGAACGAGGAGTTCGTGCCGAAGCGCGCCGAAAGCGGTCTGCAGGGCTGGATCGACTGCTATGGCAAGTCAAGTCTCAAAGGTCATATCTTTTGCGGTGGCGTAGGCGGCCCAAAAGAGATTGAAGGCAACGCCAAGTTGCAGGAGGCTTATGACTTAGGCAAACAAGTTTGACTCTTTTAAGGAATGAAACTGTATGCCGCCGCAAGCGTTATCTTTTGCGGCGGTTTTTTATTCGTGGTGATGCCCCTCGCAGTGGTGGTGGCAACTGGAATCGCCATAAACAATGGTGCCGTTGAGAAACATGGCAAGCACCTGCTCCACAGGAAGCTCGGGGGCGCCAGCATGGATACGAATGCCCAACTGGTTCAGGAGATTGACTGCGCCTTGGCCCAATCCACCACAAAGCACATCGGTGCAACCCTGCTCAGCCAAGAACCTCGGCATGGCACCGTGCTCATGCTCGGGCGCCTGCAGTACCTGTTGATCAACGATCTTTCCGTTTTCAACATTGAAAAAGGTGACTTGTGGCGCTTTCCCGAAGTGCTGCCACAGTTTGCCCTCATTGGTGGGTATAGCTATTCTTTGATTCATAATAGTCGGTTTTGGAAATTTCGGCAAAGATAGTACTTTTGCAGCAAATTCAATTCAAAATGAAGATCAAAAACATTCTCACGGCATTGTTCACACTGGCGATAATGAGCATGTCAGCCCAAGACAACACCGAAGGTGAAACGTTCCAACTCACCAAACAGGGCGCGCATTATGTGTTCACCGCCAGCATCAATGGCATAGCGGATGCCACAATCTTGGTAGAATCAGGCATACCAGCCTTGCTGGTTGACTCGGCTTTTGTTTTCAGTAGTGGCATTCTGTCAGATATGGAACTGACTGTCATCGACAAAGAGAAACTAAGCCTCGCCGGTCGCGTCTATAAGATCACTCACAAAGCAAATGGAACGGTGCGTATTGGCAACAACACCTCCTATGTCGGCGACGTGTTCGTGCTGTCAAATTACGACTATGGGCCATACGAAGTGGCAGTGCCGGTGATGTATCTGCACAACGATCTCGACGATGGCAGTCGCATCGTCAGCCTCGATCTTGGCAACCAAAGCTTTCAGATGCTGGGCAGGGCATCGCTCAAGGCCATCAATGCAGACTACACGAAGAGCAACATGAACACAGATACCTACGAAGGGATGTTCGCAATTGAGACAAGCATGACGCTTGACGACGGGATAAAACCAAGAACGCTCAGCGGCAATTTCATGATCGATTTTGGCAACCCAGAACTGTTATTCCTATTACATCAGACCGAAGAGGTCCATAGGTTTCTTGCCGACAACGCCGACATGGAACTGCGGGAGGCCACCACTCCGAGCGGTGAGGTGGTGGGGCAATTCATCCTCACAAAACAATGCCAGCTTTTCGGCATCGCTTTCCCTAATGCCGTGGTTGTCATTACCAGAAACCTGCCTTTGTTTACAACACCTGGCAACATCGGCCTGAAATTCTTTGAAAGAGCCCATGCCATTTTCGATTTTGACCAATCTGTTGTTTATATGAAAGGGAAATAGCAGATGATTTGCAACAAGCGGCTTGGGGTGAAACATAGACCTCAATCCAATGTTCTAAATTCAGTAGGCGACACTCCTGTTTCATGCTTGAAATAGCGGCTGAAAATAGACTGCTCGCCAAAGCCTAACATGTCGGCAATAGCCTGCACGGAGAGGTCGTGCCGTATATGCAGTAACATTTTGGCCTCGGCGATGATCTTGACGCGAATCCAATAGGCAGCATTGTGACCTGTTTCCTGCTTGACAACCGCACTGAAGTACTTAGGTGTTAGACAAGCTCGTTCAGCATAAAAACCCACATCATGGTGCTTACGGAAATGCTGGGCCAAATCGGAATGGAACTGCATACTGACACGTTTATTGGCACTGGTTTCATTCAGTTTACTTTTGCGGTATTGGCTGAGCAACCGCAGTAAAAACTCCAACAAACGGGTCATCAATATCCTACTGTCAGGGAGTTCGAGACGTTTGATTTCACGCATCCCTTCCACTACATCCGTTATCATCCTGTATTCATGCTTGTCGAGTTTCACGCATGGGTTGGGCTCGTAGCGATAGCGCATCTGGTTGATGATTTGCAACATGGGATCGTTCAGTACCGATGCATCAACGACTATCAAAGTGGCAAGGTAATCATCGGTTTTGCTCACCTTACATACGCTATGGTTAGGGAAAATCACGCCAACGGTTTGTTTCTCGGAGTAGTCAGGCTGATTATCGTACAACAGTTGTATATGGCCTTTATGTCCAATACAGATGACGTAATCAGACGATACAAACGGTTTATCGCCTGTTGGCAATCCTCTGATATCATCAAGGACGACTATGCCTTCATCCTTAATCTTTTGGAGATTGTTTAGCAATGGGTGAGAAGTTGTCTGCTGTTCTTTCATGTGACAAAAATACGGGTGTTTTTCAAAAAAACAAAGACAATCCGACTTTTTGCCATACAATTCGCCCTTTGTGCTACCTTTTGCTAGAGTTTAAGGTTATATTTTTGCGACTCATAAACATTAATAGCAGTAATCATGTACAAGAAATTCCTGATTTTCTTCGCAATGCTCGGCATTTCATCAGCCTTGATAGCTGGCGGAGGAGGCCGCACCAACCATTATTTTGGAAACACTAATTCTCTAGAATCTTCATTAGAAGATAACAGTGTGACCGTGGTTTACGACGGCTCATCCGCAACCGTGACCGTGGCCGACAACGTGGCGGATTTCCTCACCGTCACGCAAAGCGGGGCACACGTCTCAATAGCGCAAAGCAGTGACTTGGCCAGCGAAATCACCTATACGCTTTCTGGCTCATCAACCGACGGCGAGTTTTACATGTCAGGTTCCTACAAAGCCACTATCGAACTAAATGGCCTCACACTGACGAACACAACGCCTGTTTACAGCGGTGCTGCCATCCATATCCAAAACAGCAAACGCATTAATTTGAAAGTCATCACGGGCACCACCAATACACTTGTCGATGCTGCCAGCGGATCGCAAAAAGGCTGCCTTTATGTAAAGGGACACGCTGAGTTCAAGCAAAAAGGTACACTTAACGTTGTGGGCAACGTAAAACACGGCATCAAGGCAGGTGAATACATCAGCATCAAGAATGCCACCATCAACGTGACTTCTGCGGTAGGCGATGGCATCTCGTGCAACCAATATTTCCTCATGGAAAGTGGAACCGTCAATATCAGTGGAACCGATGACGATGGCATCCAATGCGACCTCGACGGTGACACACCTACAGGCATCACCACCGACCATGAGGACGAAGACTCAGGCAACGTCTATATCAGCGGCGGCACTATTACCATCACCTGTGACGCTATTGCTGCCAAAGGCATAAAAAGCGCAGGCGACATTTACATCTCCGATGAACCCGTGATCAACATTACCACAACGGGTATTGGCACATGGGATGAAGAAGATTTGGAAACGAAAGCGGCTTGCTGTCTGAATGCCGATGGCAACATCGACATCAGTGGCGGCACGCTCTCACTCACTTCCACTGGCTCAGGAGGCAAAGGCATGAAATGCGACACCTTGATGACCATCAGTGGCGGTGATATCACGGTCGCCACTTCGGGCGGGCTTTATTATAATAATGGTGTAACTGAGAATACAAATTATACAGGCAATACCGACCATATCAACAGTGCCTATTATTCCTCGCCGAAGGGCATCAAGGCAGGCACAAAGACCGAAGTAGGCACGAATAATTACACCTATAGCGGCGGCCTGATTATCAGCGGTGGCACCATTTATGTCACCACATCAGGGCACAACGGTGAAGGCATTGAGAGTAAGAACTATTTCGACATCATGGGCGGCCATATCACCGTGGAATCATACGACGACGGCTTCAATGCAGGACGCGACATGAACATCACCAGTGGTTATGTTTATTCAAGGACTTCCAACAACGATGGCATGGACTCCAATGGCAATTTCTATATTAGAGGCGGGTTGGTGTATGCTATCGGCGCATCTTCACCAGAAGTGGCCATCGATGCGAACACAGAGGGAGGCTATAAGCTCTATGTGCTTGGAGGAACGGTGATTGCCATTGGTGGTATTGAGTCGGGTGCTTCGCTCCAACAGGCTTGCTACCGAGCCTCATCGGTGAGTAGCAACACCTGGCATTCTATGACCTACGGCAACAATGTAATCGCCTTTTTAACACCGACAATTAACAGCGGTGGTGGCCCTGGTGGCGGAGGTCCCGGAGGTGGTGGCCCTGGCGGAGGTGGCCCTGGTGGAAATTCTTCTGCTATGATCATTTCGGCTCCGTCCACACCAACAATTAAGAAAAATGTCACAGTTACAGGAGGCACCAGTCTTTTTGGAGGCAAATGCTATCTTGATGCCACAATCAGCGGAGGCTCCAACGTTTCACTTAGTAATTACAGCAGTAGCGGCAGCGGTAGCGGTTCATTATCCTACCGTTTCAACATTGCAGGTAACTGGAGCACAGCCTCCAATTGGAGTTCAGGATTGGTGCCAGGTTCGGGCGCAGAGGTCTTTATCAATGCGGACTGCCAACTCGATACAAACGCACAAGTGACCGACCTGTCTGTCGCAAGGAGCAAAGTCCTAACGTTGGGTTCAGGCCAATCCTTGACTGTTTCAGGTGATTTGACCAATACCTCGGTTTCTGGCTTGGTCATAGCCGATGGCGCACAATTAGTTAACGGCTCTGAAAATGTAAAAGCAACCATCCAAAAGAATATATCCGCTTATTCGCAGAACGGAGGTTGGTATCTCATTGCCTCACCAATGAGCACAAGCGTCACCCCGAGCGAGAGCAATGGCCTGCTTAACGGCTCCTATGACCTTTACCTCTTCGATGAAACCGAAGAATTGGAATGGCGCAACTATAAAGCCAATGCGTTCACCACAATCGAAAACACTATAGGTTATCTCTATGCTAACAGTGGCGATGTCACCTTAGCCTTTGCAGGAACCTTGGTTCCCTCAGACAATAATGTGGAACTGACGGGACTGTCGGCATCAGGCACTCATTTCAACCTATGGAACCTTATCGGCAACCCCTTCCCGTGCAATGCCTATCTCGGCAATGGTCAGGCTTTTTACAAGATGAACGATGCAGGCGATGAGATTGAGTCTGTGGTAGCGGGAACAGCTATTGCCCCGATGGAAGCCGTGTTTGTGGAAGCCACTTCAGCCACATTCTCCAAAACGCCCTCACGCTTAGTTGGCAACCTTAACATCAAGCTTATGAGTAGCGACAATACAAGGTCTAATGCTTTAATAAAAGAAGACAATGCCATCGTGACTTTCGGTGAAGGCTGCACTCTTGGCAAATACATGCTCAACAAGGACGCCTCCAAACTTTACATCCCACAGGAGGGTCATGAATACGCAATAGTAAACAGGGACTACGAAGACGAGGTGCCGCTCTGTTTCAAAGCCTCCGAAAATGGCACATATACCCTTGTGATTGATGCTGAAAATGTCGAGATGAACTACCTTCATCTCATCGACAATTTGACTGGAATCGACACGGATTTACTAGCTGAGCCAAATTACACTTTCGTGGCGAATACAACAGACTATGCTAACCGTTTTCATTTGGTCTTTAGTGCAGAAGCCAATTTTGTCTATTTCAATGGCGGCGATTGGGTAGTCAGCAATGAAGACAATGCCACCCTGCAACTTATTGACATGAAGGGATGCATCTTAAGGAAACGCCTATTGATGGCAATACTACTTTGGGCGTGGACAACCTTACCCCAGGCGTGTATGTCATTCGCTTGATAAGCAATGGCGAAATGAAGACGCAAAAAGTGAGCGTAAAATGAGGAATAAACATCAATAATAAAAAAGAAACAACTCAAAATTGAATGAGAACTTTTCTGTAATTCATTTGTTTTTTTCGTTAAGACATAGTCTTTGGGCTATGTCTTTTTTGGCTTTCGAATAATAAAACACCTTAATTTGTGATTATTATAGAAATATGAGAATGAAGATGAAACAGTTATTGAATTATTTGTTATTTGTCATGCTGGGATTATCGGTTGCGAGCTGCCAAAAAGACAACATCGTCCTTATCGACCCGATTGAGATCGACGATAGCGAGGACTTCATCGCCAACACTGTATTCACCCAAACGGTTGGCGTTGCCTTTTCCACCAATGGGAATGCAGTTGTTACTGGCACCAATGAGGACTTCACCGTAACCATTAGCGGCAACGATGTGACCGTTGTCTATGCTGGAGAAGAATATGTGATGTATGAGCTTTCGGGGACTACCAACGACGGTTTCTTCAAACTCTACAGCGCGAAGAAACAAGGCATTACGCTGAATGACGTGAACATCGCCAATCCCAATGGCGCAGCCATCAACGTGCAAGGCCCGACTGCCGATCCGAGCAAAGGCAAGCGTACCTTCATTGTTTTGAATGGCGAAAACACCCTTGCTGACGGCACAACTTACACCGACACGCCCGCCACCGAGGACGAAAAAGCAGCGATGTTTGGCGAAGGCCAGTTCATCTTCAGTGGTGAAGGTAGCCTCACCGTCATGGCAACGGGCAAGTCGGGCATCGTTTCCGATGACTACGTACATTTTATGAGTGGCAACATTATCGTTGAAATGTCAAGTTCCGTCAATGTCAGCGGTAGCGACACTTTGAAGCCGGCTTGTGTGAGGGGCAAGGATCATGTCAAGATGACTGATGGTGTGTTGAGCCTCACCAGCACAGGTACTGGCGGCAAGGGCATCAGCAGCGACGGTAGCGGTTACTTCTATGGTGGCTCGGTCGATGTTACGGTAACAGGAAGCAATTTCGGTTCCAATGGTGGCGGAGGAGGTCATGGCGGATGGGGCAACAATAGTTCCAACGGCGTTTCGGCTAAAGGGCTCAAATTCGACGGAAACCTAATCTTTAAGGGAAGCCATGTAGTGGTGAATTGCACGGCCCACGAGGGCATCGAAGCCAAGGGCACCCTCTCGGTTTCAGGTGGCGAGGTGTACAGTCATTCCCAATCGGACGACGCCATCAACTCAGGTGGCAACCTCACCATCTCGGGTGGGTTGGTCTGCGCCTATAGCCAAGCCAACGACGGCCTCGATGCCAACGGCAATTGTTACATCAAAGGCGGTGTGGTTTATTCCATCGGTGCCAGTTCGCCCGAGGTGGCCATTGATGCCAACTCGGAAGGCGGCTACCAACTCTACCTTACTGGTGGCACTTTAGTAGCCATTGGCGGCTTGGAGAGTGGTTCCTCACTAACACAAAGTTGCTATTCGGCCTCTTCTTGGTCGCAAAACACTTGGTACGGCTTGACCGTTGGTTCAACGACTTACGCATTCAAGACCCCAGCAAGCGGAGGAACACCTCTGGTTGTATCGGGAAACGCCTCACCAACCTTGCAATCCAACGTAAATGTTGCGGGCGGAACAGCATGCTTTGAGGGTATGTTTTACACGGATGCCTCGGTCAGTGGTGGCAATTCTGTCAGTCTATCGTCCTACACAGGCGGCAATGGAGGTGGTGGTGGCCCTGGTGGCGGCGGCCATGGTCCTTTTTAAGTTTAGTGTTTAGAGTTTAGTGTTAGATGTTGACACGCTTTGCGTCACTGCGAGGAACGAAGCAGTCCAGATATTGAGTTTAGAGTATAGAGTTTAAAGTTTAGAGTTATGAAAAGCAAACAGATTATCATATTGGTGCTGGGGATATTGTTCCCCATTTTGGCAACAGCCCAAACCGATGTCGCCCTCGCCCCTGAATTTGGCGGCAGAGTTTCCTTGAGCCTTGACAAGAGAATCACCCGAGGCCTACACATTTCCCTTGAGGAAGAGGTACGTTTCGACAACAACTTCGGCAGCCTTGACCGCCTGCAAACCACTTTGGCATTGAGTTACAAGGTGCATCCGAACATCAAACTCGGGTTAGGCTATGCGCTCATCAACGGCTATGGAGCCAACACCGAATCGTTCAAGAACCCGCGCCACAGATTGATGGCCGATGTCACGGGCACCATACATTATGGCAGCTGGAACTTCTCGCTGAAAGAACGCTTTCAGATGACACGCCGCACTGGCGATTTCAACGTGTATCAAAACCCACAAAACGCCCTGACGCTGAAAAGCCGTGTAAAGGCCTTGTATAAAGGCTTTGGCAAGGTGCAGCCCTATGCCTATTTCGAGGTGCGCAACTACTTGAACGCGCCAGTCATTGAGGCGGCTTACGACGGCTCTGTCTATGTCACATTGGACGACTACTCCGATGAGGGCGATCCAGGCTGGTTCTTGAAGGGCTTCAACGGAGGCTATGTGAACCGCCTGAGGGGCTCAATAGGCGCAGACATCAGATTGGACAAGCGCAACACATTGAATTTCTATATCTTGTGCGATTATCTTATGGAAAAGCAAGTGGACGCCAACGCCGAAGGCACCAAACTCAAATCCTACACCAAGGAAACAGGCTTCCGTGGCTGGATTGGCGCGGGGTATGAGTTTGCGTTTTGATGATTTCAGGGCGATTGTTGAGTGCTATTTTAGAAAAGCTTTGACGCTGGTCAGTTCTCCTTGGAGCTTTATCTGATGTGTCATACCTCTGCCAACAGGTCCTTCACTGCTTGGGGTCAGAAAGGTTCTAGGTTCACTATCAGGAATTTTCTGTATTTTTGCCTCCAATTATGATAGCATTCATTGATACAGAGGTCGATCCGCAGACGAAGAAAGTGACGGATTACGGAGCAGTGAGGGAGGATGGCGCTGTGTTGCACTCTCATTCCAAAGCCGACTTCGATGCCTTTGTGTCGAAGTGTGACACGATTTGTGGACATAATATTATCAACCATGACCTGAAGTACACAGCACTGAGGGGCAATCCCACGATTATTGATACGTTGTTTCTATCGCCGCTGTTGTTTCCAAAACGTCCGTATCACAAGTTGGTGAAAGACGACAAGTTGCAGGTGGACGAGCTGAACAATCCAGCGAACGACTCCATGAAAGCCCGCGACTTGCTGAACGACGAAATCGCTGAATGGCACCGATTATCACATGATAAGCAGGAAATATACTATCAATTGCTGCATCAAACACGGGAATTTGAAGGGTTTTTCAAATACGTAGATTACCCCAAGCCATTTTCCTTTTTGGGTAGGATTCTGAGACCTCAACAGGATTGTACGTCATTGATTCTTAATGAGTTTAATGACAAGATTTGTAGCCATGCAGATTTCGACACCTTACTTAAACAGTATCCAATTGAATTGGCCTATTGTTTAGCTGTGATTGGTGCTGACGACATTTTCTCCATCACTCCCACTTGGGTGACACGCAACTATCCGCAGGTGGTGAATGTGATGAATATGTTGCGCAACACATCATGTGGCGACTGCAACTATTGTCGCCAACGATTGGATGCCCACAACGGTCTCAAGGAGTTCTTCGGCTATGACGAGTTTCGTACGTTCGATGGAATTCCCATGCAGCAACAAGCCGTGGAATCGGCCATTCGTGGTGAATCATTACTGACGATATTCCCCACTGGCGGCGGAAAAAGCCTTACCTTCCAACTGCCCGCGCTGATGGAAGGAAGGAACACACATGGATTGACAGTGGTCATCTCGCCACTTCAGTCACTGATGAAGGACCAGGTTGATAACTTGGCGGCTCGTGGCATCAGCGAGGCGGTGACCATCAATGGCTTGCTTGACCCTATAGAACGAGCTAATGCCATTGAACAGGTGGCAGAAGGCACAGCCAATTTGCTTTATATCGCTCCAGAGATGTTGCGAAGCAAGACCATCGAAAAGTTGCTTATCAGCAGGAATGTGGTTCGTTTTGTCATCGATGAGGCGCACTGTTTCTCGGCTTGGGGACATGATTTCCGGGTTGACTATTTATATATAGGTGACTTTATCCGCAATTTACAAAACAAGAAGCAACTGAGCCGTCCTATTGCGGTGTCGTGTTTTACGGCCACAGCCAAACAAAAGGTTATCAGCGACATTTGCGATTATTTCAGAGCGAAACTCGGTTTGGAACTGAAGATATTCGCCGCCAATGCCGAAAGAAAGAACCTGCGTTATTCCGTGCTTCATGCCGACACGCCCGAAGAGAAATACAACCTATTGCGCTCGTTGATACTTGGCCACAACTGTCCATCAATCGTTTATGTGTCGCGCACGAATATCACACGGGAATTGGCGCATCACCTGAAAAGTGACGGCATACTGGCTTTGCCGTTCAACGGAAAGATGGAAGCTGCCGAAAAAGTAGAGAACCAAAATGCTTTTATGAGCGGAGAGGCTCAGGTGATTGTGGCCACTTCAGCCTTTGGCATGGGTGTTGACAAGAAAGATGTCGGGCTGGTTGTTCACTATAACATCAGTGACTCGTTGGAGAACTATGTGCAAGAGGCTGGCCGTGCTGGGCGCGACCCCGAAATGAAAGCCGAATGCTTTGTGCTTTATGATGATAGCGATTTGGACAAGCACTTCATTCTCCTTAATCAGACCAAACTCAGCATCAGCGAGATCCAGCAGGTTTGGAAAGCCATCAAAGACCTTACGGCCAAACGAGACCATGTCAGTTGCTCGCCATTGGACATCGCACGTCAGGCTGGATGGGGCGAGGAAATCGATGACATTGAGACGCGCGTAAAGGCAGCCATTGCAGCATTAGAGGATGCAGGATTCATACAAAGAGGCAGCAATTCGCCACATGTTTTTGCAACGGGCATAACCGTAAAAAATATGGACGAGGCCCGTCGCAAGTTGACGCTCTCGCCACTTTTTGACGACCAATCTCGCGAAGAGGCTGCACGAATTATCAAGTCGCTTATCAGTGCGCGTGCTACTGCTGAAGGTCGTGGAGCCGAAGCCGAAAGTCGCGTGGATTATCTGGCCGACATCCTTGGATTGAACAAGGCGTCGGTGATTAGGAACATCAATCTGATGCGGCAAGAAGGCTTGTTGGCTGACAGCCGCGACATGCAAGCGTCTATATCCAAAAGCACCTCCCAACGCAACCTTGACATCATCCTGAAACTTGAACGGTTCCTTTTGCAACGGTTTGGCGAAGAGGCACAAAGGATGAACTATAAGGAGTTGAACGAAGAGGCTCAGAAAGCTGGTCTTACCTATTCAAACATCAAGCGGTTGAGGATGTTGCTCCATTTCCTTTCGCTGAAAGGCTATATCTACAAGCAAGAAGGCTATAGAGACAGCGTGGAGATTCGACTTCAAGCTTCAAGTGAAGTCACAATGGCTCGATTTGAGCGGCGCATGGAGATTTGTCGGTATATCATAGACACGCTCAATGTCAGCCGAGACCCCACAAAAGAGATGACGTTGGTGGACTTCTCCGTCGTTGAATTGCTTAAACAATTCATTGCCAGCCGTCAGGAAACGATGTTTGCCGAAAAAGAGAAGCCCGACATTGCTGACATCGAGGAAGCGTTGCTTTATCTCACTAAGACCGAGTTAATGAAGATTGAAGGGGGCTTCATCGTTATCTATAACACCATGCAGATAGGTCGTATCGCTGACCGTCGCGCTCGTTATGGCAAGGAACAATATCGCCTGTTGGATGAGTTTTACAAACAGCGCATACGCCAGATTCATATCGTGGGTGAATATGCCAATCTGATGGTTCGCGACTACAATGCCGCACTGCGTTTCGTCAACGACTATTTCACCATGGACTTCCGCAAGTTCATCAACCATTATTTCAAGGATGAGCGACGTGCACAGATTGACTTGAACATCACCCCTGCCAAATACGACAAACTCTTTGGCGAGCTCTCCAATCGACAATGCGAAATTATTGACGACAACCAGTCGAAATATATCGTGGTGGCAGCAGGACCTGGAAGCGGCAAGACACGTGTGTTGGTTCATAAATTGGCCTCTTTGCTCTTGTTGGAAGACGTGAAACACGAGCAGTTATTGATGCTTACCTTCTCAAGAGCCGCTGCCACTGAGTTCAAGAAACGGCTTATTGATTTGGTGGGCAATGTCGCGCACTATGTAGAGATCAAGACCTTCCACTCCTATAGTTTTGACCTTGTCGGTAAGCAAGGCAGTTTGGACGAGGCAAAGGATGTGGTGCGTCATGCGGCTGAGATGATAGAAAAAGGCGAAGTGGAGCCTTCGAAGATTGACAAAAGTGTACTCGTCATCGACGAAGCGCAGGACATGGGGCAGGATGATTTCCGATTGGTACAAGCCCTAATGCGGCAAAACGAGGAAATGCGCGTGATTGCGGTGGGCGATGATGACCAAAACATCTATGCTTTCCGTGGTTCTGATTCCGGGTATATGCAATCGCTCGTCAGCCAAGAGGGTGCCAAGTTGTACGAGATGACAGACAACTATCGCTCGGCGAAAGCCATAGTTGACTGCGCCAACCGTTTTGTGCAGCGCATCCCTAATCGAATGAAACATGCTACCATTCAGTCGGCTACAGGAGAAGAAGGCAAGGTGATGACCATTAAGTCACTGCAAAACGCAGAAATAAAGGTTCAAGGTGGCACAGCGATTCTTACCCGCACCAACGAGGAAACCATGCAAGTCGCCTACGAATTGGAACAAAGAGGGCTGCATGCTACCGTTGCCCAATCCATGGGAGGATTCCGTTTTGGCAACCTTGCAGAAGTGCGTTATTTCATCAAACAGATTGGTAAGGATGACGAAGTAACCATATCTAAAGAAAAATGGCAAGAAGCAAAAAAAAGCACACTTAAAACTTATGCTTCAAGCACTTGTTTGGACATCATGCGTCATTTCTTTGCCGACTTTGAGGCTATCAACAGGGTCTATTATCGTAGTGATTTGCGTGAGTTCATTATCGAGTCGGATATAGAGGATTTCATCGCTTCTGATGACAAATCCGTCTTTGTAAGCACCATCCACAAGGCAAAAGGGCGCGAGTTTGATACCGTTTACCTCATGTCAACAATACCTGATGGAAGACAAGTTGAAGATATACGAGCCTATTATGTAGGGCTCACCCGTGCCAAGCGAAACCTCTATCTTATAACTAATCCACCAACGGAGTATTCGTCGATTTCGATAGCGCTAAACATGCATGACATTTGGCTTGACTATTTCAAAGGGCGTAAAGAAACGGTTCTCCTCCTCAGAAGTGGTGATATTCTCCAATACAAAGACGATTATTTGTACAATCAGCAAGGCATTAGTGTGGCTGCATTGTCTACGGCAGGAAAAGACAAAATAAAGGTTTGGACTGACAAAGGCTATGAGGTAACCAGTGCAAAGGTAAGCTATACGTTGGCTTGGCGACCGATGGACTCTGAAACGGAATACGCTGTTTGCTTGGCGAATCTTGTTTTGTCTAAGAAAGAATGCAATTGATGCTCAAATATAAGAACATAATAAACACGACAATATGGACAACAACCCATCATTCCGCCCGATGCGGCGGTTCAAACAACAGATGACCGACGAAGCGTGCATTGCCCTGCTTCAGAAGGCACTACGCGGCGTGCTCGCTGTGCTGGGCGACGGCGGCTATCCTTACACTGTGCCGCTCGACTTTGTGTATGACGACGGCAAGATTTATTTCCACTGCGCCAAAGAAGGTCACAAACTGGACGCCATAAGGGCCTGCGACAAGGTCTCGTTCTGCGTCCTCAGCGAAGGCGTGAAAGAACCCGACAGCTGGTGGTATCATTTCGAGAGCGTGGTTTGTTTCGGAAGGATACACATCGTGGAAGAACCTGCACGGAAGAATGCTTTTTTACGCCTGCTGGGTGCCAAATATTTTCCACAGAGCTATGACATAGATGCTGATATGGCTCAGGATGCGCCCAACGCATTCGTGCTTGAACTGCAAATTGAGCACATGAGTGGCAAGCGAGTACGAGAGAAATAGTACAGCGCTGCTTACGTCCAGCTGAAAATCTCCTTCCCAGCTCCAATCTCGAAATGGCACTTGACGATGCCAAGGTCAAGGGCGGCGTAGCCGATGAAGGTGAACTTCGCCTTAGCCTCAACACGGTTGCCTTCATGCAGGGTGAACTCAAACTTCTGCTGGTTGACGGCCGTGGGCGCCAACAAAGCGGCTTCCATGCCCCGACGGAACCAATCGGGCATGGCACCTTCAACGTGGCAGAAATGCTCGATGCCCTTCTTTTGTGGATGGGCATTGCCTTGGTTGGCACCATAACCCAAAGCGATTACTGCCACCAAGGATTCACCGTCAAGCACTTGGTATTGGTCGGGCTGTTTCTTAAGCGACAAGCCCACCCAGCAGGTGTTCAGGCCGAGGGTCTGCGCCAACAGCACCACTTTCTCGCCATAATAACCAAGTTTCACATCTTCGCCTTTAGGTCCAACAACGGCGACATAGTTGCCTACCCCTTTAAACCCGCCGTATTTTGCCATTCCGCTGGCAAAGGCTTTCGGTTCGTCGGTGACCAACTGAAGGTGCAGTTGACCTTCCTCATTACATTCTTCAATCAAGGTCTGCAGCTGGACGACCTTTTCCGATTCGATAGGTTTTTCCATGTATTGCCTCACAGAGTGGCGGGCAACGATAGCTTCTTGTAGTGTCATAATGTTTTCATTTACAAGCTGCAAAGATACAATTTTTTCTTTTTTCGAAAAAAAATCAAAAATATCGCTTGCGATATAAAAATAATGTGTACTTTTGCATCGTGAACGATATAAATATGTGAGATGGAATACGAACAACTCAAATTGGACAATCAACTTTGCTTCCGTCTTTATACTGCGGCGCGCCTCACGATAGGGGCCTATCATCCTTATCTTGACCCGCTTGGCATCACCTACCCGCAATACCTTGTATTATTAGTGTTGTGGGAGCAGGACAAGCAGCCGGTGAACGACATCGCACACAAGCTGTTTTTGGAGACCAACACCGTCACACCACTCTTGCAACGCATGGAAAAAGCGGGATTGGTCAAACGCACCAAAGGCAAGGAAGACACCCGCCAACGCATCGTCTCCTTGACGAAAAAAGGCATCGAAATGCGCGAACAAGCCAAGCACATCCCCGATTGTCTCAGTGACGAAATCATCCAAATAACGGGCGAAGAGGAAGAATTCGTCAGAATGATTCCCTCACTCGACAAACTTATCGAAGGACTTAAACGTACAACATACAACAAATAACAATTTAAATCTTAAAGCTATGACAAAAGAAGAAGCATTAAAAGGATTTGCTCTGTTAGGAGCTGCCTGGTTTGGAAACAGCAAGCAACATTTTGCCTTCTCGGCTTATGACCGCTTCAACGGTTGGAACAAACTCGCCGACAAGTGGAAAGAGGAAGCCGAAGAAGAATGGGACGAAGCAGAAGAGGTGCTCAACCGCCTAGTGGAACTCGGTTGCAAGCCCGCCGACCTGCAAGAGGCCATGAAGACCATGGAATTCCCGTTCTATGACGACCCAAAACAGCAGATTGAGTCGGATTATCAACCCAAGGCTATTGAGGAAATGAGCAAGTTGGCCGCAGCCTTCGCCGATGACTATATCACTCAGAAACTGATTTATAAATGGATCGAAGGCGAGAAGGCTCACATGGATTGGGAAAGACAATACCTCAACTACATCGACAAAGTCGGTTATGAGAATTTCCTCATCGAAATGATGTAATTGTCGTGAAAAAAAGGTTTATCAGCATGGCCGTCATGTTGCTTGCGTTTATGACGGTCTATGCACAAAACACTAAAGAAATGGCTACGATTTATGACTTTAAGGCCCTGAACAACAAGGGCGAAGAAGTGGACATGGCCCAATACAAGGGCAAGGTCCTCATGATTGTCAACACCGCCTCGAAATGCGGTTTCACTCCCCAATACGACGGCTTGGAAGCCCTCTACAAGAAGTACAAAGACCAAGGTCTGGTGATTCTCGGCTTCCCCTGCGACCAATTCAAGCACCAAGAACCCGGCTCCGATGAAGAAATCGCTGAGTTCTGCCGCCTCAACCACGGCGTCACCTTCCCGCTGATGAAGAAAATCGACGTCTTTGGCGAGAATGCCCACCCGATTTTCAAGTATCTGACACAGCAAGTACCGACCGAAGAAGTCCACGGACTGAAAGACAAAGCCACGATGAAATTGGTTGATGGCCTGAGCAAATCCGAAGGTCGTGAAGAAGGTGGTGTGCGCTGGAATTTCACCAAGTTCCTCATCTCAAAGGATGGCAGCGTCATCAAGCGCTTCGCACCTGTGGCCAAGCCCGAGGATATGGAGGCTGATATTGAAGCTATGCTGAAGTGAGTTTTGACAATAGGACAATGACTTGTGACAATGACTATGACCGCTTAAACAAAAGAGAAAACTTCATTCCATAAGTAAAAGCGGTCATTGTCATAGTCAATGGTCATAGTCAACACATAAACAATCATTTAACACCAAAACAATACTAAAATGGAAGCAAAAGATCAAGTTCTGCAAGCTATGCGCGAGATTGGCGCACCCGTCAACGCGGGAAAAATCGCTGAAGTGACCGGCCTCGACCGCAAAGTGGTCGACAAGGCCTTCGACGCCCTGAAGAAGGAAGGCGCCATCGTGTCGCCCGTCCGCTGCAAGTGGGAACCG
>JAFWRA010000041.1 GCA_017508895.1 Bacteroidales bacterium
AACCGAATAACGTGCAAATCATGCAAGGAATTAGAAGTAGGAAAAGTAATTTGCAAAATTTGCAAAATAGTGGTAGTCGCAAAATTTGCGAATACCATTTGTTGAGCCGAAAAGCAATGTGCAAATTTTGCACATACCACTTCCCGAAATATGATTATCGTATGAACACGCATTTACTGCGTGTTGTTATTGCATGTGCTGTAATATAGCACAACTTTTTCATTATCTTTGCAGCGACAAATCCACCACACACATGGAAAACCAAATTGTCATCTACCAAACCGACAACGGCCAGACTGCCATCGATGTAAGGCTGGAGAATGAAACTGTTTGGCTGACTCAGGCTCAAATGGTAGAACTATTTCAGTCCGATAGAACTACAATTGTCCGCCACATCAATAACATTTACAAGGATGAAGAGTTAGAGCGCGAGGCAACCTGTGCAAAAATTGCACAAGTTCATAAAGAAGGAAAAAGGATGGTGAAAGCGGTGGTAAACCTTATCAATCAGAAAAACTAAAGCCATGTCCAAAAACCAAATCAACAAATACGTCTGGCTCGTAGAGACGCTCTACCATGCCAAGAAAATCACTCTGAAGGAAATCAACCGCAGGTGGCTCGACACCGATTTGAGCGAGGGTCTGGAGATTCCGCGCCGCACGTTCCACACGTGGAAAAACGCGGTTGAAGATATGTTCGGCCTTGTCATCATGTGCGACAAGAGCGACGGCGACCGCTATTACATCGAGAATCGCGAGGTGTTTGAGGACGACAGCCTGCAACGCTGGCTGCTCAGCACCATGTCGGTCAACAATACGCTGTTGGAAAACAAGTCGCTCAGCGACCGCATCCTGCTGGAAAGCATCCCATCGGGTCAGGACTTCCTCGCCACGGTCATGGAAGCGATGAAGAAAAACCGTTTGCTGGAAATCACTTATAAAGGCTTTTGGAGCGAAAGCGAACACACCTTCCCCGTGGCGCCCTACTGCGTGAAGCTGTTTCGGCAGCGGTGGTACATGGTGGGCAACAGCGTCTATGAAGACAAGATCCGCATCTATTCCCTAGATCGCGTATTGGAAGCCCAATTGTCGGACAAGACCTTCAAATACCCCAAGAAATTCAACCCAGAGAACTACTTCAAAGGCTGTCTCGGCATCATTCGCGACGAGGAATGCCCCATCGAGACCGTGAAGCTGAAGGTGAGCGCTGACCAAGCAAACTACCTGCGTTCCCTACCCTTGCATCCTTCACAAAAGGAGCTGGTGCATACAGGCGAATACAGCATCTTCTCCATCGAGGTGCGCCCCACCTTCGACTTCCAGCAAGAACTCCTTTGGAACGGCGATGCGCTCGAAGTGTTGGAGCCGCTATGGCTGCGCAAAGAAATGACGGAGATGGTGAAACGAATGTGGAACAATTACAACAAATCATGAATTCCTTCGCCGCCATAGATTTCGAGACTGCCAACAACGAGCGCACCAGCGTGTGTAGTGTGGGCGTAGTCATTGTTCGCGAAGGCGAGTTCGTGGACTCGTTTTATTCGCTAATTCAGCCTGAGCCGAATTATTACCTTTATTGGAATTCAATGGTTCACGGTATTACCAAGGAGGACACCGAGGATGCCCCCGTGTTCCCGTATGTTTGGAAGCAAATTGAGCCGCTCATCGAAGGCTTGCCTCTCGTGGCGCACAATAGTCCTTTCGACGAAGGTTGCCTGAAGGCCGTGATGCGCTGCTACCAGATGGATTACCCTGACTATCAGTTCTACTGCACCTGCCGCGCTTCGCGCAAACATTTCGGAAAGCTACTTCCCAACCACCAGCTGCACACCGTGGCGGCAGCCTGCGGCTACGATTTAATCAATCACCATAACGCCTTAGCCGATGCTGAAGCCTGCGCTTGGATTGCTCGAGAGATTCTTTAAAATGAAAACCATGAAAACAAACTCACAACAAGCCTTAAATCAACTCAAAGAAGGTAACGCCCGCTTCGTTTCAGGAGCCTTGACACAAAAAGACGACTATGCGACACTGCGGGAGCAACTCAGCACCGGTCAGCATCCCTTCGCTGTGGTGCTTTGCTGCTCCGACAGCCGCGTGGCACCCGAGATTATCTTCGACCAAAAGCTCGGTGACCTCTTCGTCATCCGTAACGCGGGCAACATCGTGGATGAGGAAGTGCTCGGTTCCATAGAATATGCCGTCGAGCATTTGGAAACACCTTTGGTGGTCGTCATGGGGCACTCAGCCTGTGGTGCCGTCACGGCAACCTGTCAAGACAATGATTTGCCTGGACACATCCTTGATTTGGCCAAACGCATCAAACCTTCAATCAGCTCGGGTTGCTGCATCGACGACAATGCCCGCCGCCATGCCAAAAGGATGGCGCAACTGATCGAAGAAGATGAAATCGTCCATCATGTTGGCGCCAAAGTTGTTGCGGCTTTCTACGACCTCCAAAGCGGAAAAGTGGAATGGCTGTAACGCAGTTTTCCTTATTTTTGTCGTCTCATTCATAGAAAACAGAACATGAAAACAAACACAAAACACATAACCTTAGCGTTAATCGCTTCAATTCTTACCTTTATGACCGCCTGCAACCAAAAAACACCCGTCGACCTTATCATCCACAATGCCAATATCTACACCGTCGACAACGACTTCTCCAAAGCCCAAGCCTTTGCCGTGAAAGACGGTAAGTTTGTCGCCGTCGGCGATGAAGCGAGCATCATGCGCCAATACGCTGCCAAGGAAACCATCGACGCCCATGGCGATGCGGTTTATCCCGGCTTTATGGACGGACACAGCCACTTCACGGGCTACGGCGAGAACCTCGTCCGCTGGGCCGACCTGAAAGGCTGCCGCTCCTACGACGAGGTCATCGAGCGCCTCAAAGTGCACGACAGCCTCTACCCTGCCGAATGGCTCTTGGGTCGCGGCTGGGATCAAAACCTCTGGGAAGTGGCCGAGTTCCCTGATAACGAAAAGCTTGCAGAAGCCTTCCCCAACAAGAAAGTCCTGCTGACCCGCGTGGATGGACATGCAGTATTGGTATCCAAAGAAGTTCTTGAATTAGCCAACATCGATGCGAACACGAAGATGGACGGCGGCATGGCCATCGTCAAGGAAGGTCATTGCACGGGCGTGTTGTTGGACAACCTCGCCGATGCTGCCAAGGCCTTGGTGCCTAAGATGGAAACCGCGCAGAGCATCCAAGCCCTGCTCAAGGCACAAGAGAACTGCATGGCGGTCGGTCTGACCAGCGTTACCGATGCAGGACAAGACATCGCCACCATCGAACTCATTGACAGCTTACAACAGTCGGGACAACTCAAGATGCACGTCAACGCGATGGTCAACCCCGACAACGAGACGATGGACCATTTCATGCGTCAAGGTGTCATCGACAAGGAAAGACTCACCGTCCGCAGCGTGAAGATCTACGCCGACGGTGCCTTAGGCTCACGCGGTGCCAAGCTGCTGGCTCCTTACACAGACGACCCGACCAACGACGGCTTAATTCTCGAAAGCGACGAGTTCTACCGCCACGTCTGCCAAAAGGCATACGATGCTGGCTATCAAGTGTGCTGCCATGCCATCGGCGACGGTGGCGTGCACCATATTCTGGACATTTACTCCGAATACCTCAAAGGCCAAAACGACCTCCGTTGGCGCATCGAGCACTCGCAAACAGTGGCCGACGCAGACTTCGACCGCTTTGGAGAATTATCAGTCATCCCCTCCATCCAAACCACCCACTGCACCTCCGACATGGACTGGGCCGATGAGCGTCTCGGTGAGCGCATCAAGAACGCATACGCCTACCAACAACTCTTGCAACAAAACGACTGGGTCATCAACGGCACCGACTTCCCCATCGAAGACATCAGCCCCATTTATACCTTCTATGCCGCTGTGGCCCGTAAGCACTTGGACGGCACGCCTGTCGAGGGTTTCCAAATGGAGAACGCCCTCACCCGCGAACAAGCCCTGCGTTCCATCACCATCTGGGTAGCCAAAGGCTGCTTCCTTGAAGGTCGCAAAGGCAGTATAGAAGTGGGGAAAGACGCTGATTTCGTGATTCTTGACAGAGACTTGATGACTGTAGCAGAGAGCGAAATCCCTGCGGCCAAAGTAAAGGCATGCCACATTCATTAATGAAGCCATTTTAACTGAAAACTTGCCGCTATCGGCAAAAATCACTATCTTTGCAGCGGTTTTCAATAAAAACTTGCCGATAGATGGAGTACATTTCAGTCAGTCAGTTTGCCGAAAAATACGGCATCAGCGAGCGTACCGCCCGCAACTATTGCGCCAAGGGCAAAATCGAAGGGGCGTTCCTCACGGGTAAAACATGGAACATTCCTGCCGAGGCCACCTTGCCCAAACGCAGTAAAAAAAAGGTGTCGCCGTTGCTCACCGCCTTGCGCGAACAAAAGGAGGCCAAGATGAAAGGCGGGATCTATCACCGCATACAGATAGACCTGACTTACAACTCCAACCACATCGAAGGCAGCCGCCTGACCAAGGAACAGACGCGTTACATTTTTGAGACCAACACCCTTGGCATCACAACGGAGAACACGCGCATTGACGACATCATGGAAACTGTCAACCATTTCCGCTGCATCGATTATGTTATCGACCATGCCACGGAAAGAATCACTGAAACGCACATCAAGCAGTTGCACCTAATATTAAAAACCAATACTTCCGACAGCCGCAAGTCATGGCTTGCCGTTGGCGACTACAAGCGTCTAGCCAATGCCGTGGGAGAAGAAGAAACCGCTCAACCCGAAGAAGTTCACCGCCGAATGAAGTCACTGCTTGCCGATTACAACTCCCAAAAGCAGGTTACGTTTGACGATTTGCTGGACTTCCATGTGGGCTTCGAGCGCATCCATCCTTTCCAAGACGGCAATGGGCGTGTCGGTAGGCTGTTGTTGTTTTGGCAATGCCTTCAGGCGGAAATTGTTCCGTTTGTCATCACAGAGGATTTGCGCCTGTTCTATTACCGAGGCATCCAGAATTGGGGCAAAATCAACGGCTATTTGCGCGATACATGCTTGACTGCGCAGGATAATTTCAAGGTTTTACTGGAGTATTATCGGATTGGTTATTAGAGAAAAAAGGCCTCGTCTATTCAACGAAGCCTTTGACATTCAACGTAATCTGTTGACCTTACAAATTCACCGTGACATTTCCCTCATACTCGCCAGTGCTGACGTTGACGACCTGCACCTGAATGTACTCTTCGGTGATGCGGGCACTGATGAAATAGCCCACTGCCGTAAAGTTGTTGCCTTCTACCGTGGTGTCGGGGTTGTAGATGCCGCTCTGCTGCCCTTGTTGCTCCTTGTAGAGTTTCTCCAGATGCTCCTTGGCGACCACCTTGTAGCCCTTTCCCAAGAGGTAATCCACGATTTGGCCTTTGGTCTTCTCCTTGTCGGTTTGGCCGTCGGTGATGGTGAGTTTATCCAAGGCGAAGCGGTTGCCTTCGTCAATCTCGCGCGTGGCTTGGTTGATGGCCTCAAACAGGTTTTGCGCCACCACGCCAGGAAGTTCCACAACGGTGTAGGTATAGTAATGCGACACCGAGCCGTCTCCATTGACTTTCACTTCGCCTTCCTTGAGATTGCGGATGCCGACCTCTTTGTTTGGGTTAGCCTGCTTTGCCTCTCGTAAAGCGGCTTTGTAGGCAGCCTGATAGTTGTTGTAGCCGCTTCTCGTGCGGGTGCTTTTAGTGAGCACTACCTCGTTCTTTTGCGTTGTTTTCTGTGCCTTGCTGCTGTCTTCTTGGGCTATGGCATTGCCCAAACCCAAGAGCAGGGCAAAAGCCAAAATGATGATTCTTGTTGCTTTCATTATCATTGATTTTTAGAAGTTTACCGTTGCATTTCCTTCATATTCTCCCGTACTGACATTGACGACCTGGACGCGCAGCGAGGTTTCCGTGACCTTCACATTGATGTAGTAGCCCACAGCCGAGAAGTTGTTTTCCTTGCCAGTAGTATTTTCATTATAGATACCGCTGTTCCAGCCTTTTTGTTCCTCGTAGAGTTTTTCAAGGTATTCTTTGGCAACCACTCTATAACCTTTATCCAATAAAATGTCTATCAATTGATCTTTGAAATCTCCTCTATCCATACTACTAGTTACAGTTACTTGATCTATGGCCATCCGTGAGCCTTCACGTACATTGCGTAAGGCTTTGTTCAAGGCTTCGGAAAGATTGCTATTTGTTTGTGCTTCTGGGTCTTGTAAATCCACCACTTTCCCAACAACATTGCATTTATAATAGTCTATTATTTCATAATCATAAATAGCATTTCCTGCAAGACCATAATGACTAAACACTTTACGTTCTTCATTTCTGTAATTTTCTTCTTTTTGCATTTCCCTTATTTCAACTACCCTATTTGGATATTCCGTTTTGGCTTTTTCCAATAACAAAATATAAACCTCTTGGTCTCTCCAACTTTGATCCTTCCTTTCTTTTGTCACAAGTGAAATTGTTCCTAATACTTTTTCGTTTGGTTTTGGTGCTTTCTTGTAATCAGGTTCAGTTTGTGCATACCCGAAACTGAACATTCCAACCAACAAGGCTGCCATGAAGAATTTTGTTACTTTTTTCATTTTGTTCAGGTTTTAATTGTTATTATTTGATTGATTAACTTGTTTCTATTTCCAAACAAGCACAAAAAAAGCGTGAAACTTCCTTGTTTCCCGCAACTTGAGGTATTTGGCGTAACCCGATTCACACAAGAAATAAGTCTATCTCACGCTACGCGCGAGCATTTAGACTAAAACTTTGTGAACCTTCGAGTAAAAATCGCCAAATTTTCAAGTTGAAGAATTCAGTTTTAATGCTGTTATTTATGTCGTTTCATTTCACGCAATTCTGCGCTTTTATTACATATTCGTTTCGTTTTTATGGGGTTACTATTTGTGTTTTATTGGGGCAAAAGTACACATTTTTTCGAAAGTACAAGGGATTTGGTGCGTTTTTTCGTCAGCGCAGGTTCAAATAGCAAGTGCAAAAATAGCGGAAATTTAGATGCAAAGTTGAAAGAACCTGTTTTTAGGGGAGTTGAAGTTTAGTTTTTCTCTTGGTCTTTTGTTGATTTTATATTGGATTTGCTTGACAGAGTCAT
>JAFWRA010000004.1 GCA_017508895.1 Bacteroidales bacterium
GCAAATCTTTCTCACCTTCCCCCGTGAATCCTCTCTTTCGTAATAACCAGTCTCGTAGTCTCTCTGAAATTCTTTGAAACTCTTTATTTCCTTCAACACCTCAAATCCCGCTTTTTGCTCCCAGTATGTTTGATTTCGATAAGTATATTCCCAGAACGACATCTTTTTGTAAAAAGCCTGCTGGTTGCACCAACGGGCTATTTGGATATAAAGATTTGAAACAGGTGCCATTTTGTAATCTTCATGCCGCATCAAATAACCTACACAACCGTATGTCATCAACACCTTTATTCGTTGAAAAATCTCCCAAATGTCCTTATAGAACTTATCTTTATTATTCTCACTTTGCTTAAATCCGCAGAAAAGATAGAATTTTGTACCCTTATTGGGATTATAGTGCTTCCAAATCTTTAGGGCTCGCTCTATCAGCGGACGGTCTTTCCAATTGTCGAAAGCAAAGATGAAATCGCCATGATACTTTGTCTTCGAAAGCATTTCTGCCATTTCTTCACCATGAGGGCTCTCGGCAAGCATTCGCTCATCAAGGCCTTGACGAAACTGAAATGGACGGCCTGTGTCAATCAATTGTTGCAATTTGGAGCGCCACACCTCTGGATCAGCAGCAAGGAAATTGTCATCCCAAAGATAGATGTATGGGCGGACCAATCGGCCATGCTCATCCCGCTCTTCATCAAGGAACCATTCAAGCTCGGAATACGGGAAGATTATATCCTCCAACTTGTTAATGCAGAAAGGACAGTGACGAATACAGCCCCGAGTCAAAAAGCCTATACTGTATTGCTGATAATCTTTGTACTTGTCTCGTTTGAAACCCTCAGAGACTTTACGTTCTACAAATTCATCATATAGATGGTAATATGGCATTTGATGGGCAAGATCGATACCGTGAGTGCGAGCGCCGCCACGATGGTTGGGATATTTATTCAAAAAATCATCGCGCTCCAATTGAGCCATGTCATTATCGCGCTTCTGGCGGTATATGTTCACATTCAGTTCATTGGCATAAAAACCAGTACCGCCTTTCCGGAACTTTCGTTTTTGTGCTGGCGTAGCTTTCTCGTAGAAAGCCGGCATTTGAGTGAATGTGAAAACACGCGAGACATAGATGTATTTATAAGACGCTATGTCTTCATCCTGATCAATAATCAGTTTGAAATCAACTTCATTGTCATTAAGGAACCCTGCCAGTTTCATCAAGACAAGATTAGGATGCCGAGTCCCGTTGCAAAGCAGGTCGGCATCTACTAGTCCTATCTTAATACTTTTCTTAGGCATACTTATCCAATTATAACTCTGCAAAAATAGACTTTTTTGATGATTGTTTAAAAGGATATACTTTTTTTATCAAATAAAAAAAAACACCTCCCCACAAGCCATAAAAGCTCATGGGGAGGCAAAGGCAGCAGTGGCCGAAGTCAAGCTGCTGCCTTGGGCATCACGCTACTCTTGTGGAGTCAGCGCTCTCGGGAAGCTCGCCAGTGTTTGGCTCGTCGACGTTTTCGGGCGATTCCTTCTCTTCGTCACCCCCGTCACGCTCGCCCTCATCGGGGTCTTCCTTCGCATTCCTGACCTTGCGCTTGTAGGTCTTGTTGAGGTCGGTGATTAGGCCAACCACATAGTTGTAGTCCTTGCCATAGGTGTCAGGGTCTTTGAAGGCCATGCCGTCGAGATAGACCAACAGCCTCTCCAATTTGGCGGCGGCCTCACGCTTCAGTTCAAGTTTGCTCTTCTGAGGCTTGACCTCGTTGTGCATATCCTGAACTGCCATAAGCCTTTGCAACAAGGCTTCCATCGCGCTTCTGACGTTCTTGATGCGCGCATCCAGGCCCGGGATCTTGGCCACATGGACTTTCAACTCGGGATTGTCCAAGTCGCTCAACATGGCCTGCACCTCAGCCAGACGGCTGTGCACGTCCATCTTGTAGAAGACGCCGTACTTCCTCAGTTGCTGCTTGAGGACCATGGCACTGGCCTTCATCTCTTCATCAGGCTCAAAACGATGTGAGTCGATGTAGCGTGAGGCCGACGCCAGCCGATCGTGCAGCATCAAGGATTCCTTTTTGATGCCCACCTTGACCATGTCTTTCTTGATGGTCAGGAAGAGCATCCCCTTCGCGTTTTCCACCTCTTTGACCAACGCGTTCAGATGTTCGTCCGAACGGTTGTCTGATAAGCGGTGGCAGATCTGATCGAGACCTGTGTAGAACTGATCGGAGTTCAGTCCTAAACTCAAATGTACACTAAACATAAAATAAAAAATGAATTGTAAAAAAATGAATGTTTGAACGGCTCAGGCCGTCCTCGAATAGTTGTTTTCCAGGCAGCAGCGGCTTTGCTGCGAGGAAGGGACGCATCAACATGCTTGGCTCATCCATTCGGGCATTCAGCACTTTCGTCATCATGCACGACCTCTCATCTCACGGTTTGAGGCTTTTTGTTGTGTTGTATGACGTTTTGTCCATCGCGTGGACTTTTCGCCATGTCTTACGATGCTTTCGTCCACCGCGTGAACTTTTCGTCGTGATGTACGACGATTTGTTCATCGCGTGAACTTTTTGTCGTGCCACACGATGCTTTTGTTCACCGAGTGAACTGTTTGGTCGTAACATACGACAAAATGTCCGTTTTTTCGTCCTTTTCGATGGTCTTCGATGGCTCGACAGTCCAACAGTTGAGGGAATCAGTCGTTGATCTTGATCAAAACGCCCGCTTTTTGGACTTTTTCATCGTCAACTATGATGTCTTTCCGCATCGCGTTAAGAAATCAATCGTTGTGTATGACATATTGTCCATCGCGCTAACATTTCATCGTGAGGTACGACTATCATCCACATCAATTCATGAACGGTCGTTGGTCTTGACCTCGAAAAGGGGGAAATGCCCGAAATGGTTCCTATCAATGGCTTATGGAGTCACTGTCAGGATTGTGACCGCTTCTGGCAAGCATAAACGAACGGCAACGTGGCCGCAACGTCGGTTTCGTCATTGGTTTTGCTTGCGCAAGGCAGGGCCTCGCAGGTTGATGTATGAAGAATAGGGAACTATTGGTTAGATAGCTCCTCTCCACGGGTTCAAGGCTCACGTTAGTCAAGGTCTCTATCGCCTTGGCATACAAGTCTTGAATGATTGTGTCTGTTATGGTTATGAATAACATATATTAATTTTTGTTCCGCGAAAGTAAAGCATTTTGGTGACATGGGGATATAAAAAATGCAATTAATTTGTCAACAAAATTATCAACATGCTAAAATGTTGGTTTTCTGCATAAATAAATGCAGTTTCTATTATTTAGAACAAAATAAAGCAGATGTAAAATCTGATGAGTGACAGTAAAATAAGGCTGACGACATGGCAATCGCGTTATAGCAGATATAGATTTCACCGGCTTTCTGCCCATAGATCCCAGCCTACCCTCTTCCAGCGCGGGGATGACATGGGCAGAAAGAATTGAATTGACGCAGCCATAGATTTCAACGGCTTTCAACTACTCCACCGCCACTTCATCCACCATGATCCAGGCCTTCTCGCCTTTATAGGGATGCCATTCGGGCAAGACGCCTTGGTTTTCCACCTTCAGGCGAACGTATTTCCACTGCGCGCCGTCGGAACGAAGACGGGCTTCTATCCTTCCAAAACCTTGCATCTTGTCGGGACGGTCGAAAACGGGTAACTCGGCCATCTGCCAATCGGTGAATTCCTTGCCGTTCTTTGAGAAACTGACCCACACACCCTTGGGCCACATCACCCATGACTGCGGCTCATGGCATAAGCCCACCTTCACGATGTTGATGCTGGTGGGGACGGCCAACTCGATGGTGGCCTCCATGTCGACACCCTCAAAGCCGAGCCAGTCGTTGTAATAGTCGCCAGGAACACCTTTCTTTCCGTCCATCAGGGCGATGTCGGCATCCTTGCCGTAACGCTCCACAGGTGGGTTGACGAAAGTCGTGTTCTTGATGTTCAAGCGGTTGAAGACGCGCATCGTGGTAAACGACTCCACCATCCCTTTCTTAAAAGCTTTCGCCTTGATGATGCAGGAATTCACAATGACAAACGACGACTTGTATTTGGGCGACTTCATCGTCGGGTCGCTGCCGTCGGTGGTGTAATGGATTTCGGCATCCGAGTCGACACAGGTCATCGTAACAGTCAAGGGACGGTTGTAGATACGATAATCCTCATTCCCAGCCATCTCAGCATGGATGACAGGCGAAGGCACCATCATTTCCGTCATTTGAGGCACTTGGAAACGGGTCAACTCAATCGGGTCTGTCGTTTTGTCGAAGGCGCGAAGCATCACCGTGTATTCATACACCTGATTGCCCAGCACATACTTCTCATCCACACCTGGGCCACAGGTGGCCGTGCCAATAGCAGCTTGCTTGTAATCGATGTTTACAGTCAGGAAATCCTTGGGCTCCAGTTGGTTGATGCGATGGGCTTGGGTCAGGTTGGCGTCATCGTAGTTGTAGACGCTGAAGTTGAACGGCTCCTGCATCGTCATGAACAACCCGACATTGCTCTTGTCGCTCGTCAAGACCATCCAACGCGTTTCGGCGTGGTTGCCATTATCCTGAGGCACAACGTGTTGCTCAAACAAATCCAAGGCATTCATCTGATAAATGCCCATCTTGCCCGAGGCGTTACGGTCGGGATAGTTTTCGGTGTCCTTGCCAAACCAGCTCAAGTCCTTATAGTCCAACGGCATACGGAACTGCATACCGACCTTCGGTAAGGAAGTCACCCTTTCCATCGGCTCCACACGGTTGGTGATGCTGACGTTGCCTTCGCCATCAATGAGATACACCTTATTCACAACAATTTGCAACTGTCCCATACCGTCATAATATTCCAAGTCGGCATTAACCGAAACCGTGTTGTCATCAAGCTTTTCAAAATGCAAGCCGTCTGTCTTGACCGTCAGGTTCTGCAAACCAGCTTTGTTCCAACGCGGCAAAGCCCAGCTGTCTACCTCGTCGTTCAAGGTCGGGGCACGCCAGAAGTTGTCTTTCAGCTCGCCTTTCAAAAGTTCCTGTCCGTTAACGACATAGGAATTGATGGCACCCATTGTCTTATCGAAAGTCACCGTGAAATCATCATTGTAAACCGAGCCACTGCCCGAATTAAACTGCACAGGTTTCTCTTTAACCATAGACTCCAACGGTGCCGACGGCCAATCCAGCTTGAACTCATCGTAAGCCACCTCCGTTCCAGCAGGTATGAAGGGCTGGTCTTCTCTCTGTTTCACCGAAAACCGGATGAAGAACTCCTCGCCGGGATTGCCATAAATGCGCAGGCGTTCAATGTTAATTTCCTGTGTGCCAAAGGGTTCAATATCAAGGTCGATTTTGCCTTTCTGCAACGTCTTTTCGGCTGAGAAGATTTCAAAATCGCAATCGAAGGCTGAAGCATTGGTGAACGAAAGCCAGTTCTTGGCCACGAACTTGCCCCAAGTCAAGTCCTTGGCAGTGAACTTGATGGGTTGATACACCTTCTTCACTTCAGCAGCGTGATGGTGCGGTCTCCTATCGCTGCTGACCACACCATTGGCGCAGAAAGCATCATCATCGCCCACACCATAGGCATGGCCGAAGTCGCCGCCTACCGCCAACCAATCCACATCCTTGTCCTTATCATGGACGAAGAAACTCTGATCCACCCAGTCCCAGATGCAGCCGCCTTGCAGTTGCTCGTTGGCTTCAATCACGTCCCAATAGTCCTTCAGGCCGCCCATGCTGTTGCCCATGGCATGGCAGTATTCCACCATAATGAAAGGTCTGCCTTGCTTGTCAAGGCCTTCGTCCACAAACTTTTGCAGATATTTCGGGCTGGCATACATCAGGCCAATAACATCGGTATTGCGATCGTAAATGGCTCTTTCGTAAGTCACAGGGCGCGATGGGTCGCTGCTTTTCATCCAATAGTATGTGTTTTCAAAATTCACACCGTTGCCGCACTCGTTGCCCATAGACCACATAATCACGGAAGGATGGTTCTTGTCGCGTTCGAGCATATTGCGGTTGCGCTGCCACACCATTTCCTTGTATTGCGGGTCTTTGGCAAGACTCTTTTCGCCGTAGCCTTGGGCATGGGATTCGCAGTTGGCCTCGTCCCAAACGTAAAGTCCATATTTGTCGCAGAGTTCGTACCAATACGGGTCGTCAGGATAATGGCAGGTGCGCACCGTGTTAATGTTCATTTGCTTCATCAATGCGATATCGCGTTCCATCGACTCACGCGAAATCACATGGCCCGTGTAGGGGTCATGCTCGTGACGGTTCACACCTTTTATTAATACGTACTGCCCGTTGACC
>JAFWRA010000042.1 GCA_017508895.1 Bacteroidales bacterium
GACCTGATGTACCGCCACTGGGACCACTGGGTTGATACCTACGGGCACCTCTTCGTGGGCAACTTCAGCAACGGCAAGATTGAGAACGCCTTCGATGCCATGAAGGGCGAGCAATGGGAAGCTCCCGTGCGTCCCTTCGGCGGCATGGAGCAAGTGCAATGGCTGCCCGACGGCAAGAGCTTCGTCTACTGCTGCCGCAAGAAGGTCGGTAAGGACTACGCCCTCTCCACCAACACCGACATCTACCAATACACCATCCAAAGCGGCGAGTGCAAGAACCTCACAGAAGGCATGATGGGATACGACCTCAATCCCGTCATCTCGCCTGATGGCAAATACATGGCCTGGGAGAGCATGGAACGTGACGGCTACGAGAGCGACAAACAACGCCTCTTCGTGATGAACCTCGAAACGTGCGAAAAGACTGACTACTCAGCCAAGTTCGACCAATGCTGCACGAGCTTCAGCTGGGCTGACGACAGCAAGACCTTGTACTTCATAAGTGATGCTTACGCCACCGATCAACTCTACGCCCTCAACCTTGAAAACGGCGAGATCAAGAAGCTGACGGAAGGCAAGCACAACTACATCTCGGTGCAATACAACGGCGACAAGCTGATTGCAGGCCGCCAGTCGATGAGCCACCCGACCGAGCTCTTCAGCGTTGACCCCGCCACGGGCGAAGCCAAGCAAATCACCACCGTCAACGACAAGATCTTTGCACAACTCACCATGGGCGACGTGAAGGAACGCTGGGTGAAGACCACCGACGGCAAGGACATGCTCGTGTGGGTCATCTACCCGCCCCACTTCGATGCCAACAAGCAATACCCTGCCCTACTCTACTGCGAAGGCGGACCACAAAGCACCGTGAGCCAATTCTGGAGTTACCGCTGGAACTTCCAAATGATGGCTGCCAACGACTATATCATCGTTGCCCCCAACCGTCGCGGCCTGCCCGGCTTCGGTCAGGAATGGCTTGAGGAAATCAGTGGCGACTACGGCGGACAGTGCATGAAGGACTACCTCAGCGCCATCGACGAGTTGGCCAAGGAGCCTTACATCGACGAGAACCGCCTTGGTGCCGTGGGTGCCAGCTTCGGCGGCTTCAGCGTGTACTGGCTGGCTGGTCATCATGACGGCCGCTTCAAGGCCCTCATCGCCCACGACGGCATGTTCAACCTGGAGGCCCAATACCTCGAAACCGAGGAGATGTGGTTTGTGAATTGGGACCTCGGCGGCCCCTTCTGGGATTGGAACAACCCCACCGTGCGCAAGACCTACGCCAACTCTCCCCACCTCTTCGTCGACAAATGGACGGCTCCTATCCTCGTCATCCACGGCGGCCTCGACTACCGCATCTGCTTCACACAAGGCATGCAGGCATACAACGCCGCCATCCTGCGCGGCCTCGATGCCGAATTCCTCTATTTCCCCGACGAGAACCACTGGGTGCTGAAACCGCAGAACGGCGTTCTCTGGCAGAGACGGTTCTATAATTGGTTGGATAAATATTTGAAATAATCATGGATTCCAGATGAGGGTGACTAAAAAGAGAAGTCACCCTCTTTTGTTAGTAATAAAACTCAATTTCGGTATCGGGGAATTGCCTGCGCAATGCTTTAACACACATACGCGAAGGCTCATAATCTATGATGATTTTACCAATCCGTTTTGTTGCCGACTTTGGAATCTTGACATCTAAACCATGGTTATCTATCCATAACAATCCCACAGAATCTACCCCATCAAGGGCATCGTCCACGTCATTTTCATAGGTACGGATTTCCAGTTCACTGTGTTTTCTTATATACTCGACTTGGTTAATATGCAATTTCGTCATAGGATACCATTGCAACAGTTTAGCCCTTTCTTCGGGCGATATATCGCCATAAACCCACAATTCTCCAATTTTCTTGTCTTTCATCCAATCCGGAAAATGAACCCTGCCTGAGAATTGTAGCTCCAAATCTGAAATCGTATCCAATTTCGACAACGCAGTTGGAATCTCTTTTACTTTCAGACAAAGTTCACCCTCATTACGCAATGATCTTTCCATTTTCGCAATAACCGCTCTATCTTCATCAGCCTTTTTTCGCACCGTCCATCCAATTTTTGGCGTAAGGGCATAATTCGTGGCATTTTGTTCCAGCCCCATAAAGCCACCTCGCAGTTCAACCGTTGTTTCCACTTTTGTACCATCCGGATTGATTTCGATGAAACGCACATCGGCCTGCGCCATTTCATCCGGCAAACTGGAATCTCGCGTCAAGGTTTTAAGGTCAAAGCGTTTACCATAATTGTCGTAAGGGAAGAACTTCACTATCCACCCGTCGATAACGTTGGTGGTGCCATATTCCTTTTGGGTGTGCCACTTGAACATATTGCGCCAGAACTTGATGTCGGCATTGCCTTCCGATGCCTTGATAAACTGTTTCAGGATTGGCTTCAACTCATCAATCCACCAGGCCAAATCGAAGGAGCGCAACTGCATTGCCTTGTCGTACACCTTTTGCCAGTCTTCCGTTGTACCCAACAAGGTCACCTCTGGGATCCCACATGCAATATACACCACAACAAACTCAAAATAGGCCTTTGTCGTCTCCATTAGTGTAATCTCGGAGGCGATTTGCTCATATTGCGTCGTGGTCGAGAAGTCGGCAATCATCGTCTCGGCGATGGTCCCCTTCATATTCTCTCTTATTTCCTGCGCAAATTCCGGAATCAGCACATCCCATTGGGCTTTGTCAAGGGGACACTCGCTTTCCACCACCAGCGATATCTTATCTTGGAAATCGACCATGCGGTCGCGGTATTTCTCGGGATCGGCATTGATATGGTGCGAAAAACCCTGACTGATGAGCAGCCAAATCATGTCGGGCGAAAGCACGAACGGACGATGGCTGGCATAAGCCTCGTACATCCCATAGAAAAACGGATGATTTCCGTATTGGAGAACCAATCTGTCAGCGTCCACATTCACGGATAGCGTGTTCACATCTTTATCAACCTTCCTAACAGGCAACAACGCATCGGGCCTTGAAAGCTCCTCGATTTTAATGGTGACTTGCGCGGAGGCAATGACAGAAACGGCAAGCATTTGCAGCGTAAACAGAAAGCATAACAGTCTTTTCATGGCGTCAATTTTTATGGTTCAACGCCGCAAATATAAACATTAAAACGATATAATTATCATTTCAGATAATAATTTTCCGTTTTAATGATTTTTTATCCCATCCTCTGCCTCACCACCTCGAAACAAACCACCCCCGTGGCCACCGAGACATTCAAGGAATTAATGTCCCGCATGGATATCATCAGCAGTCCGTCAAGGCGGGGGATATCGGCCTACAGTGCCGCCATCTTACGCGGCATCCCTGCCGAGTTCCTTTATTTTCCCGACGAGAACCACTGGGTGCTGAAACCGCAGAACGGCGTTTTGTGGCAACGGAGGTTCTATAATTGGTTGGATCAATACCTGAAATGAAAAAAGGAGGCGATTGCCTCCTTTTTCATTGTCCTCTCTTGCGCGAAATAAAGAAAACTACTATTTTTGCCAAAAAATAACCACAAAAACGATTGAAACGATGGAACAACAGGCAGACATCCGTTGGTTGCAACGCTATTCCAATTTTCATAAGGCTTGCCAAAGGCTTATCGAAGTGACCGAAAGTGGCAAAACGATTGACGACTTGTCGGAATTAGAGCAAGAAGGTCTTGTGCAACGTTTTGAGTACACCTTTGAATTGTCGTGGAAAGTCATGCAAGACCTACTGATTTTCAAAGGATACGAGTTTATGTTGGGACCAAATGGCACATTGAAGATGGCATTCGAGGATGGCCTCATTTCTGACCATGACGGTTGGCGGCAATTGACCAAGTCTCGCAACATGTTGAGCCATGTTTATGATGAGGAAGAAGCCGATGCCATTGTGAGGCTTATTTTCAGCCGTTATGCTCCTTTGTTGAAATCATTGGACGAGAAATTGGATCAACTTTCAAAAGATAAAGAATACCTACAATCATGAAATTCGGATTAAGCGATACGGTCATCAGCGAGCTGCAAGCGGTATTTCGCCGTCATGCCAACATTGAGAAAGTGTTGATTTTCGGTAGTCGCTCCAAAGGCAACTACCGCGAAGGTTCGGACATTGACTTGGCCGCGTTGGGCAAAGGATTGGACTACAACCAACTGCTCCAAATCCTGACCGAAATTGATGAGTTGGAATTGCTTTATTCCGTTGATTTACTTGACTATTACAAAACTGTCAACACTCCCATTGGCGATCATATTGACCGTGTGGGGCAGGTGTTTTATCAGTCGGCGTAATTTTTCTTTGTTTTGCTTTCCTTTTTTGATAAAAAGGCAATAGTGCCCCCGAAAAGAGCCCCTTCGATAGATCACTCCATCCTCTGCCTCACCACCTCAAAACAAACCACCCCCGTGGCCACCGAGACATTCAATGAATCGATGTCCCCAGGCATGGGAATCATCAGATGATCATCGAGGCGCTTGAGGTAGGCGGGGCTGATGCCGTCTTCCTCCGAGCCCATCATCACGCAGAGCGGGCCCGTAAGATCGGATTTCCATAGGCTATTATGCGCCTTCTCGGTGAAGCCCACTACGCGCAATCCGCTGGCTTTCAGGAAATCGATGGCGTCCTTCATATTCTCCACGCGGCACACGTTGATCAAAGACAAAGCCCCTGCCGAGGTCTTCATCGCATCTCCGTTGATGGAGGCCGAGCCATGGTTGGGAATCACGATGGCATCCACACCTGCGGCGTAGGCCGTGCGGGTGATGGCACCAAAGTTGCGCACATCGGTCACGCGGTCAAGCATGAGAATGAAGGGGTCGCGGCCATCCTCGAAGACCATCTGCACCACCTTCTCCAAAGGCTGGTATTCGATCGGACAGATGAAAGCCACCACACCTTGGTGGTTCTTGCGCGTCAGGCGGTTCATCTTCTCGATGGGCACAAATTGCACTGGCACGCCGTTGGCACGGCAGGTATTGGCGATCTCCGCAATCTCGGGCGAGCGCGTGCCGCCTTGGATATACACCTTTTCGATTTCCTTCTGCGATCGAATCAGTTCAAGCACGGGATGGATTCCGAAAACCATATTATTCTTATAATTGTCCTCCATAAACTTAAATTTTCCGCAAAAATAGGAATTATGTTGAATTGTCGGGAGTTGAATCGTTTAATTGTTGAAAAAACTGCACCATTTCCAACAATTCAACAAATAAACAGTTCAACAATTCAACAAATTGATTACTTTTGCATCATCAAAAAACTATAACGCTATGAAAACAAAACTCATCATCGCCATGGTCATCCTCTTTTCGGGATGGCAACTGAAAGCCCAAATTACGGCACCAGAACCCATTGGAGGTCACTCAGTTACCGAGAATTACATCACCCGCACCCTCGTTTATCCCGAGGCTGACCTCGAACAGGGTAACAGCGGGAAAGTCGTTGTTGGCATGCACATCGATTCGCAAGGCGTGGCGAGCAACTACGCCATCAAGTCGAGTTTCAGTGAAGCTGCCTCTCCTATCGCACTTCATTTGGTCAAGACCATCCTCTGGAAGCCCGCCCTCAACATCGGCATTCCTATCGACTACGAATACGAGTATGAGGTCAACTTCAACGCAAAGAGCTACAAACGCTATTGGAAGCGCCACCAGCGCCTCACATTTCCTGCGACCCTCGAAGCCGATACCTCTTATAAAATATATGAATACAAACAACTTGAAGAGGTGGCAAAGCCTTACTTCGCGGACGGTAGCAATATGGCCCAATACATCGCCAAAAACCTGAGATTCCCTACCGAAGCCAAAGAAAGGGAAATCCAAGGCACGGTGCGCTTGAGTTTCGTGGTTGAAACCGATGGCAGCCTCTCCAACATCGTTGTCGTCAACTCGGTGGGAGGCGGCTGCGACAACGAGGCCATCCGACTCCTTGAAGAAACCATTTGGATTCCAGCTGAGAAGAACGGGAAATACGTTCGCAGCAACAACATGCAAGACATCACCTTCAGCATCGGAAGCCATAACTTCCAGGATGGAAATGCTTACTAATCAACAAACAAATATCAAATCAAAATGAAAAAAGTTTTATTTACTGTTTTGGCTTTTTCGTTAGCCATCGTTTCTTTCGCACAAGATGAATTGCCGCAAGGTTGGAGCCACAAAGGTAGTTTCGGGCTCAATTTCGGACAAACTTCCTACACCAACTGGGCAGCTGGCGGTCAGAGCACCGTCAATGGACAAGGCATCTTCAATTATGAAATCCATTACTTGAAAAACAACTTCAAATGGGACAACACCTTGAACTTGTCTTTGGGTTACAGTTATTTTGACTTTAAGAAAAAGCCCATCAAGACTGATGACAAGATTGAATTCACCTCTCTGGCAACTTTGAAAGCCACCGAGCACCTCAACTATGGTGCAGAATTGGCCTTCCGCTCACAGTTTGCCAAGGGCTTTGACTATGCCAAAGACTCCACCCAGTACATTTCCAAGTTCCTTGCACCTGCTTACATCAGCTTGGGTCTGGGTATCGAATGGGTGCCTAACCCGCACTTCTCACTTTATTTCTCACCCATCACAGGCCGTGTCACCATTGTGAACGATGATTATCTGGCTTCCATTGGTGCTTTCGGCGTCAACTCACTTGATGCCAACGACACCACCCAACATGCCAAGAATGCAAAAGTTCGCTATGAATTTGGCGCCCGTGCCGTAGCCAAATTCCAATATCCGCTTGCCAAGAACATCGACTTCAACTCGAAGCTGGAGCTCTTCTCCAACTACCTCAACCATCCCGAGCGCATCGATGTGGACTGGCAGAACATGCTCGTGTTAAAGGTGAACGACTGGCTCAACTGCAACCTATCCACACACCTTATTTATGATTACGATGTCCCGTTCTACAGTGCAGACGGACTGAAAATCAAAGGTTCAAAGGTACAATTCAAGGAAGTGTTGGCCATCGGTTTCATGATCAACTTGAAATAACATGCTGAAAGTCGGCATTTTGTCGGACACACATTGCACCCTCGTGCCACAACTTTTCAACTTCTTCAAGGATGTTGACGAACTGTGGCACGCGGGCGATTTAGGCAACATCGAAACGGCAGAGACTTTGGCCCAATTCAAGCCTTTGCGTGCCGTGCATGGCAATATCGACGATCATATTGTTCGCCTACAATATCCCGAGGACTTGTTTTTCCACGTGGAAGACGTTGACGTCTACATGACCCACATCGGCGGCTATCCAGGACATTACATGCCTGAGGTGAAGTATATTCTCGAAACAAAGAAACCCAACCTGTATATTTGTGGCCATTCACATATATTAAAGGTAATATACGACAAGAAACTGGATTTGCTCCACGTCAATCCAGGAGCAGCAGGCAATTCAGGATTTCACAAGCAAATCACCTTCATCCGAATGGCCATCGACGGGAAGACCTTCAAGGACATGGAAATCTTCCAGCTTGACCGAAACAAGGTCATTTGAAACGAAAAGGCCGGCTCCCACGGAAGTCGGCCTTCGTTTTGCTAATTCAGTTCCCTTAGCGGATACGGTCGGTGGAACGCACCTTTTTGATATCCTTCTTCAATCCAGAGGCGGCAGCAATGGTCAACAACAAGGCAACTAAAGGCAGAAAAGCACCCACCTTGAAAGTCGGGTCGGCACCTATGGGATTGCCAATCACGCGGATGTAATAGCCAAAAACCACCGCAATCCAAGCCACGATAACAATAATGTCGATGCGTGCTATCTTGTGCAGCTTGACAAACTGCGCCAATTTCACGGCACGGAACAAGCCCATAGCCAGATAGCCGCTCAAGAGAATCGCAGTAACCGCCAAAATCAGGACTGGCAAACTGAATGTTTTGGGATAAGGCACCGTTCCTCCAGGAATGCCAGACTCAATACCGAACACATTAAATGTCAAAATATTAGTCTCGCCAAGATACTCAGCTAACGGAAGGAAAAACAGCAACGCAAACAGCAGTGCAGATAGGAAAAAGAAAATGGATTGCAATCTTTGTGACATAACTCTTAGATTTAATTTGGGTGCAAAAATACGATTTTACCATCAAACGCCAGCTTTAAAAAAGAATTCTGAATGAAAAAGCATTGAAAAACCACGAAATATTTGGTTTTTTATTCGAAAAAATTGCCATTTCAAAAAAAAAGTCTACCTTTGCGCCACTTTTGTGAGGTTATTCACGTTATATGAACTCACAAAACAGTCCCAAAGAATAATATTGTATCAAGACAACTATTCCATTCGGAATTCACAAGTCCACTATTTATGTATAACATTTTTGAACTTCAAGAGAAGTCGTTAGACGACCTCAAAATCATTGCCACGGAATTGGGCATCGATGACGAGAACAGAGACAGAATGCAACTCATTTACGACATCATCGACCATCAAGTGGATCATCCAGACATCAAAAAAACCGAAAAGCCAAAAAAGGCAAAACAAAAGGCGCCAAAATCCGAAAAAACTGAATCGAAAGCGACGCCTGTAGTTGAAAAACCGGCCGCGAGTGAAACGGAAGTGAAAGAGCCAGCCAAAGCGCCTGCCAAACCTATTGAAGAAGCCAAAGAGCCTGTCAACAATAATACCCAACAAAGCAAACGTACCAAACGTCCTCGCATCAACAAAGAAGCAGAAGCCAACGTCGGCGAATGGTTGAAAAACAACACACCACAGACTGTGCAGAATCCTGTTCCAAAGCAAGAAAAGCCTGCCCAGCCTATTGTGGAAGAAGCTGTTGTAACTCCTGAGGCTCAGGTTATTGAAGAAGCCGTTGAGACGAAATCCGTTCGTGAGAAAAAAGAGAGCTTCAAGCAAAAGCGCAAACGCATCCACGAGAACGAGGAAGAAAGTGCTCCTGTCAAAGACACCCCTGCTGCTGAAGCAGAAAACGTCGTGGAAGAAAAACCAATAACAGAAGAAGATACCGCTTCCAAGCAAGAAAAGATTGAGCGAGGGGAACGTAGTATTGAACAGCGTCCTCGCCGCGATGACCTGCTCAATCAATTCGACAGCAGTGTTAAAGCCGAAGGCGTGCTTGAAATCATGCCAGAAGGCTTCGGATTCCTCCGTTCTTCAGACTACAACTACCTACCTTCTCCCGACGACATATATGTCTCACAATCGCAAATCAAGCTGATGGGGCTGAAGACAGGCGACACCATTCTCGGCGTCATCCGTCCACCCAAGACCAGCGAGAAATATTTCCCCTTGGTGAAAGTCGACCTCATCAATGGCCGTCGTCCCGAAGAAGTGCGCGACCGCATTCCCTTTGACTACCTCACTCCTCTTTTCCCGAACGAGAAATTCAATATCACAGGACACAAAGGCTGCACTATCTCAACCCGTATCATGGACCTCTTCGCCCCTATCGGCAAAGGTCAGCGTGGCTTGATTGTGGCCCAACCTAAGACGGGTAAGACTGTCTTATTAAAAGAGGTGGCCAACGCCATTGCGGCCAACCATCCTGAGGTCTACCTCATCATCCTTCTTATCGACGAACGTCCCGAGGAAGTCACCGACATGCAACGCAGCGTAAACGCCGAGGTCATCGCATCCACATTTGACGAGCCTGCCTCCAAACATGTGCAGATTGCTAACATCGTGCTGGAGAAGGCCAAGCGTCTCACTGAATGCGGTCACGATGTAGTCATCCTTTTGGATTCTATCACTCGTCTTGCCCGCGCCTACAACACCGTTTCGCCCGCATCAGGCAAGGTGCTCACCGGTGGTGTGGAAGCCAATGCTTTGCAGAAACCGAAGCGTTTCTTCGGCGCCGCACGTAAGATTGAAAACGGGGGCTCACTGACCATTTTGGCCACCGCCCTCATTGACACAGGCTCCAAGATGGACGAAGTCATCTTCGAAGAATTCAAGGGCACAGGCAACATGGAATTGCAACTTGACCGCCGTTTGTCGAACAAGCGCATCTTCCCGTCCATCGACATCGTTGCTTCGGGCACACGCCGCGACGATCTGTTGGTCGACGAACGTACGCTGGCTCGCGTTTGGGCACTACGCAACCACTTCGCCGACATGACGCCGCTTGAGGCCATGGAGTTCCTGAAAGACCGCGTTGCCAAGACGATCAACAATGAAGAATTCCTAATGAGTTTGGATAAATAATTCTATAAATGAAGAAATGGTGCACGGCTTCGCTGCACCATTTTTTCTTTTAATACAAATCCATGAAAAAAGTACTTGTTTTCCTAACAGTGATTCTCTTTTCAATGCCAATGCGGGCACAAAATCTCACCCTTTTGGACAGCATAAAGAGTGCCAATACCAATATCACCACCGTTGAGGCTAACATACACAACCACACTCAGAAAACCGACAAGACCATCGAAAAGGACGGGGCTTTTTATTATAGCTTCTCCGACAAGTTCTCTGCCATCTTTGAAAACGACAGTTACATGATTGTCAATGACAACCATATCAAGGTGGACATCGGCATCTTCCATGGCACTTTCAGGATGTGGAATGGCCCCATCCGCTCGTTGACCCGTGCCTTTCTCTATGCACTACAAGGTCGTTGCGAAGACTTGGCCGAAGAAAACAATTTCACCCTACAAACAGAATCGGACGAGCATTTCCACATTGTCTACTTCACCACGAAAAAGAAATTACTGATAGGCATCGGCCTTAAGCAAGCCATTTTCCGATACGATAGGGAAAGCCTGCTTCTCAAGGAAATCGTGTTGATTGACTACAAAGATTCTATCGATACCTTTACCCTTGAAAACGAGAAATATAACACCAAAATCGAGGATAGCACTTTCGACATTTAATCGTACAAGGCCTTCAAATCATCGGTCGTCAGACCGTTGAAGTCGCCAGAACTCATGAAAGCGCCAATGACATTATGTCGTTGGCCTTTTTCTAATAAGGCGACCAGCTCCGCCTTGTTATGCACGACCTTCAAGTCAGTACGACCAAAGCCTTCAACGATACGCGAATCAGGCATGAGTTCCAGCTTTTTGATGGCCACGGCATGTGGGTCGTAGAAGACAATCGCCGTGTCAGCCAGTTTCAAGGCATCGCGATAATGGTCGATGAAAACTTCACTAAGGCTACTATAGGTGTGCAACTCAAAGACTGCAATCAAATGTTTCTCAGGGAACTGTTCGCGCAAGGCCTTCACGCTGGCATTCACCTTTGAAGGTGCGTGGGCAAAATCGCGGAAGACGAAGTTGTCGCCATTGTCGAACAACAGTTCCAAGCGTCGGGCTGCACCTTTGAAAGACGCAATGGCCTCATAGAATTGCACATCGGTCACGCCGAGTTGTTGGCAGACCAAACGTGCCGCATTGATATTCTTCATGTTATGGCTGCCAAAGATGCCCACTTCCCTTCTACTGCCGTCAGGCAAGAGCAAGGTCGTCTTGATGCCATTGCTCTCAAAGGGATGCACGCCATAGCCGAAGGTACGGCACTGTGCGCCTTGGGCAATCTTTTCGGCCTCAACATCGGTTTGGTCGTAAATCAAGCAACCACCTGGCTCAATGGTGCGGACAAAAATGCGGAATTGTTCGAGATAGTTGTCAAATGTCGGGAAGACATTGACATGATCCCAGCCGATGCCACTAATCACCGCAACATGAGGATGATAGTGATGGAACTTCGGTACGCGGTCAATGGGCGAAGTGAGGTATTCGTCGCCTTCCATCACCATATATTTCGCTGTCTCGCTGAGGCGTACCATCACATCGAAGCCTTCCAACTGCGCCCCGACCATGAAATCAGTCTCGATGCCGACATGCTTAAGCACATGAAGAATCATGGAGGTGATGGTCGTCTTGCCATGGCTACCGCCGACAACGATACGCGTCTTGTCCTTGCCCTGCTCGTAGAGGTATTCGGGATAGGAATACACCTTCAGACCCAATTCTTGGGCACGGACAAGTTCAGGGTTGTCGATACGGGCGTGCATGCCGAGGATGACGGCATCATATGACTTATCCAGTTTCTCGGGATACCAGCCCCATTGCGGAGGCAGGATGCCTTCTTTGGCTAAGCGTGACTTGGAAGGTTCGAAGATCTCATCATCCGAACCCGTGACTTCATAACCCTTGCGGTGCAAGGCAATGGCGAGGTTGTGCATGGCACTCCCGCCTATGGCAATAAAGTGGACTTTTTTCATAGTGATAAAACAAAGAAGGGTAAGCTACTCATATCGCACCGCTACAACCTCCTACCCTTGCTACATTCCTGTCCTGGGGGATTTCAGAGGGAGCTGGTCGTATAAGACTTACCCGATGCAAAAGTACGGACTTTTCTTGGATTGGCAAGCAAAAATCGAAAAATTTTACTCGTGCCCGTAGCTCGACCCATCAAAGCAATGCGTGCAGAGGTCGCACTTGGGCAGGCCAATGGCACGTACAACGCTCTCCAAGGTATTGAATTTCAAAGAATCCACACCGACATGTTTGCGTAGCATCTCCACGAGGTTGGCATATTCCTGGCTTGTCGGGTCACAGTATTTTTCTATTTTACGGTTGTCGTCACCTTCCATCTCTTCGATGCAACGACGGGTAATAAGCTCCATGATGTTCTTGGAAGCAGAGAAATTGAGGAAAGGACAACCGAAAAGTAATGGCGGACAACTGATGCGCACATGCACCTCCTTGGCACCATAGTCGTAGAGCATCTTTACGTTGTCACGCAGCTGGGTGCCACGCACGATGCTGTCGTCGCAAAAGGCCACTTTCTTGCCTTCGAGCAAGGCTCGGTTGGGAATCAGCTTCATCTTGGCCACATGCTCGCGCTGGCTCTGGTTGACAGGCATGAAGCTGCGTGACCAGGTGGGGGTGTATTTCACCACGCCACGCAAATAGGGAACCTTACGCACATTGGAATAACCCAACGCCATTCCAATACCGGAATCAGGAATGGCAGAGACATAGTCGAGATCGAAGTAGTCTTGCTTGCCCATCTCGCGACCTTCGTTATAACGAGCCTCTTCCACGTTAATACCCTCATAGTCAGCAGCTGGATAACCATAATAAATCCACAGGAAAGAGCACACCTGCTTCTTTGGGCTTGGTGGCAAAAGCTGCTGAATACCATCGAGTGTTACCTTGACAATCTCACCAGGACCAACATTGTAGCAAGTCGCATAATCGAGATTGATGAAACTATGGCTTTCGGAGGCTACCACATAACCTTCCTCACTCTTTCCAACAATAATAGGTGTGCGTCCGTAATAGTCGCGGGCGGCGATGATGCCGTCAGCAGTCATGATAATCATGGAGCACGAGCCTTTCACCTTATTATATACGTTTTGGATACCATCGACGAAGTCCTCTCCTTGTGTGATAAGCAGGGCCATCAGTTCTGTGGGGTTAGTGGCACCCGAGCTCAGCTCTGCAAAATGCTGACGTTGATCCAAACAATGCTCGACCAACTCGTCCAAATTGTTGATTTTTGCTACTGTAGCAATAGCAAACTTACCTAAATGCGAGTTGACCACAATGGGTTGAGCATCCGTATCGCTGATGACACCGATACCAATATTGCCTACAAACTTACCTAACTCATCGCAAAATTTCGTGCGAAAATAGGAGTTTTCAATATCGTGAATCGAACGGTGAAACAATTCGCCGTCGTAGGTTACCATACCCGCACGCTTGGTGCCAAGATGTGAATGATAATCAATACCATAGAATAAATCCTTCACGCAAGGATGTTTGGAAACAGTGCCAAAAAAACCGCCCATAGTGTTTTCAATTTAGGTGATAAAACAAAAAACATCTGCGGGAACTACCCCGTAGATGGACTGCAAAAATACAGAATTTCACCTTGGTTCCGTAACATTTTTGTATTTTTGCGCGTTTTTTTTCATAAATCTATGATACTCAAACTCTACCCTACCGATCCCAACCCGCGCTATGTCAAGATGATCTTGGAATGCTTGGCCGACGGCGGTACCATCATCTTCCCTACCGACACCTTGTACGGTTTGGGAGGTTGCATCAACAACCCGCGTACCTTCGAACGCATCTGCCAAATCAAAGGCATCAAGAAGGAGAAGGCCAACTTCTCGTTTATCTTCCACGACCTCAGCATGTTGAGTGAGTTCACCAAGCCCATCAATAACGACGTGTTCAAGATGATGAAGCGCAATTTGCCAGGGCCTTTCACCTTCATTTTGGAAGCCAACAACAACATTCCACGCATCTTCCAGAGCAAGAAGAAGACCATCGGCATCCGCATCCCCGACCAACCAATCATAACGAACATCGTGAAGGAGTTCGGGAGTCCTATCATGACCACCTCTTTGGCCGACGAAGAAGACGAAATCAACCCTTACCTCACCGACCCTGAAGAGATTCACGACCGTTACAAGGACTTGGTAGACATCGTCATCGACGGTGGTGCGGGCGAGAACGAAGAAAGTACCGTTGTGGATTGCACTGATAATGATATAGTTATCATTCGTCAAGGCAAGGGATTGTTGGACGAATGAAAAAAAATTGGCTGAAAAAGTCAGGGATAACGAAAAAAGCTGTACTTTTGCACCCGCAAAAAGCAAGGATGACTCGGTAGCTCAGCAGGTAGAGCACAACACTTTTAATGTTGGGGTCCTGGGTTCGAGCCCCAGCCGGGTCACGAAATTCAAAAATAGACCTAATTGATTTCCAATCAGTTAGGTCTTTTTCATACCCCAAAAATGGCCTGCCGTGTCAACCGCGTGTCAATCGTTGTCTTTATAAAACGCAATCAGCTCCTCCATGGTAGCGAAAGGTTTCTCGTCGAGGTCCACCCAGACTCCATCATTGAGGCGCTGCATCTTCCAACCTGTCACCGCACCGTCGACCATCACAGGCACGACGCGTCTGTCCATTCCAAGATTGAAGCCCTCTCCTATCAGACCTTCATACGCCTTATTCATCTTATCGACGATGCCACTTAGGCTACCTTTTATCTTGTTATTCGGCATAGGGTGGATTGTGTTTTATGCTGCAAAAATACACAAAATAATGTGAAAACCAAAAACAAACGGAAATCATATACAGCTGCCATGATAGGACAACCCTACAATCTATATTAGCTACCACGGTGTGACAGCCCAACAATCCAAAACTTTTAACTACACTAAACCTTATGCCATCAATTCTAAACTATTTTCATTATCTTTGCCGACCAAACGAGAAACCCATGATTGACCTATTGAAAGACCTCAACGAGCCTCAAAGAGAGGCCGTTACCACTATAGAAGGCCCCGTGATGGTGATTGCCGGTGCCGGCTCGGGCAAGACCCGTGCCCTCACCTACCGCGTCGCCTACATGATCCAAGAGGGCATCGACCCCTTCAGCATCATGGCCCTCACCTTCACCAACAAGGCCGCCCGCGAGATGAAAGAACGCATCATGCAACTCGTCAACGCGAGTGACGCCCGCAATGTGTGGATGGGCACCTTCCACTCCATCTTTGCAAGGATTTTGCGCATCGAGGCTGAAAAGATTGGTTTCACGAGCAATTTTTCGATTTACGATACTGATGACTCGAAGGCTCTCATCACGCAGATACTCAAAGACTTGAGCCTCGACGCCAAGGTCTACCCCGCCAAGCAAGTGCTGTCGCGTATCTCAGCGGCCAAGTCGAGCCTTTACTCTCCAGAAGACTACGCCAACGACCCGGAGATTCAAGAAACCGACCGCAAGTCGAACAAGCCGCTCATCGCACAGCTGTTCAAGCTCTACAACGAGCGCCTGCACCGCGCCAACGCCATGGATTTCGATGACATCCTTTATTTCACCAACGTCCTTCTGCGCGACAACCCTGACGTGCTCTACAAATACCAAAACCATTTCAAGTTCATCCTCGTCGACGAGTACCAGGACACCAACTACGCCCAATACCTCATCGTAAAGCGTATCGCGGCACTGTTTGAGAACATTTGCGTGGTGGGCGACGACGCACAAAGCATCTATGCCTTCCGTGGTGCCAACATCCAGAATATCCTCAACTTCAAGAATGATTATCCTGATTATAAGTTAATTAGGCTGGAACAAAATTACCGTTCCACCCAGAACATCGTCAACGCTTCGAACGCTGTCATTGCACACAACAAAGACCAAATCAAGAAAAAGGTGTGGAGCGACAAGGAGAAAGGCGAACTCATTGGCCTCATCCACGCCAACAGCGACACCGAGGAAGGCACCTTGGTGGCCAATAGCATCTTCGGCTACAAGATGAGCCGCCACTTAGCCAACAAAGACTTCGCCATCCTCTACCGCACCAACGCCCAGAGCCGTTCGATGGAAGAGGCACTGCGCAAGCAGAACATACCTTATAAAATATATGGTGGTCTCTCGTTTTACGACCGCAAGGAAATCAAGGACCTGCTGGCCTATTTCCGCGTCGTCATCAATCCCGAGGACGAACAGGCGCTTTTGCGCATCATCAACTACCCTGCCCGTGGCATCGGCAAGACCAGCATCGAGCGTATGATGGTCGTCGCCAACGAACAGCGCTTGAGCATCTGGAAATGCATGGAGAACAACGTGTTTCCGCAAGACTTCAACATGGGCACGGTCAACAAGTTCCGCGACTTCATGGTGATGATCAAGAGCTTCCAGTCACTGCAAGAAAAGATGAATGCCTTCGAATTGGCCAAACACATCACCAATACCATAGGACTCATCAAAGTGCTGAAGGAAGACGACACACCAGAGGGCGTCTCGAGGGTCGAAAATGTGGAGGAATTGCTCAATGCCATCATGGAATTCAGCGACCGACAAGTGGATGAGACCACAGGCGAAACTGCCCGCGTCGACTTGGTGCAGTTCATGGAAGACGTGGCTTTACTCACTGACAGCGAGATGAAGAAAGACGACCCCGAGGAGGACTTCGTCAGCCTGATGACTGTACACTCAGCCAAGGGCTTGGAGTTCCCTTATGTCTATGTCGTGGGCATGGAAGAGAACCTCTTCCCTGGCATCCTCAGCCTCAGCACAAGAGAAGAGCTGGAAGAGGAACGCCGTCTGTTCTACGTGGCCATCACCCGCGCCATGACCAAGCTCACCTTGAGCTATGCCGAGCAACGCTACCGTTACGGCAACCTCACCCTCAGCGAGCGTTCGCGCTTCGTCGATGAAATTGACGCTAATCTCATCGAACAGACACAAAAAGCTTCATTTAAAGGCACTTCGCCAACGAGTGAAAGGTCCTTCGGACGCTTCAGCGAACACGGCTTCCGCAAGTTAGAGAGCACACCATCGATGACAAGGCCAAGTTACAGCCAGCCCACTGTACCACAAAACTTTGAACCGTCCAACCCTGACCTCTTGCAGGAAGGCATGAGGGTGATGCATCAGAAGTTCGGTGCTGGCACTATTTTAAGCATTGATGGCGCTGGAGCGAATAAGAAGGCCTCAGTGCATTTTGACACTGCCGGTGTAAAGATGCTCATGTTAAAGTTCGCACGTTTGGCGATAATCAAATAAAAATTCATACTTTTGCACTAAAATTGTAATACAATGGACAGAATTGGATTAACCTATAATACAGAAAAAGAGCAAATTGTCATCTCGGAATATGGCCGTTGCATACAAGAAATGATCAAGAAGTTGCCAGAGATTGAAGACCGCGAACAGCGCACCGAGGCCGCCAAATACATCATCAGCGTGATGGTGCAGATGAACCCGAGCATCAAGCAGTCGAGCGACTATGAACACAAGCTTTGGGACCATCTCTATATGATTTCAGGCTACCAACTCGATGTGGACAGCCCTTACGCTCCGCCCGTCCCAATGGAAAAACAAAGAAAACCTCAACATATTGGTTATCAGAATAACGACATCAAATACGGACACTATGGCCAATACCTCATCAAGATGATTGAGGCAGCCTCGCGAGAGGAGAACGACGAGATTCGTGAAGCCCTCGCGTATTCTTTAGCCAGTCAGATGAAACGTAACTATCTGGATTGGAACAAGAGTGTCGTTAACGACCAAGTTATCATCGACGATCTGAAAAAAATCAGTGGCGGACGCCTCGTCATCGCCGACGAGTCGAAGCTGAACAACAACGGCGACATGACTGTAAAAGGCCAGCCTCAAGCCAAACAACAGCAGCAGCAACAGCAAGGCAGGAAGAAAAAGAAAAAAGTGCCAAACCTGAAGGCCAACATGAACAACCCCAATAATCCAGCGTATAAGAAACGTATGCAGGAACTTGGGAAACTTTAATTACAAATGATGAATGCAGAATGCAGAATGTAGAATGCAGAATTACTCGTGCATTCCTAATTCAGCATTCTTAATTCTACATTCTTAATTCTGAAAAAAATGGCATCACTGAAAATCAAAGGCGGCTGCAAGCTGCAAGGCGAAATCATCCCGCAAGGTGCAAAGAACGAGGCCATGCAGATTCTTTGTGCCTGCCTGCTTACCGAGGAAAAAGTCACCATCCACAACCTGCCCGACATCCTCGACATCAACAACTTGATTGCTCTGTTGGAAGGCATGGGCGTTACAGTGGAGCGACCTACTAGACATGACATTGTATTACAAGCCAAGTCCATAAACTTCAACTACTTCCACCTGAGTGCCTACCAAAAAACCGCCTCAAAGCTTAGAGGTAGCGTTATGATGACCGGCCCGATGTTGGCACGCTTCGGCAAGGCCTACATGCCCAAGCCGGGTGGCGATAAAATCGGTCGACGCAGATTGGACACACATGTCATTGGTCTCCAGAAACTCGGCGCCATCTTTGATTTCAACTCATATGAAGTCGAGGTGCAACGCGGCGAACTAAAAGGCTGCTACATGCTCCTTGACGAGGCCTCCGTAACCGGTACGGCCAATATCGTCATGGCGGCAGTATTGGCCCAAGGCACCACCACCATCTTCAACGCTGCCTGTGAGCCTTATCTCGTGCAACTCTGCACCATGCTCAACAGCATGGGTGCCGATATCAAGGGCGTTGGTTCCAACCTCTTGACTATCAATGGCGTAAGCCGATTGCATGGCACGGAACACACGCTGCTTGCCGACATGATTGAGGTGGGCAGCTTCATCGGTATGGCCGCAATGACGGGTTCTGAAATCACCATTAAAAACGCTGGCATTGCTCAATTAGGCATCATTCCCGACGTATTTCGCCGACTTGGCATACAAATGGAATACCATGGCGACGACATCTTCATTCCTGCCCAAGACCATTATGAGGTGCAGACTTTTATGGACGGCAGCATCCTCACCGTGGCCGATGCGCCCTGGCCAGGCTTCACGCCCGACCTCATTAGTATCGTACTCGTAGTAGCCACACAAGCCAAAGGCACTGTGCTCATCCACCAGAAGATGTTTGAGAGCCGATTGTTCTTCGTCGACAAACTCATTGACATGGGTGCACAAATCATCCTCTGCGACCCGCACCGCGCCAATGTCATCGGCCTTGACCATGCCCATGCTCTGCGTGGCATCCGCATGGCCTCCCCCGATATCCGCGCTGGTGTAGCCCTACTTATAGCCGCCCTCTCTGCCGATGGCTACAGCATCATCGACAACAGCGACCAGATCGAACGTGGCTACCAATATATCGACAAGCGCGTCAATGCCCTCAGCCTTGATGGTCCAGTCATCGAACGCCTTTAAGCCCTATCCTTCCCATCTGCCATTTTGTCAAAGTACACCCTTTGGCAAAAGATTTGATATGCCTTAGCGCAAAATAGAAAATAATAATAAACACACATATCATGACAGAAAACGAAAACGTTAAGAATCAAGACGATGCCTTGAAAGACACCGTCAATCCCAACATGGAGAACAAGCAAGAGCCCATCAAAGAGCAATCCACCGATGAGAAAAAGGAAGAATCCGCTGACAAGGTTTCGGACAAAAAGTCAAAACGGTTCAAGATTCGTCATGCCCAAGAGAAGGCCTTGGAGGAAGAAAAAGCCAAGTATGCCGAACTGAACGACAAATATTTACGCCTATTCTCGGAGTTCGACAACTTCCGCAAGCGCACTGCAAAGGAAAAACTTGACCTGACCGTCACAGCTTCCGAAAACGTCATCAAAGAGATCTTGCCCGTACTTGATGACTTTGAACGTGCTCTGCAAAACATGGAAAAGAACGGCAATGAGGCCGACTTACAAGGCGTTACCTTGATTTTCAACAAATTGAAAGACACTTTGAAGAAGAAAGGCTTGGAGGAAATCGAGGCAATGGGGGTCGAATTCAACACCGACGAACATGAAGCCTTGACGATGATTCCTGCTCCTGAAGAGGATAAGAAGGGCAAGGTCTTAGACGTCATACAAAAAGGCTACAAGCTGAACGGCAAGGTGATACGGTTTGCACGTGTCGTTGTCGGTAACTAAGAAAGGAATCAAGAATGGCAGAAAAAAGAGATTACTATGAGGTGTTAGGGGTCAACAAGAACTCCACGCCTGACGAGATAAAGAGCGCCTACCGTAAGGCTGCCTTAAAATGGCATCCGGACAAGTGGGTGAACGGCACCGACGCCGAGAAGAAGACCGCCGAGGAAAACTTCAAGGAAGCCTCGGAGGCATATTCCGTGCTGAGTGACGAGAACAAGAAGGCGCGTTACGACCGCTACGGTTTTGCTGGCATGGATGGTGGTTCAGCCAGCGGTGGCAGCGGATTCGGTGGATTCGGCGACTTCGACCTGAACGACATCCTGAACAGCGTGTTCGGTCGTGGTTTCGACTTTGGTGGCGGCGGCTTCAGTGGCTTCAGCAGCTTCGGAGGCGGCGGCAGCCGTGGCGGCACCATGAAGCAACGCGGTTCCAACCTCCGCGTGAAGGTAAAACTCAACTTGCAGGAAATCGCTCACGGCACGAAGAAGAAAATCAAGGTGAACAAATATGTGGCTTGCTCACATTGCCATGGTAGCGGCTCTGAAGATGGTTCGACAGAAACCTGTCCCACCTGCCACGGTCGCGGTCAAGTGGTGCAGACCGTCAACAGCTTCTTCGGACAAATGCAGACCGCTTCGGTGTGTCCTACCTGCAACGGACGCGGCACCATCATCAAGAAGAAATGTACACATTGCGGTGGCGAAGGCATCATGAAAGGTGATGAAATCATTGAGATTGACATCCCTGCCGGCGTGGGTGAAGGCATGCAGCTCACCGTGCGTGGCAAAGGCAATGCCGGCCCGCACAACGGCATCAATGGCGACCTGCTCGTCCTCATTGAGGAAGAAGCCCATCCCGAGTTTGAGCGCGATGAGAGCACGTTGATCTACAACCTGTTCATCACCATACCTGAGGCCATCATGGGCACGCAAGCCGAAGTACCCACCGTAGACGGCAAGGTACGTGTAAAAATCGCTCCTGGCACACAGAGTGGTAAGGTACTGAGGCTAAGAGGCAAAGGCTTGCCCATCCTCAACGGTTATGGTAACGGCGACATGCTCGTCAACGTGAATGTTTGGATTCCGAAGAAGTTCAACAAAAAGGAAGAGGAACTGTTGCAGCAACTCGCCCAATCAGAGAACTTCAAGCCTAATCCAACCGCTGAAGAAAGGAGTTTTTTCAGTAAGATTAAGGATTACTTTAACTAAAATGCGGAATTATAAATGCTGAATGCTGAATGAGAGCGAAGCCTATCTTCGATTTGCGTCATTCCGCATTCCGCATTAACTAGATGAATCTGCGATTTCCGCATTCTTAATTACCAATATGACTAAAATATCCGTCAACGAGGTCACAAAACGTTATGCCGACCATGTCGCTTTAGACCGTATTTGCATTGACATTCCAGAGCACTGCATTTACGGCCTTTTGGGTCCCAATGGTGCGGGCAAAACCACCCTTATACGCATCCTCAACCAAATCACCGCCCCCGACACAGGTGAAGTGCTAATTAGTGGCGAAAAGCTCAACCAAAAGCACATTGCACGCATCGGATACCTGCCCGAGGAACGAGGCCTTTACAAAAAAATGAAAGTCGGTGAACAAGCCATCTATCTTGCCGAACTGAAAGGCATAAAAAAAGCCGATGCCCAGAAAAGGCTTAAGGAATGGTTCGACAAGTTTGAAATCGGCAGTTGGTGGGACAAGAAAGTCGAAGAACTCAGCAAAGGCATGCAACAAAAAGTTCAGTTCATCACCACCATTATCCACGAGCCTGACATTCTCATCTTCGACGAGCCTTTCAGCGGTTTCGATCCCATCAATGCCAACCTGCTGAAGGAATCCATCCTCGGTTTGCGCGACAAAGGTGCAACCATACTCCTCTCCACCCACAACATGGCCTCCGTCGAGGAACTTTGCGACAGCATCACCTTAATTAATAAAGGTAGGAGCATCTTGCAAGGCAAAGTCGGCGACATCAAGCGACAACACGACACCCACAAAAGAGAAATCATCCTCCGCACCGACGACTTTCAGCCGATTTATGCCTTAGGCGACACCTATAATAATATAAAGGTGGAACCTACCGAGGTTGAAAATGAGATGAAGCTGACTACCTTCAGCGAATCGCCTAACGAACTATTGACCCAGCTGCTCCAAATCGGGCAACTAGTTTCCTACAAGGAAGTGCTACCCTCGATGAACGACATCTTCATCCAAGAAGTTCAATCTCAAAACCAAGCCTCATGAACAAGATCGGACTTATCATCAAGCGCGAATACCTGACTCGCGTGCGCAAACGCAGCTTCCTCATCATGACCTTCCTGGGTCCCATCCTCATGGCTGCCATCTATATTATCCCCATAATGCTGGCGCTCAACTCCCATGAGGAGCATTTGCGCATTGCAGTGGTTGACGAAAGTCAATGGTTCGAGGACCGCTTCAACAACACCAAAGAGCACACCTTCATCCCTATGCCAGGCCAACCAATTGACTCCGTAAAGGAGATGGTGAAAAACGGCGTGTTCGACATGGCTCTTTATGTGCCGCCCACCCAACTCAACATCCCGTCGAATGCGGTGGTTTACAGCATTCGACAAGTGCCCATAGAAGTGGAGACCTACATCAGCAGCGTGATGGAGAAAGAAATCGAAGACCAAAAGTTGATGGCCCAAGGTGTTGACCCTGAGATTGTCAGCGCGGTCAAGACCAATGTCAACCTTTCTGTCATGCGGATGGACGAAAAAGGCAATGAGAAAGAGACCTTCACCAAGGTGCAATTCACTCTCGGCATATTATTGGCCATGTTGGTCTATATGTTCATCATTTTCTTCGGAGGTCAAGTGATGCAAGGCGTGTCGGAAGAAAAAACCAGCCGCATCATCGAGGTCATCATCAGTTCGGTGAAGCCGTTCCAACTCATGATGGGCAAAATCATTGGCGTTTCACTGGTGGCCCTCACACAGTTCGTGATGTGGATTCTATTAACGATTGTTCTCTACGTTGGATTCAGTGCTTTCATTGGCATCAGCAATCCTGAGATGATTTCTTCGGGCACTGTGATGAGCCAAGAAATCACCTCCAACGACATCATGAGTAACGAAAGCGTGCAGAGCATCCTGCAAATTGTTCATTCCATCGATTTCGGCACCATCATCACCACCTTCCTGATTTTCTTCGTGATGGGCTATTTGTTGTATGCTACCCTTTATGCCGCCATTGGATCTTTGGTTGACAACAACACAGATGCGCAGCAATTCACGTTACCCGTCACCGTACCTTTGATTGTTGCAATCATATCATCGTTTTACATCGTCAACAACCCCGACAGCAGTCTGTCCATCTGGCTGTCAATGATACCTTTCACCTCTCCCATCTCCATGATGGTGAGGATTCCATTCGGCGTGCCCATCTGGCAAATCGTGGTTTCGGTGATTCTATTGGCCGGCACCTTCATTCTGATGACCTGGATTGCAGGCAAAATCTACCGCACCGGCATTTTGATGTATGGAAAAAAACTTTCATACAAAGAAATATTTAAATGGTTAAAGTATAAATAATTGTATAACAAATAATTACAACACACTTTTGTGTATTATCAAGTAATAAAAAAATTGGCAGAAAAAAGTATTTTTTGGGGATTAAAAAGAAAAATCCTATTTTTGCAGGCTCATAATTGAGTAAAATGGTTAAAATAGAAAATTTAACAAATTAAAAGTCAAATAATTAAATCAGTTTTACAATGCAAAACAAAGGAGCAATCAGGACGATAGCCATTATCTTCTCGCTCATCTTTCTCTACCAGCTTTCCTTCACCTTGGTGACCAAGCGTGTGGAAAAGAAAGCAGAGAAGTTTGCAGAAGCCGAGGCTACCAAACTGGCAAATGGAGACGAGTCACAGTTCAATCTTCTGAGAGACCAGAAGGAAACGTATTATCTTGACTCGGTTAGCAACGTGAATGTGTACAACTTGGGTGTCAAGAAGTTCACCTATCGCGATGCAAAAGAAAGAGAAATCAACTTAGGTTTGGACTTGAAGGGCGGTATGAACGTCACCCTTGAAGTCTCAGTGAAAGACATCGTTAAAGCCTTGTCGGGCGACTCGCAGGACCCCACCTTCCTGAAAGCCATGGAATTGGCTACCAAGAGACAGGAAGAGAGCAAGGGCGATTTTGTCACCTTGTTCGGTGAGGCTTTCAAGGAGGTTGATCCCAATGCCAGCCTTGTCTCCATCTTCTTATATGAGTTCAAGGACAAAGGCATCAACATCAACTCAAGCAACGACGATGTGCTGAAGGTTTTGAAGAGCGAGAGCGATGGTGCCATCGACCGTTCCTATCAGATCTTGGGTACCCGTATCGACCGTTTCGGCGTGGCCCAACCCAACATCCAAAAGATGGAAAACTCAGGTCGTATCCTCGTCGAACTGCCTGGTATCAAGGATCCAGAGCGTGTACGTAAGCTCCTCCAAGGTACTGCACAACTCGAATTCTGGGAGACCTACAATTTCTCCGAGATCCAACAGTTCTTCACTGAGGCCGATGCCAAACTGGCCCAGACCAGAAAGGCTCAGAGCAATTTGGAAGAAGAAACTCCTGCAACTGTTGCCGACACCATCGTTGAGGCCGGTGAAGTTATTGCCGAGGAAGGCTCTGTAGCCGATAGCACAGTCAGTGGCGACCTGATGGACCAACTTGCCGAAAACAAGAGCGAAGAGCAAGCTGCTGAAGATGAGAGCTTGGATCAAATGGCCCAGGACCATCCTCTGTTTGCCAAGTTGCAGCCCATCAATGGTGGCTCTGCCCGCGTGGGTATCGCTCAAGTGAAAGACACCGCTGCCATCAATAAGATGCTGGCTGAGACCAAGAGCATCTTCCCGCGCCAACTCAAATTGGCTTGGACAGTGAAACCTGAGACATTCCCTGGTGAAAACGGTGAAAGCATTGAAGTGCTCGACCTCGTGGCCCTGAAGATGTCGCGCGATAACAAGTGCGCTCTCGGTGGTGAAGTCATCACCGATGCCCGTCAAGACTACGGTCAAGGCAACCAAGTGGAAGTGACCATCCAAATGAACCCCGAAGGTGCCAAGGCCTGGAAACGTCTGACTGGTGAGAACGTCGGCAAACAGATTGCCATCGTTCTTGACGATTACGTCTACTCCTACCCCGTCGTCAACGGTGAAATCCCGAACGGCCGCTCGTCCATCAGCGGTGGCGGTATGACCATCGAAGAGGCTCAAGACTTGGCCAACATCCTGAAGGCCGGTAAGCTGCCCGCACCCGCTAGAATTCTGGAAGAACAAGTAGTTGGTCCTTCACTCGGTAAAGAAGCCGTTCAAAAAGGTATGTGGTCAATGGTGTTCGCCTTCATCCTGGTGCTGGTCTACATGGTGTTCTTCTACAAGAAGGCTGGTTTTGTTGCCGATATCGCCTTGTTGGTCAACGTATTCTTCCTGTTCGGTGTGCTGGCATGCCTCGGCTCAGTGCTGACCCTGCCTGGTATTGCAGGTATCGTATTGACCTTGGGTATGGCTGTTGACTCTAACGTGATTATCTTCGAGCGTATCAAGGAAGAAATCAAGGCTGGCAAGGGCATCAGACTCGCTATCTCAGATGGTTACAAGAACGCTTATTCCGCCATTATCGACGGTAACGTCACCACCTTGATTACCGGTATCATTCTGATTATCTTGGGTACAGGTCCCGTCCACAGCTTCGCCGTCACCCTCTGCATCGGTATCCTGACCTCTTTAGCCACATCAATCTTTATTTCTAGATTGATTTTCGAACGTATGCTCGACAAAGACAGAGAAATCAGTTTCTCGACAAATCTGACACGCAACTTCTTGCAAGACAAGCATTACGACTTTATCGGAATGCGCAAGACCTTCTTCATCATCTGCATCTGCTTCTTGGTAGTCAGCTTGGGTTCACTCGCCATCCGCGGTTTGAACCTCGGTATTGATTTCAAGGGTGGTCGTAACTACGTCGTCCAATTTGACGATCCCAGCATCAAGGTTGAACAGGTGCGTGACGCTTTAACCACGGTCAATTTCGACAAGAATGCCATTCATACAGCTCTCGCCATGAGAGAGGACCAAGAAGTTGACGATTGGTCGGCTCCTGAAGTGAAGACCTATGGTACTAACGGACAGGTGAAGATTACAACCAAGTTCTTAATCAACAACGACAGTCCCGCTGTTGACTCCGTCATCCAAACCATCCTTTATGATGGCCTGAAGGGTCTTTACAACAACAACCTCAGCATGACTCAATTCTCTTCGGAAGACGAGACCGTGGGCATCTTGAGCACGCAGAAAGTCGGTGCCACCATTGCCAGCGACGTCACCCGTAAGTCCATCTGGGCCATTATCGTGGCTTTGGCACTGATGTTTGTCTACATCGCTATCCGATTCAAGAAATGGCAATATGGTGTGGCCTCCATTATGGCTCTGGCACAAGACACCATCATTGTGTTGGGTATGTACTCGTTGTTCTACAATATCCTGCCCTTCACCATGGAAGTCGACCAAAGCTTCATCGCAGCCGTGCTGACCGTCATCGGTTACTCTATCAACGCCACCGTGGTTATCTTCGACCGTATCCGTGAAAATGTCGGTTTGCACCCGAAGAGCGCATGGAAAACCAACATGAACAGCGCCGTCAACAGCACCTTGACCCGTTCGTTCAACACCTCGGGTTCAACCTTGGTCGTGTTGCTCGCCATCTTCATTTTCGGCGGCGACACAATCCGTGGCTTCATCTTCGCCCTTTTGGTCGGTGTGTTGGCCGGTACGTTCTCTTCAGTGTTCCTGTCTTCGCCTTTCGCATACGTCTTGATGAAGGGCAACAAGAAAGACAAGGAAATCACTGAAGAAAGCGCCTCAAAGAAGAAATGATTGAACATCATACATTAACCTTCTAAACTGCTTGCAAAGAATCCCGCTGGAAACGGCGGGATTTTTTTGTTTTTTCCTTTGTCTTTTTCTGCTTTTCTCTTATTTTTGCTCTGTATAATTTCTGAACAAAATGACCCAACAGACAACCATAAAACTCTTTGATGAGAAAAAAGTCCGCATAGCTTGGGATGAGGAACAGGAAAAGTATTATTTCGCAGTAGTGGATATAGTGCAAGTATTAACCGATAGTGCCGACTATCAAACAGCACGAAAATATTGGAAAGTGCTGAAAGGTAGACTGATAAAAGAGGGTAAAGAAACGGTAACAAATTGTTACCAGTTGAAATTGCCCGCAGCCGACGGCAAGCAACGCATGACCGACGTGGCTGATTTAGAGCAGATTTTCCGTCTCATCCAATCTATCCCGTCCAAAAAAGCCGAGCCTGTGAAACGATGGCTTGCTGAGGTGGGTGCCCAACGTGTAGACCAGATGATTGACCCCGAACTGACCTTCCAGATGGCCGTTGAGGACTATTGACGCCAAGGTTATAGCGACCGCTGGATTAATGAACGAATGAGGTCTATAGAAATGCGCAAGGAACTGACCGACGAGTGGTATCGCTCAGACATTCACGAGCCCAAGGACTTCGCCATCCTAACCAACGTGCTCACCAAGGCGTGGAGCGGCATGACCACTGGAGAGTACAAACGATATAAAGGCCTAACCAAAGAGAACCTGCGCGACAATATGACCAATGTGGAGTTGGCTTTGAACACCCTTGCCGAAGTTACCACCACAGAATTGTCCCGTCAACGTAACCAAAAAGGGATGGCGCAAACCAGCAATACCGCGCAAGAAGGTGGCGAAGTGGCTTGCAATGCAAGGGCTGACATAGAAAGCCGACTCGGTCGCTCCGTAGTTTCGCCCGAGCGTGCCTCCGACTACATCAAGCCGATAGAGACACAAGACGCTGATGTACAGATGTTGCCGGATTCGGATGGAGCGGAAAAGGAACAATCCTGATTATTAGAACAAAATCCCGCTGGTGACGGCGGGATTTTTTTGTTGCCATTATTGCTCGCGTTCAGAAATATGCCTATCTTTGCGATTGAAATAAACTGATGAAACGATTATCGTTTGATAATCAAGCAATAAAAATGAAAACCACTTTGCGCATAATGGCATACCGATTATTCGCCTTGTTGCTTTTGGCGCCTTTCTTTGTGCCAAATGTCATCGCGCAAAGCACCTTCGGCACTGATTTTTGGTTGACTTTCATGCCCAATTTGAGGCTGGAACAGGAACATCCAGAAAGAGCCTTGTATCTAAAAATGTCGGCTGAAAGGGCATGTTCGGGCACGGTGACCAATCCTCGCACGAACTGGTCGTCAGAGTTCAATGTCGCTGTAAATCAAATAACCACGCTTGAAATTCCTTTTGAGCAGGCCTACGATGAAGAGGCCTCCGACACCATCCTTGACATAGGCTTGCATGTGGCGGCCACGGATTCCATTTCGTTGTTTGCGTTCAATTTCCGCGAGTATTCGTTGGATGCGTCATGCGTTTTCCCCATCACAGCTTTGGGGGACGACTATATAGTGCAGTGCTATGCACCAAATTCCATCACTGGTGACACCGCCATGCGTTCGGAGTTTTCGGTGTTAGCGTTGGAAGATAACACAATGGTCGAAATACAGTTGACCAGCGACACAAAGGGCGGACATCATGCAGGGAATATCTTTTACATTGTATTGGATGCAGGCCAATGCTATCAAGTTCAATCCGTACCTCTTGGAGAAGTGGATGGTAACCTTTCGGGTACTCGGGTGCGAAGCCTTGAAGGGAAGAAAATTGCTGTATTTGCGGGAGACAGAGGTACTTATATTCCAGATTCGGATCCGTTTTGCGGAGTTGCTGATATGATTTTTGAGCAAATGCTTCCCATAGACACGTGGGGAAAGCGTTTCATCGTGACCAATACGGAGAGACGGTTTTACGACAGGGTGCGCATTACTGCAGCCAACGACAACTGCCAAGTTTTTGTGGACGGTGTTTTGCAAACAACCATTGATGCCTTTGAAACCTACGAATTTGAAATGCAACCTGAAGCCCCTGCCATATTGCTTGAAACTTCGGAACCTGCGGAGGTGTTCATGTACCTTACCGGTGCATTATACCACCAAAGTGACCCACTAATCGGCGACCCTTCCATGGTGCGCATCAGTCCGTTGGAGCAAACCATTGATTATGTCACTTTTCCCATATTCATCAATGGGCATTGCACATTTCATTATGTGAACATTGTGGTAGCCACCGCATTTGTCCAAAACATGGTGTTGGATGGCCAAAACATCGCTTCCCGTTTCAGTGAGGTGGCGAGTTACCCTGAATATTCTTTTGCCAAGATTCAGTTGGGGTCGGGGGTGCATACTTTGTCGAATCTTTTGGGTGGTTTTGTGGCACATGCCTACGGATTGGGGCAAGGCGAAAGTTATGCGTATTCTTTGGGAACACATTCGCATAGCCTTGTAAGTCAAATTATTGTGAATGATGAAACTGCCGTTGCACATCCTTTGGGCTTCGATATTTGCCTGAACGACGAGCCTGAATTTGATTTGCAGACCAATTTCGATTGCTCCGCCGCTCATTGGGATTTCGGCGATGGGACAACAGCTTCGGGTTTCCCAATATCCCACTCATTCACCGAAGCAGGTAATTATGCTGTTTTGTGTGATGTTTTCAAGGACGAGCAAGGCCAAACCGTATTGGTTTCCACTTTGACGACAGCCATCCACGTTCATCCCAACTACATGAGCGAAGAATATGTCTCGGTTTGCGATGCTTATGAAAACAACGGGATAACCTATACGGAATCAGGTGTTTATGATTTACAAGGCGAAACTTATTATGGCTGTGACAGCATTGTGAGTTTGCACCTCACCGTCAACCAGAGCGATACGACAAAAATTCACGTCGAAGCCTGCGACGCTTACACTTGGTATGGACAAACCTATTCGCAATCTGGTATTTATGAGCATCTTTTGGAAAGTGTCCAAGGTTGCGACAGTTTGTTGTTGCTGGAACTTGAAATGGGGGGAACTTTTAGCACGACAGAAAATGTTGAGGCTTGCAATAGATACACATGGCGCGGTCAAACCTATAATGCTACTGGCGTTTATTCCGATACCGTCCAAAATCCCGATGGTTGTGACAGTCTTTTTGTTCTTCAATTAACCGTAAATTATGATGTTACAAATGACACTATGGCTACAGCTTGCAACGAGTATACTTGGAATGGCCAAACTTACACTGCATCAGGACATTATGAGCAAACACTACAAACCATAACGGGCTGCGACAGCATTGTCAGCCTTGACCTCACCGTTAACCATGCCCTGCAACTTGTTCTTCAAGGTTTGTCGCAAGTGTATGTCTCAACCAATATCATTGATGGCATTTATGAATATAAGGTAACTGATTCAGTGGGTATTACACCTGGCACGCTCATTTGGTCGTGTACCGTTCCCGATTGGATGGTCATGCCATCGGAAAGTGGTTTCAGCTGCCAACTTTGGGTAACTTCTTTTGGACATGGCATATTGTCGGCAAGAACCGACGAGGACTGTAAGGTCAGTTTCAGCCTCGACATTTTCGCGGAATGGTTCGATGTTGACGAAAACAGAATCTTGAAAATCAGCGTGTTCCCTAATCCCTCCAACGGAAAGTTGCTGATTGAGGGCGTTGATGTTGTTAGCGTGAAGATTTACAATGTCCTTGGCCAATTGGTGGAGACCGTGCGAGGCACAAACGAAATCGATTTGGACACCCTGCCCAATGGAATTTACGCCATTTGCATTTTCTCCGCTGATGGTTTGGTTTCGTGCAAGAAAATTGTAGTGGAATAGATTGGGTTTTGACAGAATTATTGTACTTTTGCCCAATAATAAAAACGCCCTTCCCGCGTTTGCAAAAAGAGAGTTTACACCTATGAAAAGATACCTCCTTATCCTCATGTCGGCCCTGTTCATCTTTATGAGCACTGACCTCTATGCGCAAAGAAGAAACCCTGCCAAAAACGCCGACCTCGCTTTTGGACGCAAGCAATACACAGAGGCAGCCGACCGCTACAAGAAAGCCTACCGCAAAGTGCGCCGCAACAAGGACGAACGCAACCGCATCAGTTTCCAAATGGGTGAGTGCTATCGACTTATCGGCCTAACCAAGCGTGCCGAGCCATACTACAAGCGTCTTCTGAAGACAGAATACCCTAACACACATCCCGAAGTATATCTCTATCTGGCCGAGACTTATAAGATGAATGAAAAGTTCAAAGACGCCATAGAGATGTACGAGATCTATGCTCAAAAAGTTCCTGACGACCCAAGGGGACCGCGTGGCATTGAGACCACACAACTCATTCAGGAATGGATGGAAAACCCATCAAAATATGAGCTCACCGAGCTGAAAAAGGTGAACTCTACGAAAGACTCCGACTTTAGTGCCTGTTGGATCAGCAACAACTACAACGAAATCATCTTCACTTCCACCCGCGACGCTGCCACCGGCAAAGAAAAAGACGGCATCACTGGACAAGAATTTGCCGACTTCTTTACCTCCAAACAAGACCGTAAAGGCGACTGGAGCACTCCTGTCCTTGCTGATGAAAACGAAAACATCAACACCAATGCAAGCGAAGGCACGCCTTTTATGAATTCGAAATACACCAAACTCTACTTCACCCGCTGTCAAAACGGCGCCCACAAGAAAAATGGTTGCCAGATTATGGTGGCAGGCAAGAGTGGTGGTGCCTTCTCGGAGGCCCGTCCCGTGGAGATTGCTGGTGTCGACACCTTGGATATAGTGGGTCACCCTACCCTTTCGAGTGACGAACTCATCCTATATTTCGCCGCCGAACGCAAAGGCGGCTTTGGTGGTAACGACATCTGGGTGGCCATGCGCGAGAATGCCACAGAGCCTTTCAAGCATCCTTTCAACCTTGGTGAACGCATCAACACAGCCGGCAATGAGATGTTCCCATTCTTAAGATACGACACAACCCTATATTTTGCTTCCGATGGACACGGTGGTATGGGCGGCTTAGACATTTTTGTCACTTCAATGGACACAGCAGGCGAATGGGGCGAGCCACGCAACCTGAAATACCCCATCAATTCTGTCGGTGACGACTTTTCCATTATGTTCCACCCCACTGAAGAACGTGGATTCATCTCCTCCAACCGAGGCAACAGTCGTGGCTTGGACAACATCTATTACTTCGAGGAGCCGCCAATTCTGTTTACCTTCTCGGGAACGGTCAAGGATGCAAAAACGAAGCAGTTTGTGAGCAATGCTGCTGTGCGTTTGATTGGCAGCGACGGCTCCAACATCATGACACGTACCAATGACAAGGGCTACTTCAACTTCAGTGACAGCCAAATTAACAAGAACACGACTTACGACATTACTATCGATAAAGACAACTACTTCACGTTGACAGCACAAGAGACAACCATCGGGCTTGAGTTCAGCAAGGACATCGAAAAAGACTACGACATCGAACCTATCCCTCAGGAGCCCATTATGTTACCCGACATCCTCTATGACTTGGGCAAATGGGACCTCAAGCCCCAGTTTGAGGACTCGCTTCAAGGCTTGATTGAAACACTGCAAGTGAATCCGACCATCACCATCGAGTTGGCCTCACATACTGATGCCCGCGACACTGACGAGCATAACGACATTCTGTCACAGAAACGTGCCCAAAGTGTGGTTGATTATCTTATTATCCGTGGCATCGACCCGCTTCGCTTGACCGCCAAGGGTTATGGCGAAAGAGTGCCGCGCACCATCCAGAAAGACATCACCGTTAAGGGCTATACTTTCAAAGCTGGCACAAGACTCACTGAAGACTTCATCAACAAATTGCCGAATACCGAAGTAAAAGAAGCCGCCCACCAGATGAACCGCCGCACCGAGTTCCGCATCTTGAGCAAGGACTATGTGCCACGTGAACAAATCAACGAAGGCGGCACCGTCAATATCACCATCAACCCGCAGGAAGACCAAAGCGAGATGTTCACCGTCGACAAGAAAGGTTATTTCAACTTCGTCGCCAACGTGGACGGCTACAACGAGCCTTTCACCTACAGCCAAAACGCAGACTTATGCATCTCGGAGAGCCGAGCCTTGCAACTGCTGAAAGACGGCCGTATCTCTGCCGATGACTTCCAAGGCGATGTGGAGAAGATACTCACCACGGGTGGCATCGCAAACAATTCTATCTTCGTCATCAAGGAAATAAGAATCGCCGGACGCTCGCTCTACAACGTGGAGTGTAAGGTCGTCAGCAAGATGGTCGAACAATGGGTCATTGGACAGAAAAACATGAAGCAACTCGGCAACTTCGAGTTTGATACTAAGGAGAAAAGGTTAAAGTTTAAATAATTGGACTTTGGCTTATGACTATGGCCTATGGCCACTTGGCCAATGAAAGAAGGCCATAGTCATAGTCCATAAGCCATAGTAAAAAGAAAAAAATGGAGAACCAAAGATACTCAATGCGCGGCGTCTCAGCCGAAAAAGAAGACATCCACAACGCTATCAAGAACCTCGATAAAGGATTGTACCCCAACGCTTTCTGCAAAATCATCCCCGACATCCTCGGTGGCGACCCGCTGTATTGCAACATCATGCACGCCGACGGCGCGGGAACAAAATCCTCATTGGCATACCTCTATTGGAAAGAGACGGGCGACATGAGCGTGTGGGAAGGCGTGGCACAAGACGCCGTGGTGATGAACACCGACGACCTCATCTGCGTGGGTGCAACTGACAACATGCTCCTCTCCTCCACTATCGGGCGCAACAAGAGCCTGATTCCGGGCGAGGTGATTTCCGCATTGATTAACGGAACGGAGCATTTCTTGCAGAAACTCCGTGACTTGGGCATCGGCATCTACCTCACTGGCGGTGAGACCGCCGACGTGGGCGACTTGGTGCGCACCGTCATCGTCGACAGCACCGTGACGACAAGAATCCGCCGCGATGAAGTCATTGAAAACAACCTACAGCCCGGCGATGTGATTGTGGCATTTGCTTCTTACGGACAAGCCACCTACGAGGACAGCTACAACGGCGGCATGGGCAGCAACGGCCTCACCTCGGCCCGCCATGATATGCTGAATCATTACTTGGCTGAGAAATACGATGAGAGCTACGACCACAGCATCCCTGAAGAGTTGGTCTATTCCGGCCCGCACAAACTCACCGACCCGACCGAGCTACCTGGCGTTGACGTGGGCAAGCTCATCCTCTCGCCCACCCGCACCTACGCCCCGCTGATGATTCCGATACTGAAGGAGTTCCGCAAGCAAATCCACGGCATCATCCATTGCAGCGGCGGTGCCCAGACCAAGGTGTTGCACTTCGTCGACAAGCTGCACATCGTGAAGGACAACATGTTGGCTTTGCCGCCTTTGTTCAAGATGATCCAAGCCGCTTCGGGCACCGACTGGCACGAGATGTACAAAGTTTTCAACATGGGCCACCGTTTGGAAATTTACACCAACGAAAAAGCAGCCTATGAGATGATTGCCATCGCAAAAGAATTCAATATTGATAGCCAGATTATTGGCCATGTGGAGACTTCGGAGAAGAAGCAGTTAACGATAAGAAGTGAGTTTGGAATGTTTGAGTATTAAACAACCTACAAATCATAAACATCATGAACAAATCAAAGTTTTTAGTCTTAATGGGCATTTTGCTCATCTTCGGATTCACAAGTTGCAACAAAAACGGTGAAAAAGTCACCATCAAAACCAATCAGCCGGAAACAGTTCAAGCACATTACGCAAAGATTACTGGCACTATCAAATCGCTTGACAAAAGCATTAATGAGCTTTGGGCTTACGGTTATTGCTTAGGAGAAGAACCCAATCCTGACATGTCACAAATGGTCTCTTGCGTTTATGCAACGGACTATGACCATCCTGATGTATCACTACCGAGACCGTTTGAGTATACGCTTGTTGGTCTGGAGCAAGAAACAGAATACCATTTCAGGGCTTTTGCTTTTCTCAATGAAAATTCGGTTGTTTTTGGAAAGGATATTAGTTTTACAACCCCTGCTGAATAAGTTAAGCTGACATAAGTCAAGAACAATTATTGGCGAAAATTGGCAAAACACTGATTTTCGCCAATAATTTTGTACCTTTGCCCAACAATTCTAAAACCGTGGACATCACCGAAAAACTCGAAACGATAAAGCACCGCTGGGAGGAAATGGGCGAACAGCTCGCCGACCCTGCCGTGGCTTCCGACATGAAGAAGTTCGTGAAGCTCAACAAGGACTATAAGGACTTGGAGCCTATCGTCATGGCCTTCAAGGAATACAAGACACTGAAAGCCAACGTGGAAGAAGCCAAGGAAATCCTTGCAACAGAGAAAGACGAGGAGATGCGCAAGATGGCCCAAGAGGAGCTGGACTCCGCCCAAACGCGCATTGAGCAGTTAGAGCAAGACATACGCGTTATGATGATTCCCAAAGACCCACAGGACAGCAAGAACGCCATCATGGAAATCCGTGCTGGCACAGGTGGCGACGAAGCATGCCTCTTTGCCGGAGACCTGTTCCGAATGTACAGCAAATTCTGCGAAAACCGTGGCTGGAAGGTCGAAGTGACCAGTGTGAGTGAAGGCGCGAGCGGCGGCTACAAGGAAATCGACTTCACTGTGACGGGCAATGGCTGCTATGGTATCCTTAAATTCGAGTCGGGTGTGCACCGCGTGCAGCGTGTTCCAAAAACTGAAACACAAGGTCGCATCCATACCTCTGCCGCTTCGGTGGCCGTGTTGCCCGAAGCCGAGGAGTTTGACGTAGAAATCAACGAGGGCGAAATCAAGTGGGACACCTTCCGCTCAAGTGGTGCTGGCGGACAGAATGTGAACAAGGTGGAGTCGGGCGTGCGTCTGCGTTATATGTGGAAAAATCCCAACACCGGAGAAATGCAGGAGATCCTCATCGAATGCACCGAGACCCGCGACCAACCCAAGAACCGCGAGCGCGCCTTGGCGCGTCTGCGCACACGCATCTACGACATGGAGTACCAGAAATACATCAGCGACATCTCCGCCAAGCGCAAGACCATGGTCTCGACCGGCGACCGCTCGGCGAAGATCCGCACCTATAACTACCCTCAAGGCCGCGTCACCGACCACCGCGTGGAAGGCTTGACGGTCTATAACCTCGCCGCAGTCATGGATGGCGACTTGGATGAGATCATCAACCGCTTACAAATGGCAGAAAATGCTGAAAGACTGAAAGAAAACATTGAATCATGATATTATGAATAAACACCAATTATTTGAACAGATCAAGAAAAAGCAGTCGTTCCTCTGTGTCGGGTTGGACACCGACATCAACAAGATTCCGCAGGAATTGTTAGCTTTTGAGGACCCCATCTTTGAGTTTAACAAACAGATTATCAACAAGACCGCCCCTTACGCAGTGGCTTATAAGCCCAACACCGCTTTCTACGAAGTGTACGGAGCCAAAGGCTGGCTGAGCCTTGAGCGCACCATCCAATACATCCGCAACAATCACCCCGACATTTTCATTATCGCGGATGCCAAGCGCAGCGACATCGGCAACACCTCGGCCAACTATGCCAAAGCCTTCTTCAACACCTTGAAAGCTGATGCCCTGACCGTAGCGCCTTACATGGGCAAAGACTCCGTGGAGCCTTTCCTCAACTTCGAGGACAAATGGGTCATCCTATTGGCCTTGACCTCCAACAAAGGTTCTCTAGACTTCCAATACCTCAATGTCGGTGAAAGAATGCTGCACCAACAGGTGCTGCAAACCGCAACCACATGGGCCACTTCGGAACAAATGATGTTTGTCGTAGGTGCCACGCATCCTGAAGAATTGGGAGAGATCCGCAAAATGTTGCACGACTATTTCTTCCTTGTGCCCGGCGTGGGTGCACAAGGCGGCGACTTGCAAGCCGTAGCCCACAACGGCTTGAACAACGAATGCGGTTTATTGGTCAACTCGTCAAGAGGCATCATTTATGCCTCCAATGGCAGTGACTTTGCCGTCAAGGCTGGTGAAGAAGCGAAGAAGTTGCAGGAGCAAATGGGGACGTTACTGAAGGAAAGAGGTCTAATCTAGTCCGATTGCTTCGATTCTATCCATAACGAAAAAAGTCGTCTCAATTGAGACGACTTTTTTCTTGGTAATCAGTAGGTCACTTAACGGGCCACTGAGAATGTGCGGTTCAACATGGCACCGTCATTGGCAATGACACGGATGAAATACATGCCATTGTTCAAGCTTTCCGTGTTAACCTGAGCCTTGTTACCATTGATTTCTTGCTTCATAAGGCACTGACCGACTGCATTGTAAACTTCAATGCTTCTCATTCCTTCGCCTTCCACATTCAGCACGTTGGCGGTTGGGTTAGGATAGAGTTTCAGGCTGTTTTCAAATTCGTCAACGTTTTCCATCCATGTCTGGAAGGTAGTCTCGGGACCATAGTAGGTCTGGCCATTGACGACGGCATAAGCCTTCACCATGTAGATGCTTGACATCTCAAGATCATCGGTAAAGCCAAGGATATTCTGGAACTCATTGTAAACTCCATTGATAATCATCGGCTCGGAGCTAGTCACCTTACGGCAAGAGAAGCCCACCTCATCGGGATAAGTACTGCAAGTCATGTGAGCCATAAAGTCAGCATGGTTGTAGTCCACGTTAGCGACTTCCGTCTCAGTGATATCCACTTGTACAGCACCTTCAACAGAAATCAGGTGTGTAGCCTCGGCACCAAACTCACCGTCGTCTTCATCACCGAAGAGCACATTGCCTTGACTATCCTTCACAATGTAGTAACCATGACCGAAGGAGCAGCAGATGCCATTTTCCATCTGGTCGTAGATGGTAAACTTAACGCATTCATTGGCAGGAACGGTGGCATGCTCAATGTGAAGCTGCGTACCTGTACCACTGGCAAGCATCGTGTAAGGGCCACCAGAAGCCAGAACCGTACCATCAGGAGTAGTGAATTCCCAAGTGATGTGGTTGCCGAACTTGTCTTGCATAAGTTCAAGCTTCAGTTCTTCCTCTTCGCCTTCAATTTCAACACTCTGCCATTCCAAGCAATTCACACTACTCGTAACTTGAGTACTATACGGTTGACCGTTAGCCTCAGTGATCTCAACATTGATGGGATGCGTACCGAAAGAAACCTCAACAGGGATCTCCAATTTCTCAATCTCATACTGGGCGAGGTTGCCTTCCCAGTTGATCGTGTAGGTTTCGCCTTCCACTTCTGCATTGATGGTCAAGGAAGTAAGAACATCTGTGCCACCGTTCTGGACATTCACATCCACAATTTTGGTGTGCGTGCAAGTGGCACCACCCACCTGACTGACGCTTCTAATCATCGGGTAGATCGGTTCGTCGGAACCTTGCACCATATCAAGATGGCAACCCGTCAGGATAGGACGATAAGCATTGCCTTGTTGACGCTCAGAGACCCAAGCGAGGAAGAAGATATTGTCGATGTCGACATCCACGCCATTGGGGCTACCGATAACTTCAGGGATTTCATACTCATAGGTGCGAGTGATCAAAGTGCCCTGTGTGGTGGGGCTGATAGGATCACCCCATGCGCTCTCGCTAATGACATCGCGAAGGATGTGCATATGGACATATTGGCCGTTGAGCCATTGCGTCGGGTTGTAGTTACCGTAGTCAGCCTGTGAGCCCAAGATGCTGTCTTGCAACATGGCCACAGTCAAGAAGTTCTGATCGACGGTGCTATTACCAGTGTAATACACTTCAACCGTGATGGTAGCCAAACGGGTCTGAGGATTAACAATGGCCATACCAGCAACATTGCATTCCGAAGCCTGATTCATCTGTTGGCTGGCAATACCAGCCCAAGCACTTCTGCTTTGACCAGCAGCCGTAGTGCGGTTTACTACACCCGTAGGATAACCAGAGATTTGGAAACCACCGTGGATGGTGTTACCGTCTTGGGTAATCATGTTGGGATAGGAGGTTTGAGCATAACCACCCGCATGGATGTTGATAGCCCATAGTCTACCAGGATTGTTGGCCATAAGTTCATTTGCAATTCTGTGACCGTCGGTGCAATAGCCACAACCACGGCCGGTGAACTCTTCAAGGATGACGTTCCTGTTGGCAGGTTCAGTTGATACATACTGCTGGGCCTTCAGTGAGAAAGAGAGCGCCAGCAAAGCCATTAAGGCAAGGGTAATTCTTTTCATAGTGATAGATTTAATTGATTTCATTTTTCCGCCACAAAAATACACATTAATCAAAAAAATGCGCCACTTTGTGACGCATTTTTTTCATCATTTTCAAAATTATCCTCATCAGAGGCCTTCGATGACGGTTGTCCAGCCAAATTCGTCGGGCTCGGTACCGTATTGGATGCCACGCAGCTTGTTGTACAGTTTCTCGCTCCACGGACCAGGTTTGCCGTTGCCGAAGGTGTACGACTTGCCCGTTTCGGGGTCGTCGATGCGCGAAATGGGGCTGATGACGGCCGCAGTGCCGCAAGCGCCAGCCTCTTCGAAGGTAGCCAATTCCTCTTCAGGGATAGGACGACGCTCGACCTTCATACCCAGGCTCTCAGCGATTTGGATGAGGCTCTTGTTGGTGATGGAAGGCAGGATCGACGTGCTCTGAGGCGTGATGTAGGTGTCGTTCTTGATACCGAAAAAGTTGGCGGCGCCAGCCTCGTCGATGTATTTCTTCTCCTTGGCGTCGAGGTAGAACTCGCAGGCGTATTCACCACCGTGGCAAGCCTCAACGTGGGCACGCATGGAAGCAGCGTAGTTGCCACCCACCTTGTAGATACCCGTGCCGAGCGGGGCCGAACGGTCA
>JAFWRA010000043.1 GCA_017508895.1 Bacteroidales bacterium
AAAAATTTATTGTAAATTATGGTTGTAGAGACGGTGTGCACACCGTCTCTACATGTATTACAACGAACGCAGCGACACCGCGAATCCGCCACAAGGCGCCATTCTCAATTTCAGTTCCGATTTAGCCGTCACCGTCTTTTTAGTGATGGTGTAGGCTTGTGCGTTGTAATGCTCATCGGGAATACCGCTGGCGTCTTTGGCATCGCAGTAAATCGTGGCTTCATATTTTACACCCGGCTTCAGGAAATCCAGTTTCACTGTTACCTCGCGGGCATTTTCATCGGTGATGCCGCCCACATACCACACATCGTGTGGCTCGGCATGCCAAAGGTCTTCAATCGTGGCATCGTCGGGCAAGGCATACACAAACTTTGTGGCATTGGAAACCACGCCCTTCTTGCCGTCCTTCAAAGTGCTGACACCCTCGGCGGCCTTATTCAAGGTGGAAAGTTTCGGGTGGCGCGCCGTCACAATATAGTCGCCGGGTTCGGCCAAGAGATACAGGCTCTTGTCCCAGTCAACCGCCACATCCTTGATGAACTGGAAGGCATCCATGAACGGCTCGTAATGCTCAGGGAAGTCGGCGGCCATTTGCAAAGGCGAATAGAAGGTCACATAAAGGCCAAGTTGGTTGCAGATGGTGGTTTTCATCTTTCCGCCCCACGGTACAATTTTGCCCATGTCGGTCTCGAAAATGCCCGGAGTGTAATCCATCGGGCCGCCTTGCAAGCGTGTGAACGGCAGAATGGTGGTGTGTCCGGGGTTGATGCGCTCGCGGAACTCGGTGCCCATAGCACTCTCGTTGCCAATCATATTGGGCCAAGTGCGACAAAGGCCAGTGGGTCTTACCGCCTCATGCGAATTGACCATGATATGGTGCTTGGCCGCCTCCACGATGGCGTAGTGGTAGTGGTTGTTGATGGGCTGGCTGTAGTGGCCTTCGCCGAAAGGAATGATGGTACCCACATAGCCGCCCTTCACGGCATTGTAACCATATTGGTTCATCAGGGTGTAGGCCTTCTCCATCCAACGCTCGTAATTCAGTGTGGAGGCCGAACTCTCATGGTGCATGATGAGGCGAATGCCCTTCTCGTGCGCGTATTTGTTCAACGCAGGCAGGTCGAAATCGGGATAAGGCGTGAGGAAGTCGAAAACGAAATCTTTCTGCTTGGCGTACCAGTCCTCCCAGCCGATGTTCCAGCCCTCAATGAGCAGCCCGTCGAAACCGTTGGCGGCGGCGAAGTCGATGTAGCGGCGCACGTTGGCGTTGTTGGCGCCGTGGGTGCCGTTAGGAGTGGCATGGGCATAGTCTGTTTCCCCAAGTTTCACCGAGGGGAAGTCGTTGGTGTAAGCCCAAGTGCTTTTGCCGGAAATCATTTCCCACCAAACGCCCATGTACTTCACGGGGTGAATCCACGACACATCCTCCAAGGCGCAAGGCTCGTTGAGGTTGAGAATCAGGCGCGAAGCGAGGGCATCGGTGGCCGAAGTGCAGACCATAATCGTGCGCCAAGGTGAGGTGCAAGGTGCTTGCAAGCGGCCTTTGTAGCCCGTGGCATCGGGTGAGAGCCAAGCGCGGAACACCATGTTCTTGTCGTCGAGGTCGAGGTGCATGGTCGGGTAGTCGAGGGTGGCCGCTTCGTGGATGTTGAGGTAGAGGCCGTCGTCGGTCTTCATTTGCAAGGCAGTCTGCACACCCGTAGGCGAGAAGCCCGTCCACGGCCAGCCGCCGTCTTTGTGTCCCGCATCCCACAATTCACGGATCTGCGACAGCCGCGACTCGGTGAAGTTGTATTCCTGCGTGTCGTAGTCGCCCGGAATCCACCAAGCCTTGTGGTCGCCCGTCATGGCAAACTCGGTCAGTTCCTCCTTGATCCAGAAATAGACCAAGGCGTTCTCCATCGGGAACTCATAACGGAAGCCAAGGCCATCGTCATACAGGCGAAAACGGATCTGCATGACCGTGGCTTTTTTCTCGGTCGAATGGTCCATACTCTCCACGGAACCAACAGGTTGCTCCAAAGTGACGAGCATTTCATTGTAGTGGTTTCGGATTTGAGCCTCTTCGCCCCAGACAGGTTCCCAAGTCTCGTCGAAAGTGCTGTATTTCGTGTCTTTCAGCACAAAAGCATGGGCGAGGTCATCGCGCCATTCGAGGGTGAAGCCCATCTTGGAGGGCAGCACCACAGGTTTTCCGGCGCGGTCGAGCGAATACTGCGGGATGCCGTCGATGACTTCAAATTTCAGTTCAAGTTGCCCGTCAGGGCTTTGGAGTTTGACGGGTTCGGCATGGGACTGCGTGAAAAGTCCAAAAGCCAAACAAAAGAGGATAAAGGAGAATTTTTTCATAATGATCAGTTTATGATGATGGGGGCAAAGATAGGAAAAATTTTGTATCTTTGAGGCCATATTTCGATTTGAATTTGTGAACAAAACACCTAACGCTATATGACTAAAAAAGAAGCATTACAACTATTTGAACAAAAAAAGGTTCGCACGGTTTGGGACGACCAGGAAGAGAAATGGTATTTTTCAATAGTGGATGTATGTGATGTCCTTACTGATAGCAAAGATGCACTAACTTCCAGAAAGTATTGGAACAAACTGAAGCAACGTCTTAAAGATGAAGGAAATGAAACGGTGACAAATTGTCACCAGTTGAAACTTCGTGCAGCTGATGGAAAAATGCGCATGACCGATGTCGCTGATACAGAACAACTTTTCCGCATTATCCAGTCGATACCGTCACCCAAAGCGGAGCCTTTCAAACAATGGATGGCACAGGTGGCCAGCCAACGCTTGGACCAGATGCAAGACCCAGAACTGAGCATTGACCAAGCTATTGTGGACTACAAGCGTTTAGGTTACTCTGACGCATGGATTAACCAACGCATCAAATCTATCGAAGTGAGAAAAGAACTGACTGATGAATGGAAACGCACTGGAGTGCAGGAAGGTTTGGAATACGCTTCACTCACTGACATCATCACTCGCGAATGGAGTGGCTTCACTACCAAGCAATACAAAAACTATAAAGGACTAAAGAAAGAGAACCTGCGCGACAACATGACCAACCTTGAAATCGCGCTCAACATCCTTGCCGAAGCCTCGGCTGCGGAACTCTCGAAACAACGCGACCCCAAAGGTTTCAGAGGACAAAAGCAAGTAGCCAAGGATGGAGGCAGCGTAGCCAAAGCCGCCCGAACACAATTGGAGAATCAGTTGGGGCGCAGTGTCATCTCGCCTTCAAAGGCCAGCGATTATTTGCTTCCTGAAGGAACGAAAGAAATTGAGGAATAAATAGAGATTATTTGGTGTTTGACGGACTCAGCGCATAGGACTACATGAAAAAACAAAAGAAGATAAAGGAGAATTTTTCATATCGATAAGATTATGTAGATGGGCATAAAGATAGAAAAAAGAGGAAAATGGGGATTTGTCATAATCCAATGAAAAAAATTCTATCTTTGCAGCGATAAATCTAACAACAATTACTAATCAAATCAACAAAAAAATAAAGAGATAAAACAACTAAAATAGTTACATAATAAGCGTTTTCGCTTTTCTCAGTACGTGGAAATCGCCAAATTTCAAAATTGTACTACATGAGCAAGTGGAACGCTCACGGATTCCGTGGGCTTTCTTGATGTAGTACAGGCTTTGGCGAGCCTCCACGTATAAAGAATGCTTCACGGATTTTTTTGTGATGCATTGAAAGGCGAACTGCTCAAAACCCTTTCAGTAGCCATGAAAAACAAATACGTTGCCCAAGACCGTATCGCCATGCGGATAGCCGACCGCTACGGAATGACCCGAGAATACAAGATTGCCCGTCGCCATCATCTGACTCCTTTGGAAGCCCTTGAGGATTGGGACTTAATCACGCCAGAAGAAAGGGAATTGTTTAAGAATTAAAAACTAAGGATATGGCAAACGAAAGACTGACAGAGGCTAAAGTCAACCCTTTTTATTTGCATCCAAAATGGAAGCAAGAACTCTTGATTGGAAATATATGGAGGGTTTTATAAAAAGTTTGCCATATTCAGCAAATATATAAATCATTTATTGCATTATCTCTTGATATGTCTTTGGAGTTCATCGCCATCTCAACATTGCATTCCTGAAGTCCACAGATTTCGGACTCACTGGTTGAAACATTACCAGCCTAGTCTTCCAAACACCCAATCAGCACCACATAAATATCATTGTGGGTTCCCAAGAACATCATCTTGTTTTATTCTAATATGCTTCAATTCTTGCTGGGTCATATTTCAATGATTATTGTTTCTTCTTTGTGGTGTATTTTTGGTTGGGATGCCTTATCATTTCTGGGATAGTATAGAAAAGTTTACCTTGTGCCATAAGCGGGTTTATATAATGATTGCGCAAGAAAACCATGTTTCTATGCAATAGGATTGATATTTCATATAAACTAAACGGATGTAAATCACATAATTCAATTAGCAGTTTCTTCATTTCTTCTTCTGGTACTCTTTTTCCAATTTTTAAAATTTTCTCTTTCAATGCTTCCGGCAATTCATCAGCACCATACATTTCTCCGTCAGCTCTACACATTTCTCCGTCAGCTCTACACATTTCTCCGTTAACTCTACACATTTCTCCGTTAGCACCATACATTTCTCCGTCAGCTCCATACATTTCTCCGTCAGCTCCATACATTTCTCCGTCAGCTCCATACATTTCTCCGTTAGCTCCATACATTTCTCCATCAGCTCCATACATTTCTCCGTCAGCTCTGCTATTAAGCCGCACAAATTCCTGTCCAGCAACATAATAGGCGTTTCGCCTTTGTCCTCTCAATTCAAACAAACCCTCTTGACACATGCGATGCAGGTCAAATGTGGCTTTTCT
>JAFWRA010000044.1 GCA_017508895.1 Bacteroidales bacterium
AACCGAATAACGTGCAAATCATGCAAGGAATTAGAAGTAGGAAAAGTAATTTGCAAAATTTGCAAAATAGTGGTAGTCGCAAAATTTGCGAATACCATTTGTTGAGCCGAAAAGCAATGTGCAAATTTTGCACATACCACTGCCCGAAATATGATTATCACATGAACATGCATTTATTTTCGTACTATAATTGCAAGCCAAAGAGAAAAGACGTAATGGTGAAGGCATGCTGAATTTGATAAACTAGAAAACTGAATTTAAAATGATTTACGATAGCTTGTGCATTAATTCGGCACAGGCTTTTGTTTTCTTTGCAACGTAGAAACAACAAAACCTAACTGCGATGAACGATTATTATGGAAGCGTCCCTTTAGAGGAATACGAACAAATCCTGGCCAACCGTGAGTATTGGGACAACATTTCTGGCGAATGGCAAATGTGCTCAACAATGGAAGACAAACTTGTGCGATTAGGGACATTCGTGCAAAGAGGCGGTGACCTAAACCGTGTGATTGCCCTTTATGCAGAAGGGCGGGAATACACCTACCGTGTGACGATTCAGCATTGCATAGAGCGGTATCTTGAAGCACTTACAAACAAGCGTGTCGATAATCTCAAGCTTCGTCTGTTTAAACTCGAAAAAGAAGAAGCGGTAAAACTGCTTTCCGAGATGCTGAAAGTGAGCATCGGCGTAGATTTCAGGTACGACAAATACACCTCAAAGCAGGTTTCTTTCGGAATTCTCGACACAAGGAAGTTGGATGCTGAAGGAATACTTACTGCCATAGAACAGGAGCATTGCCAAGCGCACCCCGATGAAAGCACTGAGGAGGTCAGGAAAAGAGCTCATACTTGGATTGGGGATAGTTGGTGGTGAAAAATAATGTATATTTGCAAAAACTTTAATCGATCAGTAATATGGATAACAATATCATCATTACCATCCAAGAACTTCTGACTGGAAGAAACGCTGAGTTTGACAAAGCAACTAAAATCAAACTCGTGAGACACAAAGAAAACAAAGCGATAATCCATTTTCGTGACGAAGAATATAGGGGGTCACTCTATCATATGTATCAATTCGACCGACCGAAATTTCTTAGATATCAGAGCCATCAAGCCACTGAAAACTTCAATTCTGTCGAATACATCGTCTCGTTTATTGGCGGAAGTGGTCAAGAAGCACGATTTGTAGGTGTTTACAAGAATTGCGGACATAAAACCGTTGATGAAAAAACTTCTTTATTTGATTTCCAAGAAGTTGAAGGATTCGAAATACTAAATGAAAGAGTGATAATAAATTGGGGCAAATCAGCGATTTCATGGCATCAATGGTGGGAAAACAACAAAGAAGTAGTTCGCATAGACAAGGGAATTGGCATCGACAACGTTCCACCTTTCACACAATATGAAGATGTTGTGCTCAATTATGAGCAGTTAAAAAAGATTATTGACACGCAAAATCCAGAATGGAAATCAAAACTTGAAGCGTGCAACTGCATATATCTTATTTTAGACAAAAGCAATGGGAAACACTATGTTGGCTCCACATACAACAAACAAGGGATTTGGGGTAGATGGAGTATTTATGCTGAAACAGGTCATGGAAATGACGTTTCATTAATAGGTCTTTTGGAGAAAGACCCATTTTATGCCCAAAAGTATTTTCAATGGAGCATACTTGAAACACTTCCGTTGAATGTTGTTGACACCGTAGCAGTTGACAGAGAGTCGCTTTACAAAGAAAAGTTTGGCACAAGAGAATTTGGTTATAATAATAATTGACTTTTTATGTCCAAAAACCAAATCAACAAATACGTCTGGCTCGTAGAGACGCTCTACCATGCCAAGAAAATCACTCTGAAGGAAATCAACCGCAGGTGGCTCGATACCGATTTGAGCGAGGGTCTGGAGATTCCGCGCCGCACGTTCCATACATGGAAGAACGCGGTGGAAGATATGTTCGGCCTCGTCATTCTATGCGACAAGAGCGATGGCGACCGCTATTACATCGAGAACCGCGAGGTGCTGGAGGATGACGGCCTGCAACGCTGGCTGCTCAGCACCATGTCGGTCAACAACACACTGTTGGAAAACAAAGCCCTCAGCGACCGCATCCTGTTGGAAAGCATCCCATCGGGTCAGGACTTCCTCGCCACGGTCGTGGAAGCCATGAAGAAAAACCGATTATTAGAAATCACTTATAAAGGCTTTTGGAGCGAAAGCGAGCACACATTTCCCGTGGCACCTTATTGCGTGAAGCTGTTCCGCCAACGGTGGTACATGGTGGGCAACAGCGTCTACGAAGACAAGATCCGCATCTATTCCCTAGATCGCGTACTGAAAGCCCAATTGTCGGAGAAGACCTTCAAATACCCCAAGAAATTCAACCCAGAGAACTACTTCAAAGGCTGTTTCGGAATCATTCGCGACGAGGAATGCCCCATCGAGACCGTGAAGATAAAGGTGAGCGCCGACCAAGCCAACTACCTGCGTTCCCTACCCTTGCATCCTTCGCAGAAGGAGTTGGTGCATACGGGCGAATACAGCATCTTCTCCGTTGAGGTGCGCCCCACCTTCGACTTCCAGCAAGAACTCCTTTGGAACGGCGATGCACTTGAAGTGCTGGAACCGCTTTGGCTGCGCAAGGAAATGGCTGGCATTGCGAAGCGGATGTGGAACAATTACAACAAGAAATGAATTCCTTCGCCGCCATAGATTTCGAGACCGCCAACAACGAGCGCACCAGCGTGTGCAGCGTAGGTGTGGTGATTGTGAAAGAAGGTGAGTTCGTCGACTCGTTCTATTCGCTCATCCAACCGGAGCCGAACTATTACCTGTATTGGAACACGCTCGTCCATGGCATTACCAAGGAGGACACCGAGGATGCACCTGTGTTTCCATACGTCTGGCAAAAGATTGAGCCTCTAATTGAAGGTCTGCCTCTCGTGGCGCACAATAGTCCCTTCGACGAGGGTTGCCTCAAGGCCGTGATGCGCTGCTACCAGATGGATTACCCCGACTATCAGTTCTACTGCACCTGCCGCGCCGCGCGCAAACACTTTGGAAAACTGCTACCCAACCACCAACTCCACACCGTGGCGGCTGCCTGCGGCTACGATTTGGTCAACCATCATAACGCCTTGGCCGATGCCGAGGCCTGCGCTTGGATTGCTCGAGAGATTTTGTGATTCCATTCGGAATTTACTGTAATTTTTCAGAAAATTCCGAATAGAATCGGTTATTAAATCGGAATTTATTGTAATTTTACAGAAAAATCGGAATAAAATTTGTTTCAATTCGGAATTTATTGTAATTTTGCAGAAAATTCCGAATAAATATGGGCCAAACTTATATCAAACGCGAAACTTACCTCCAAAAACTCATCGACCGAATGGACAATGGCGAAGTGAAAATCGTCACTGGTCCAAGGCGATGCGGGAAATCGTGGCTCCTCAAGCGCATCTTCAAAGATTATCTACTCTCCAACGGTGTAGCTGGAGAAAACATCATCATTGTTTCCTTCGACATGGATGACGAAGAGGAAATGTATGGCGACCTCACCGAGCGTGGAGCCTTGAAAGAGTTCCTTTATAGCCGCATCACTTCGCAAAAAACCAATTATTATGTCATTTTAGACGAAGTGCAAGAAGTGGAGGGTTTTGAAAAGATTGTCAACGGCCTGAATGCCAAGGATAACGTGGACGTTTACATCACCGGAAGCAATTCCCATTTCCTTTCTTCCGACATCCGAACCATCTTTCGCGGTCGCGGTGATGAAGTGCGAGTTTATCCACTTTCATTCAAGGAGTTTTGCTCAAACAGGACCGAGCCTATTAACGAACTTTGGAAAGAATACTACACCTACGGAGGCATGCCCGGGTTGCTCAACCACCATACTCCCGAGCAGAAAGCGGCTTACTTGCAACGGCTTTGGAACAAGACTTACCTTGACGACGTGGTGGAACGCAACCATGTGAAAAACCGCGAAGCCCTTTCTGCGCTTGCCGATGCGCTGTGTTCATCTATCGGCTCCTTGACCAACCCCAACCGCATCAGCAACGTGCTTCAAAGTGTGCAAAAGACCAAAATCGACCCAGAAACTGTTGGAAACTACATTGATTACCTTGAGGAGGCCTTCCTTTTCGAAGGTGCAAAACGCTTCAACATCAAGGGAAACAAATATTTTGAAAGCATTAAGAAATACTATGCCGTCGATGTGGGACTGCGCAATGCCAAACTCAATTTCCGTCAGCAGGAAATCACTCACATCATGGAAAATGTCATATACAACGAATTGAGGATGAAGGAGTTCAGTGTCGATGTAGGATTGGTGGAAAGTCGCGAAATGCGTGAAGGCAAGATGGCCTACATACAATACGAAATCGACTTCATCGCACAAAACGGGATGGACAAGTACTATATCCAATCCGCCTTCAAGATGGACAATGCCGAAAAGCAAGAAAATGAAATCCGCTCGCTGCAAAAAGTGGACGACAACTTCAAAAAAATCGTCATCACTGGAGACGACATCGCCACCTATACCGATGCAAAAGGTATAGTTTATATGGGATTATTTCAATTTTTAAAAGGAGAATTACTATGAAAACAGATTCAAAACAAGCCTTAGATCTACTCAAAGCAGGTAACGCCCGTTTTGTTTCAGGTACATTGGCACCAAAAGACGACTATGCAACTTTGCGGGAGCAACTCAGCGCCGGTCAGCATCCCTTCGCTGTGGTACTATGCTGCTCCGACAGCCGTGTGGCACCTGAGATTATCTTTGACCAAAAACTCGGCGACCTCTTCGTCATCCGCAATGCGGGCAACATCGTGGACGAGGAAGTCCTTGGCTCCATAGAATATGCAGTCGAACATCTGGAGACGCCCTTGGTGGTCGTTATGGGGCACTCAGCCTGTGGTGCGGTCACGGCAACCTGCCAAGGCGGTGACTTGCCCGGCCATATCCTGGATTTAGCCAAACGCATCAAGCCTTCCATCAACACAAACTGCTGCATCGATGACAATGCGAAGCAACATGCCAAAAGGATGACACAACTGATCGAAGAAGATGAAATCGTCCATCATGTTGGCGCCAAAGTCGTTGCGGCTTTCTACAATCTCGAAAGTGGAAAAGTGGAATGGCTGTAAGGCAGTTTTCACTATTTTTGTCGTCTCATTCATAGAAAACATTAAACAATGAAAACACTTGTAAAACAAACCATCAAAAATATCGCCACACGCATGTCATGCCGAACCTTTCTGCCCATAGATTTCTTCGGCTTACAGCCTCGAAATGACATA
>JAFWRA010000045.1 GCA_017508895.1 Bacteroidales bacterium
ATGCTGCCGTCCCTACGGGACTGGCTTTTACGGCACCTCAACAGTGTTCAATATTTCGTTGATGATTTCTTCAGTGGTAATATTCTCTGCCTCAGCCTCGTAGGTCAAACCGATACGGTGACGCATCACATCGGGAGCCACAGCGCGGATGTCCTCGGGAATGACGTAGCCACGGTGCTTGATGAAGGCGTAGGCCTTGGCCGCCAGAGCCAAATTGATGGTGGCACGAGGCGAGCCGCCGTAACTGATCATGTTGGCGAATTTCTTCAGTTTATAATCTGAAGGATAGCGCGAGGCGAAGACGATGTCGGTGATGTAGTTTTCAATCTTTTCATCGAGGTAAATCTCGCGGCACACCTCGCGGGCGCGGATGATGTCCTCTGGCTTCACCACGGCGTTGATTTTTGCGCCAGCACTCGCAATGTTCTGACGCAGAATGAGTTTCTCCTCGTCCTTCTTGGGATAGTTGATGATGACTTTCAGCATGAAACGGTCCACTTGGGCTTCGGGCAGCGGATAGGTTCCTTCCTGCTCGATGGGGTTTTGCGTTGCCATGACCAAGAACGGATCCGGCAGTTTGAAGGTCTCGTCGCCGATGGTCACCTGATGCTCCTGCATGGCTTCGAGCAGGGCGCTCTGCACCTTGGCGGGTGAGCGGTTGATTTCATCCGCCAAGACGAAGTTGGCGAAAATGGGGCCGCGACGCACCACGAATTCCTCCTTCTTCTGGCTGTAGATCAGCGTACCGATAAGGTCGGCGGGCAGCAAGTCAGGGGTGAATTGGATGCGGGCAAAGTCGGCATCAATCGCGCTGGCCATCGACTTGATAGCCAAGGTCTTGGCCAATCCAGGCACACCTTCAAGCAGGATATGTCCGTTGGCCAATAGGCCGATCAAAAGTCTTTCGGTCATCTGTTTCTGGCCGACGATGACCTTGTTCATTTCGAGGTTGATGAGGTCGAGGAATTGGCTCTCTCGTTGGATTTTTTCGTTCAGTTCACGAATGTCAGTCTCTATCATTTTATGTTGATTGTTTGATTGTTTAGTCGTTGTTTGGTGGCGCGGGGAATGAATTCCCCGATGACATCGGGTCGTCCTTTCAGGACTTTTTGCGCCCGTCAAAAAGCGTGCAAAAGTAGTCGTTATTCAGGATGAATAACTACTATTTAATAAAAATATTGCGTTTTTGGGGCAACAAAAATCCTCCCGCCGAATGTTTAGCAGGAGGATTTATCTTATCTCACGCAGAAATCGCAGAATACGCAGAAGCCTATCGGACAAAATTACGTCGCATTGCGATTCATAAGATTCTGCGATTTCTGCGTGCCAAAAAAAACTATTCCACCACAATCTTCCTCGTCACACCATTCATTTTCACGAAATACATCCCTCGCGGCAATTCAATCGTTGCCTTGCCATCGATTTCTTTCGTGAGAATGGCCTGCCCAAGGGCATTTGTGATGGTTGCCTTGCCCGTACCTTCAATGGTCACGCGGTCTTTGGCTGGATTGGGATAAACGGTAAAGGTCCCTGAGCTTGTCGAAGGGCCGTCCTCCTCAATGCCAAGAATTTCGGTGGTAAGGTTGGAGAAAGACAATTCTTCCACGCCCTTGCCATCGTTAAACACGGCGGCGATGACAGCATAGCCTCCCTCAAATTGGTTCACACCGCAGGTGTAGTCGGTGATGGCGGCATTGACTTGGTCAACCACGGTGATTTCGCCCGTGCTGGGGTCGTATTTGCAGATTTGGAAATAGGTCAGTATGCCTTGGGTGCCGAAAGGGATGTTCCAAGTCATGTTCAGATTGTTATTCACGTCCTGATAGTAAGTGGTATGGATGGTGCCTTTTTGGTCACTAACGGGGCTTTCCTCGCCATCGATAGAGACAGATACAAGGTGGTAGTTTCGTGCGGCATTGTCGCTACCGATGTTATCCAAGAAATAGCCTTGCTCGTATGGAGCGGTACCCACAAGCATCCCGTCCCGATACACCTTCATCTCACTGATGTATTCTGTTTGTTTGGGTGTGGTTGACCAAGTGACCTTGTTCAGGTTGGTTTCCAAATCGACTGTAGCGCGGTAAATCCACTCGCTGTAGTACACATTGATTGTGTCACTTATTTCACCACAATCATTGTAGATGCGAACCCATACTTTGCCAGACATTTCCGGTCCAGTAATGGTGTATTCCCAATCGGTTGAGCCATCTGACCACAGATAGTTCAATGTCTGGGAATAGTAAGATTGGAGTACGGGTGTCGAACCTGGAACGAACCACATCGTGTTTTCTGTCCATGGTTCTGGAACTTCTTCGAAGTCTGTGAATTCAATCAAGAACCATTTTTCATTAACATGGCAGTCTGAGTAGTAAATTGCAATTTGCACTCCCATTTCAGATGTGATAGCAATGTGATTTGCCCGCCCATGGAAGAATGTTGCTCCATTGCTGTTGACGACAGTCCATGTAGCGGTATCTTGACATGATCCATCTTGATTGATTATGATGCTATCTAAGGAAGCACAGTAAGAACTCAACGATCCTTGGTCAAATTCAGTGACATTCACTTCAACGTAATTTTGTGCATTGGTAAGTGTGCACAAAGTCATTATTAAGATAGCCAAAGTAACCAGTTTTTTCATTTTTGTTTCCTCCTATTTTTGATTGATAATTAAGTTTGTTTTCCAGTCATGGTCTGCTGAAACGCTCATCATCAAAAGCGAGGAAATTTGGCCTTACGAAAGAGGGCGGAATTGTCCTTTGAGATTCGCTTATTTCATTCTCTGGCTCTGGTAAACCATCTCGGTAAATAAGTTGGAAACAATCCTCGCCCAAGGGCGAGAACTTCCGCAAACTTAATCTCACCGATGAAATGTACCAGATTTCGAGAATGGAGAATAAGAGCGTCAGCTCTGTGTATGTCTATGTGTTAGTCTTCTTTTCTTTTGTTTGTTGGGTGTTTTGTTGTTTATGGGTGCAAAAGTAGTCATTTTTCCAAATGAAATGAAAAAGATGGGTGATTTTTTTGGGGAAAACCTTGCCATTTGAGAAATCTTTGTACTTTTGTCCAAATTTAAAGTACAACTTTAAAATTGTCCAATTGTATTGTAATAATATGTACAACAGAGAATTAAAAGAAGAATTATTGCGCCTTTCGCAGCAATGGTCGGTGATTTCGGTGACGGGACCTCGGCAATCCGGCAAGACAACATTGTGCAAAATGGCGTTTCCTGATTACGATTATGTCAATCTTGAGCACCTGCCCACCCGAAGCCGCGTGGCCGACGACATTGACGCTTTCATCAAGCATCACCCCAACGGCCTTATCTTCGACGAGGCGCAATATCTGCCCGAACTTTTCTCATATATTCAAGTTTGGGCGGACAACGACAAGGCGCGTCGCTTCGTTTTGTCGGGAAGCAGCGACTTCCTGATGATGCAAAACATCACGCAATCGCTGGCAGGACGAGTGGCAGTCGTGCGTCTATTACCTTTGTCAATCAAAGAGTTGGGAGAAGAAATCTATAATTATTCAACGGAGGAGTTGCTTTTTCGCGGCTTTTTCCCCGGCGTTTGGGGCGACAAAAAATCCCCAAAGGACATTTATGAAAATTATGTCTCGACATATTTGCAGCGCGACGTGCGCCAAATCATCAATGTGAAGGACTTGCAACTGTTCCAACACTTCTTGGTGTTGTGTGCAGGGCGTGTTGGAAATGAATTCAATGCCTCAGCCTTGAGCAACGAAATTGGAGTCACCAGTGTCACCATCAAGGAATGGTTAAGGATTTTGGAGACTTCCTACACGGTATTCCGGCTCTTGCCCTACTATTCCAATATCGGGAAACGCCTAACAAAAACGCCGAAAATCTATTTTTACGATGTAGGATTGGCTTGCTTACTATTAGGCATAACCGAGGCGAAACAGATTGAAAGCCATCCGCTTAAGGGAGCCTTGTTTGAGAATATGATAGTAGCCGAAATGCTCAAACATCGCTTCAACAAGGGCAACACGAACAACCTGTTTTTCTATCGCGACAAGTCGCAAAGGGAAGTGGATATTATGCAGGTTGAAGGCAACCAACTGAAGGCTTTCGAGGTAAAATCAGCACAACGATACGACACCTCTTTCTATAACAACCTAAAGTACATCAAAGAATTGTTTGGCGAGCAGGTCGTTTCAACGCAGGTGATATACGACGGAGAAACCAACGACTTCAACCCAGACAACGGCATAATCAATTTCAGGAACTTTTTTACTTTTGCACCATCAAAACAAGAACCCAATGATCCAAAAAATCTATAAATTCGGTGGCGCGTCGGTGAAGGATGCCGAGGCTGTGCGCAATTTGGCTGACATTGTGGGCCAGCATAAGGACGAGGACATTCTGCTCGTGGTCTCGGCTATGGGCAAGACTACCAATATGTTAGAGAAGGTTTTGGCCGACTTCCGCGAACACGACGGCAACCTCGGTATGGATGCCCTGCACGAGGTCATCGCCTACC
>JAFWRA010000046.1 GCA_017508895.1 Bacteroidales bacterium
AGATCGCTCCCGAGTTTTTCACCCTTACCTACGCAGGCGGTATGTTTCTGTGGCACTTGCAGTTGCCCTTGCGGACACCTTCCTGTTCAGAAGTATGGTGCTCTGTGCTGTCCCGACTTTCCTCGCGCCGGCTTTCCCGACCCGCGACAGTCTGCCTGAATCGCGCTGCAAAATTACAGTTTTTTTTGATACCAAGCCATCAACTTATTGATGAAGCTCCATGCCACGCGCGAAACACGTTTGGCCATGGAAATCCGCTCCACCTTCCACGCCAACATTCTTTCCGTCTTTGCTGGTAATAAACAACCAAGTTTCGCCATTGTCAGGGTACTCGAAACGAAGATAACCCTCAAGAATAAGGTGTGCCTCGGTTTGGCCAGTGCGTTGCCGGATTTTTTTCTGCAATTCCTTGGGCAAAGTGATGTAATAGTCGCCATAAGTGGTGTTGTTGGATTTCGTGACGGTGACCTGCTCGCCCGTAGCCAGCATCTCACCGTCATATTCAACGTTCAACCGGTTAGCGGAATCGAATTCAAAGACCAGGGTTTTGTCCGCTTCGGGATAAACCAATCCAACGAAACCGCCTACCGATGTAGATTTCCAATGCCACACATGATACAATTCCGGGACTTCCACGGTTTGTACCTTTTCTTTACAAGAATTGAACAAGGTTGGCATCATGGCCAAGGCCAGCAGCAGCATACTGAAACAAGTTTTTTTGTTGAACATAACGACTCGATTTTAGGTGATTGAATTTGTTTTGAATTTCATTCTGCAAAAATATAGCAAAAAACTGCTGGTTTTTCAAGATCCGAGTCCATTACAAACTTTTGTCAATTTATCTGTTTGATTTTTAATATGTTGCATTTTTCTTTTACAACATTTTGCCATCAAACGCCCTTCTCATTTATCGCTCTTCCAACTGCTCATCCCGCCATGCAGCATTTTCCATAGTTCCATCCGCTCATACTAGGCTCTCATGCAGTCTTTTTACGCATTGCATTCTCCATCTACTTTAATTGGTAGGGCAAAATGGCCAACCGTAAGGATGCACTGGACGCACAGAAAAGCCTATGTATCGTTCGGCTGTGGCCGTGCTGTTACCGATGACGTCAAGGTCGGCACCGATCATGAAATTCCATGCATTGGTCGGATTTCCCGTATCGAACGAATTCAACCAGTAGTAGCCGTGTTCAACACTCACGGTGTTTCCGTCATCATGGCGCATTCCGCCAGCAGGCAGGAAAATGCTGTTGCCGTTGCTAGCCTCGAAACGGATACCTGCCACACCGTTTAGGGTAGTCCATGTATGCGTGGTGTTTTGGTACAGTTCCTGCCATTGTTCCTTGCTTGGTATTTGCGGTCCTTGATTAGAATCGAAGTTGCACCAACCGGCATCATCGGGTCTGTCCAATATCGTCAAAGCGTCGGTGAAGTGGTTGTAGCCGTAGGCGGGATTGTTGCAATACTTGGTCAACTGGTCACCAGCTCCGTTGCAGTGTATGTAGTTTTCCCAACTGTAAGTGGATTTGGGAGCAACTTCTCCCCACGCAAAGTAATCGCCAATGCCTTCAGGTTTGTTGGTTCCCACATTGCAGTTGGCCCACATGGTGCGGCTCGGCAAACCGAGGTCGACGTATTCTTCTTTTTTCCTCATCACCACATCGTGTTCTTGCGAGGCGATCCATCGGTCAACACTGTAACTTTGTACGTAGTGATACCCCGCCTTTTCGATATCCAACCGATAGGAATAATAGTCGTTGTTGTCAAATTGGATGGAATAATAGCCGTTTTCATCGGTCTTCGCGTGAATGCCTGTACCATAGTAAAAGCCCAACAAGTTCATGCGTGTTATGTACATCAAGTCAATGCTTACATTTTCAACAGGTTGTCCATCCTCATCGGTGATATGGCCGCTGATGGTGATGGTTTCGGGACTCTCTTGCACGATTTTGCTGCATGATCCGTAAAGAAGCATGACCGCAATTAGGATTATTGATTTTGCAATTGTTTTCATAACTATTTAATTTTTAATGTTTAAACTCATATTCAATGATTAAGCCCACCCTGGGTACAAAACTTTTGCTGTCAAAGATAAACACAAACTGATTCGCATCCTTATTGGAAGTCACCCCTAGCCAGGCCATTCCATAAAATCCTTGGTAACAGTGCCATTTATAGCCCAACGTGAAGGAAAAGTCGTAAAAATTGTCCACCCTGACCCTTTCTGCGGTCTCTTCCAGACAATATTTGCCCAAAAGTCCATAGTTCACGCCTCCGAAAAGGCCTTTGTAGAAATAGCACTTCACGCCGACATCGAATCCCATGAAAGGATTGTCGCCGACACGTTCCTTACCCGCATAATGCCCTTTATGAAAGAATGCCTGGTTGCAGCCATCATACCCTATGGCGGCATTGACAGAAACGAATTTGTACTGTATTTCGGTTCCGATTCCAAACATTCCTCCCAGATTGGTATAATTCCCCAAACCGGCATACACCGAAGGGGTGATTTGTGCCTTTGCCGAAAAACAGCAAAGCAAAGCGATGACCACTGTGGTCAAAATTCGCTTATTGAAACTAATTGTTTTCATAACTTACTGATTTTGAAATTACAAGATGATTATTATGCAAAAATCAAGCCAAAGATGGTTTTCTCAGTGGTGTTGTTGGTTCATCTAAACATTTCCTCCGTAAGGATAAGCGTATAAGTCCTAGTGCCATCATACCCTTCATCATCAGGGCTGCATGTCCATGCCTCTCGCGTGAAGAAATACCGCTGCGCATTGCTGGCATTCTCGTCATGGCGATAAGTGATGGTGGCTGCACCATCAGAACTGCGCGTAAACCTCACGCTGTCATATTCAGTCGACAAATAAATGAAAGCATTCTCTATTGAAACACTTCCCACCCCGGTATAATGGTAAATTGGAAGCTCTTCATATTGCCCGTCTTGTTCATTCTGTGGTGTTGGGTAAAACACTGCAGAATGATCCCTGACGAGTTCCCCTAAACTCCAAG
>JAFWRA010000047.1 GCA_017508895.1 Bacteroidales bacterium
GAAGGTTTTGCTTTTGCCAACTTGGAGTTGCGTTGGCGTATCGTAGGTTTCCAGTTCATCAACCAGAACTGGCTAGTGGCCTTGAATCCTTTTTTCGACGCAGGCTTGGTAACACAGAAATACAATGAAGAATGGATGATTCGTCCTGACAATATGATCTTTGAACCGCCTATTCCCAAGTTATGCAGTGGTGAAAAAGAAAGACTTCATACTAGTGCAGGCTGTGGCCTCAAACTCATTATGAACCGCAACCTTGTTGTGTCCGTCGACTTAGGCAAAGCCTTGGACAAGCGCGACGGCGAGAAACTGAAGACTTTCGTCGGATTTAACTATATCTTCTGATTTTTTTTGGAAACAAATCTTACACAAATCTTACATAAATAGACTATAAAACAATCGGTCGGCGAGGAAATCCCTTGCCGACCGATTCTTATTTGTAACAGATTTTTGGTAGATTTGTTTCCCTTATTTCGACTTGCCTTGGTTGGCGACAGCGGCCATCAGCGCAGCAACCTTCTCGGGATCACCGAGGAAGAAGTCCTTTTGGAGCTTCATATTGTCGTCAAACTCGAAGACATACGGGATACCAGTAGGAATATTAAAGGCAATGATTTCATCGTTGCTCATACCTTTCAGCACCTTCACCACACCACGCAAGCTGTTACCGTGAGCAACAACCAACACTTGGTCGTGGGTCTCAAAGGCCTTCATGATGTTGTTCTCGTAGTAAGGCATCACACGCTCGATGGTGTCGCAAAGGGCCTCGGTGAGCGGGATTTGATCGTCGGTGAGCTCGGCATAGCGCGGGTCCATGCGCGGGCTTTTCGGGTCGTTCATATCTAACGCAGGCGGACGCACATCGAAGGCGCGACGCCACAGGCGCACTTGCTCGTCGCCGTATTTCTCAGCGGTCATCTTCTTGTCAAGGCCTTGCAGCTGGCCATACGATTTCTCATTAAGTCTCCATGACTTGTACACTGGCAGCCAGTCCATGTCCATGGCTTCGAGAGCCAAGTTCAAGGTCTTGATGGCGCGCTTCAGATAAGAGGTGAAGCAGATTTCAGGTTTGTAACCGTTTTCTTTCAATGTTTTGCCTGCTTCGATGGCTTCTTGTACGCCTTTCTCCGAAAGGTCCACATTGGTCCACCCCGTAAAGAGGTTCAATTTGTTCCATTCACTTTCTCCGTGACGGATAAGGATTAATTTCTTCATTGTTTAATTGTTTATTGTTGAATTAATTACGTTGAATCTTCGATTTGTTTAATCGCTGTTTTCTTTTCTGGGTCGGTGCCGTTTCGGTTGTTCTTCTTGGACTTCCGTTTCTTCAGCTTCTTCCGTTGTCGGTTCGGTTGGGATTTCTGTGGGTGCGACTTCGACCTGAGGCATCTCGGCTTCAACACGTCGGAAGATGTCGTCCTTATCCCTAGGTCGGGCATCGTCGTGCCATTTGAAACCTTGTAAATAGCGTCTGCTTTCTATAAGATCATCTTCGGGATACATAGTTTCCGTGATGCCTTTGAAGCCTTTTATCTTGGAGATCCCTTTATTTTTCATCTCAATAACCATGGTTTCCGACTTCGAAACATCGATGCCAATAAGCCCTCCGTCATCGTCACGAATCCAATAGATGGTCTCGGCTTTGTCGCCATCCACGTTGACATGATGGATATCGCCGTCCTTGAAAAGTGAGGTGATGTCCATCCCTTTGATTTGGTTGAAACCCTCAATGGTATCTTGTGAAATGATGAAAGCATTCCCTTTTTGCAGCACCCATTCCACCGTGCTCTCCTTGATTTTGATGTCGATATCCGTGCCCGACATCTGGCTGTCTTCGACCCAAAGGATGGGGGCAACACGCATCCTAATGGTGGAATCGGACATCAAGTAAGTCAAAGTATCGCATTTGCCTTGCAGGTCCGACTTGAAAAAACGCACATGTCGACGAGCTATGAGTTTTTTGGCCTCTTCTTTCTGTTTATCGAAATGCAAAAACAAGGTGTCGCCATGGATATAAAGCGAGTCACCGCCGTCATAACTAATAGCGTAGGCACTATCTGTTGCAAAACTAAATCCTTGGTCTTCCCACATTTCCACATAATCGCCACGCATGATGACTTTATATGAAGTGTCAATCATATCCACTTGGCTATAAGCCTGAGCCAGACCCAGGTTGCGGTCGTAGAAGATAGAATCCGACCACATCAGCTGGGTCTCGTTGTGCATGAAAGGCCGTTGGTCGAGATACACATAGTCTTCATTCACAAGATAATAACCATGCTTGCCTTCCAGCACATTCTCTTTATTGATTATGGTTGTTGGCCCTTGGAACCACATCTTTTCGATGCCAGTGTTGTAAAACAAAGTATCGGTATACATCTGGTATTTCGGGCTGTAGACCTCCACATTCTCAAAAAACGAGAACTCTTTTAGTCGGTCGCGATAATAGCCGTAATGGCTTTTCAGGGTTTTGTCGCCACGGATTGTGGTTGCACTATCTGGGTAACTGGCCAAATGCAGGTTGCGGTCGTAAGTCAAGTATTCAGTATAAAGCATGGTGGAGTCGTCACGCAGACGCACATTGTCGTGAAACTCGGCAAAGTGTGTGTTTCCGTCATAATCCAACAAGTCACTGAAAATTTCCACACTGTCGTTGACGATGATGTGTACATTCTGGAAAGCGTTGAAATTGTTGGTCTTCTCATAGAAATAGGCACTATCGCAGAAAAAATAGGCCGAGTCGTGGCGCATCTTCACATGACCGATGAGGCGTTGCATGTCGCCCATACTCTTCGAAAAAGTGGCCACATCGTAATGCTCGATATGGATGCGGGTCTTCTTGCGTTGCACAGTGTCTTGCTCCTGAGCCACAAGCATTTGTGACAACAGGAAGAAAAACGAAACTATGAGCAAAAACTTGGCTTTCATCATTTCAATTAATGCCGCAAAATTAAGATTATTGTTGGAATTGGAGGGCATAAAAGAAAAAACAACTATTTTTGGTCGGCTCTTCGATGGGCTCAGGGACCTTTGCCAAACAAAAAGTGAAGGGTGCCTGGGTCTGTCGATGGCTCCGTTTCAACAATTCAACAATCAACAATTCAACAAATGTCTATCAAAGAAGCCCAAACCGCCGTTGACGAATGGATTAAAACTTACGGCGTGCGTTATTTCAGCGAACTGACCAACATGGCCCTGCTGACCGAAGAAGTCGGTGAGTTGGCCCGCATCATTGCCCGCATCTATGGCGAACAATCGTTCAAAGAATCGGACAAAAACCGCAACATGGCTGACGAGATGGCCGACATCTTTTGGGTGCTGCTCTGTTTAGCCAACCAAACCGGAGTAGACCTTACTGAGGCCTTCGCAAAAAACATGGAGAAAAAGACCTCGCGCGACCGAGAGCGGCATATCCACAACGACAAATTGCGCGACCCCATTGCATAAAAAATGTGGAGACGGTGTGCACTCCGTCTCCACAAAACAATGCATTCAAGATGATTACAATTACATTGTCTTAGCCCATGTGTCTTTTAACGCCACAGTTCGGTTGAAGACCAGATGATTGGCCGTGCTGTCCTTGTCGACGGTGAAATAGCCGATGCGCTGGAACTGGAAGTGGTCGAGTGGCTTGGCATCGGCCAAGAATTCCTCCACATAGCACACGGGACGCACCTCAAGCGAGTTGGGGTTCATCATCTCCTTCATGGCTTCCAATGCGGTCTTGCCTTCGTTTTGCAGACGAGCGAGTTCATCGCGCGGGTTTTCCACCTTCCAAAGGCGGTCGTACATGCGCACCTCGGCCTCGAGGCAACGCTCACAACTCACCCAATGGATGGTGCCTTTCACCTTACGATTGGCGCCAGGCATGCCGCTCTTTGTGTCGGGGTCGTACTCGGCATAAACCTCGACGACTTCGCCATTTTCGTCCTTCTTGCAGCCCGTGCATTTCACAATGTAAGCGTTTTTCAAGCGCACTTCGTTTCCGGGGGTCATGCGGAAGTATTTCTTCGGAGCATCCTCCATAAAGTCCTCTTTCTCAATCCACAACTCGCGGCTGAAGGCAATTTTGTGGCTACCAGCCGTTTCGTCTTCAGGGTTATTGATGGCTTCCATTTCCTCCACCTGTCCTTCAGGATAGTTGGTGACGACCAGTTTCACCGGATTAACCACAGCAGCCACACGGGTTGCGGTGGCATTGAGGTCCTCACGGATGGCACTTTCCATCAGGGCGAAGTCATTCAAGGCATCGTAAGTCGTGTAGCCAATCTTGTCGATGAACTTGTGGATGCCACCTGGGGTGTATCCACGGCGACGGAAGCCGCAAATCGTGGGCATGCGCGGGTCATCCCAACCGCTCACCAAACCCTCGTTGACGAGAACGAGCAAGTTGCGCTTGCTCAGCAGAATATAGTTGAGGTTCAGTTTGTTGAACTCAGTCTGACGCGGACGGTTGTCGTCCATATTGTCGCCTTCGCCACGGATTTCCTTGAGCCAATCGACGAACAAGTCGTAAAGGGGACGGTGCACCACAAACTCAAGTGTGCACAATGAGTGAGTGACACCCTCGAAGTAGTCGCTTTGCCCATGGGCGAAGTCATACATCGGGTAGGCGTGCCACTTGGTGCCCGTGCGGTGGTGCGGCGTGTCGACCACACGATAGATAATCGGGTCGCGGAAGTGCATGTTGGGGTTGGCCATGTCAATCTTGGCGCGAAGCACCATCTTGCCCTCGCCAATCTCGCCATTGTTCATCTTGTTGAACAAGTCGAGCGATTCCTCAATGGGACGGTTGCGGTATGGGCTTTCCACACCAGGTTGCGTAGGCGTGCCTTTCTGAGCGGCAATCTCCTCGGAGCTCTGCTCGTCGATGTAGGCTTTACCTCTTTTTATTAATTCTATGGCAAAATCCCAGAGTTGCTGGAAGTAATCGGAGGCATAGTATTCGTTGCCCCACTGGTAGCCAAGCCATTGGATATCCTCTTTGATGGCATCGACATACTCCATGTTCTCCTTGGTGGGGTTGGTGTCGTCGAAGCGCAGGTTGCACACGCCGCCATGTTGTGCGGCAATGCCGAAGTCGAGGCAGATGGCCTTGGCGTGGCCAATGTGAAGGTAACCGTTCGGCTCTGGGGGGAAGCGTGTCTGCACGCGTCCGCCGTTCTTGCCGTTAGCAAGGTCTTCTTCCACTTTCGCTTCAATGAAATTGAGCGACTTCTTTTCCGTTACTTTTTCTTCTTCTGGGTTTGTCATAGGATGTTGAATCGTTGATTGTTGATTGTTTAATTGTTGTCTTTAGTATGCTTTGTATTTATCGCCAGTCTTCTCGATGAGGATGCGGTAATACTCGTCGCTGTACTTGGGGTGTTCACTCTTGATGGGTGTGTATTTCTGTCCTGGTTTATTGGGCTGGGCGGTGTTCAAGTTGCCATCCATGTATTTCATGAACAATTGCTGATAGAATTTCTTCCAACCTTGTGTCATCTTATTAGCTTGGTTGCAGGAGAATTGGGTGAGTTCTCTCACTTGCGCCTCTCTGCCTTTGATGGTATTAACGCGTGCATCCAAAGTGGGGATTTCTTTTTCCACCCAATTGGTCTCCATCTCGCGCTGACGTTTGCGGATTTCGGGATGGATGTAGTTGTATTTGGTGTAAGCCCAGTTACTCATCTGGTTGAAAGTCCAGAAAGCAGAGGTCTCCGACCATTCGCTCATCGAACCGTTGCCTTCGCGGAAGCACTCGGGAATTTCGGTCATGCAGGTGTACATGGGGCAGTAGACGCAGTTGTCGGTGTCGTCGACGCCGAACCAAATGATACCACCGATAGGCCATTCATGATAACCGCGGCTTTGCGCGACAAAGCTGAAGCCTGTCTGTTGGGTGGCGGTGGTGCGCTCATGCACGTAGGTCACGCCATCAACCTCCCAATCCATGGGACGCCAACGGTAAGGGCAGTGGAACGGACCAGCACCCACGTCTTGCGACATGTCGAGTTCAGTGCCTTCGAGATGGTCGCGCATGAAGTCCATCATGTCGAGGACACTGATTTTTCTGTTGGGCTTCACCCAAAGAGGCATACGGTTGGTCGGAAAGTTGTCGGGGGTCTGGCACATATTGGCGGTATAAGGCTGCACGCGCTTGATATCGCGTCCTGTAGCGTAGCCCCAATAGTCCTTCATGTTGTCGGTCACCTTGTTGAATATGGCCCACACGCGAAGGTCGCAGAAGCGGGCACCGTCGAAAGTAACGGGGTTGTAGACATCGGAGAAGGAGAACTTATCGTCCGGACCATCATACAGTTTGGCTTGCTTGGCGAAGCTGATGACATCATCAGCATAGACACAGTCGATGTTCGGGTCTTTCAGGAGTTTGTCGATATTCTTGAAAGTGATGCTGGTCTTGCATTTACGCGTGGCCAGTGGGAAGGTGGTGATGCGAGCCTGGTTGGCGTGACCGCTCACATAACCATCGGGAATGCGGCGAGCTACCCACACGGCGCCTTTGTTATCCTTGCCTTTGCCAATCATCTCAAGGATCCAGCACTCTTCGGTATCGGAGATGGAGAATGACTCGCCTTCGCTGACATAACCGTAGTTGGCCACCAGTTCACCCATGCACTTGATGGCTTCGCGGGCGGTCTTGGCACGTTGCAAGGTGATGTAAATCAGGCTACCATAGTCGATGATGCCAGGGCCTTCCCAAAGGCTTTCGATACCACCGTAGGTCGTCTCACCAATGGCCAGTTGGTATTCGTTCATGTTGCCGACCACATTATACGTATGTGCCACCTGTGGGATTTGGCCACGATACATGCCACCGTCCCAGTCATAGACGTCGAGCATGGCACCTGCCGGCCAATCTTTGGCAGGATAATGATAAAGCTCGCCATACAACACATGGCTGTCGGCAGCGTAGGAAATCATGCAGGAGCCATCGGTCGAGGCACCTTTGGTAATCAGGAAATTAGTGCAGGCATTGGCTTTCCCGAAAGAAAAAACGAGAACCAAAGCCACGATTGCTGAGAAAACTTTTTTCATATTGTTGAGATTTTGTTGTTTGTTGTACTGAAAAAATCGCCACAAAAATAGGAAATAATATGCAAATCCAAAAACAATTTGATAAACAACTCTATTACAGCATAATACCCGACAGCAAACGACAGCAAACGACTACTGTCGACTACAAACGTTTAATCAACGGCTTTGTTTTGGCGGACGATGTTACTTTGCAGTACAAAACTATAAATCTACAACAATGGAAACACCAAAGTATATTGAAGACATTCCGACAGAAAAGAAAGAGTCAAGAAATCGAAGGGAAATCATCAAAAGAGAATACATCAGTTTGATAGAGAAACTCCAAAACACTCGTGGAAAAAAAGCAGTGTATAACGATTATCTTCAGACTGATGTCTATATCATAATGAGAGAAAGCGAGAAAAAAGCAAGTAACAGCGCGGCTTTCAATTGGCAATCAACTTATGCTGTAAAACATCTTGAAGATGTAATTAAAAAGGCCATTCCAATGGAAGGAAAACCGATTTTTACTTTACCAAAGCCAACAGGAAAACAAAAGGAATTCGGTTATGTGAATATGGCTACCTTGTATTATGATTTTCAATCTACTGAATATGAATATCTTAATTTTACTGTAAAACTAGTTTTAGGAATTAAAAGTGATGGAAGACATGTGCAATATAGCGTCAACAAGATAGAGTTGGCAGAAAAAAGCACTCTGTAATAAAGTCGTCATTGTATAAACAATCGCTTGTACAGAGTGCCTTAAATCGGAGTTACTGATGGGCTTGCTGCCCAGCATTTCCCGTCCGATGGTTTTTATGACTGCAAAATTACAACAAAAACTAATACCCCACCATAAAAATGAAAAATAATTACTACTTTAGCACAATGAACACGATTCAAAACATGGCACAGCAAACTTTTGTCAACCAGAAACTTGACTTCGTTGAGGAACTGGTGCTCTACACCGACTCGCACATCTTTCTTACGGGAAAGGCAGGCACGGGCAAGACCACTTTCCTGAAAAATCTGCCGCTAAAGACCTACAAACGTATGGTCGTGGTCGCACCTACCGGTGTGGCGGCCATTAATGCGGGCGGGCAGACGATTCACTCCTTTTTTCAGTTGCCTTTTGGACCTTTGCCTCCCAATGCAAGCACCATAACAGCACAACTACACCGCATGAAAAAGCAAAAGCTCAACCTCATGCGCAGCCTCGACCTGCTTATCATTGATGAAATCAGTATGGTGCGTGCCGATGTCTTGGATGCCATTGATGCAGTGTTACGACGTGTGCGCCGCTCACAGAAACCTTTCGGAGGCGTGCAATTGCTGATGATTGGCGACGTGCACCAGTTGGCGCCTGTAGCCAAACCCGAAGAATGGGAAGTGTTGTCGCCGTATTACGACACGCCATATTTCTTTGGTAGCCAAGTGCTAAGAAAAACGCCCTATGTCTGCGTCGAGTTGGAACACATCTACCGTCAACATGATGACGATTTTATCACATTATTAAACAAAGTGCGCAACAACCGCATGGATGCCGATTGCGTGCGACTGCTCAACACACGCTTTAAGCCTGACTTTAAGCCTAAGGACAATGAAGGCTACATCACCTTGACCACCCACAACTACCAAGCCGACCAGATTAACGAATCAAAACTGGAGGCCATCAAGGAGAAACCGTTGAAATTCAAAGCGGTAGTTCACGGCACTTTTCCAGAAAACACCTATCCTACTAAGGAAGAACTGGAACTGAAAGTCGGGGCGCAGGTGATGTTCGTGAAGAACGACCCCAACCCCGAAAAGGCTTTCTTCAATGGTAAAATCGGGCGGTTAGTGGACTACGACGAGGATGAAGGCACCCTCACTGTCGAAAGTGAAGGGGAGCACATCACTGTTCCAAGGCTGAAATGGCAGAATATGGAGTACACTATCAACGCTGAGAATCAAGAGATTGAGGAAAACGAAATTGGCAGTTTCACCCAAATTCCGCTACGTTTGGCATGGGCCGTCACCATCCACAAAAGCCAAGGCCTTACCTTCGACAAGGTCATTGTTGATGCTGGTCAGGCTTTCGCCCACGGACAGGTGTATGTCGCCCTCAGCCGTTGCACTTCGCTTGAAGGTCTTGTACTGAAAACGCACATCACCTCCAATGCTTTGGTCAACGACTATTCCGTGGACCAATTTGTGGAGCATCTTCCCGAAAAGGAACCCACACAAGAGAAAGTGGATGCATTACGCCACGATTACGAGTTGGAGACCATGCTTGAACTCATCAACTTTGATGGCATCTATAAAGACTTCGGCAAGTTAATGAAAGTGATCTACGACAACGACACCCTCTTTGAGCACTCGCTGATTCAGGAACTCTCGCAGCGGCGCAACAAGATTCACGAGGAATTATGCTCTGTCGGCATCAAGTTTGAAAGCCAGATACGAAATCTTCATGACAAAACGCCTTCGTGCGAGCAAAACCCAACCTTGCAGGAGCGATTAACAAAAGGCGTAGCCTACTTCGATGAACACTTAAAAGCCATCGCCAAGGGATTGTTCAACTTGCCTTTCAAGACCGACAACCAAGCCGTCAACGAGCAACTTACCGAGATACTGAAGCTGCTTAAAGAAGGCATCTATCTGAAAGGCTGTTGCTTGGAAGCCTGTAAAGACGGTTTCACGGTCAAGGAATACCAAAAAACCAAGTCGGTGAAAGCGATAGAAGCAGAAAAGACTGGGAAGAAGAAGGTGGAAATCAAGTTTGAGCCAAGCAAAAGCGGCAGCCTTTATTCCGTTTTGCTGTCTTGGCGTGCTAAACGAGCCGAAGCAGACGATGTGCTTGCCTCCACCATTGCCCCCATTAGGACCCTTAAAGCCATTGCTGAGATAAAGCCCGTTACCCTTACCGAATTGCGGAAAGTAGAAGGCATGGGAACAAAGCGCATCCGCAACTATGGTGCAGAAATCCTCGACATTGTGCTAAGGTTTCTAGGACAAGACCCGCAAAATGCCAACATCGGTGATTTGGCTAAAGTTCCAACAAAGCAGACCAATGGAGCTACTTACTTTCAGACCAAAGACATGGCGGAACAAGGCATGAGCATTGAAGCCATAGCCAAAGCAAGAGGTCTAGCTGTATCAACCATTCTTAGCCATCTTACTTATTGGGTGGAACAGGGTAGCTTCCCTGCATCGCAATTTGTTTCAAGTGAAAAGATGGCAGAGATTCGTGACTACTTTGAGGCTACTGGAGACCCAAAAATCACCACAGCACGAGATGTTTTAGGCGATGACTACCAATTCGGGGAAATCCGTATGGTTTTGGCCGAAATGAAAAGGGAAGGGTACTTCAAAGAAACATGAACTTGATTCAATAATTATTACTATTTTTGCAATCTATAATATTTAATGCATTGAGTGTTTTGAGATTATATACCGTAGGCCATTCTAGCCAGTCATTAGAAGAGTTCCTTACGTTGTTGCAACGTCACGGCATCAACTGTGTGGTGGATGTTAGGAGTGTGCCAGCTAGTAAATACGCGCCTCAGTTCAACGAGGAGAGTATAAAGGCTTTCCTTAAGTTGCACGGCATCCAATATCTGCCTTTTGGCAATGAGTTTGGCGCAAGGCGAACTGACTGCATCAATGATGAGGGACAGGTGGATTTTGAAGTGGCAGTTACGACTCCTTTGTTCCAACAAGGTGCAAAAAGATTAATGAAAGGTTTGGAAAGAGGCTTCTGCATCGCATTGATGTGCTCAGAGGCCGACCCTTTGGAATGTCACCGTTTCTCATTGGTTTCCAGGTATTTTCATAATCAAGGAATAGAAGTCTTTCATATTTTGAAAGACGCGAATTTGGCCTCTCAAGGTGAGGTGGAAAAAAGAATGGTGAACGATTTTCTCCATTCGCGGAAATACCATCTTGCTGAAGTTGACGAGTTGTTTGGCACCTATACCACCGAAGACCAGCTCAAGGATGCCTACAGATTGAAAAACAAGGAAATAGGTTATAAACCCGCATTGCAGTTGGAAGGAGAATATTGACATGATTACATTTTACACTATAGGTTTTACCAAAAAAAGTGCCGAACAGTTTTTCAGTTTGCTACGCGATAACGGCGTGAAACAACTTGTTGACGTACGTATCAGCAACAGCAGCCAGTTGGCAGGTTTCGCCAAATGCAAGGACTTGGAGTTTTTCACTCACGAGATTTGCCACATTCCATATAAGCACATCGTCGATTTTGCTCCCACCAAAGAACTGCTTGACCAATGGCATAAGCAGGAAGTGACTTGGGAAGAATATGTGGAGATTTATACCAAAATATTGAAAGACAGGGAGATTATTAAGAAATATGGTGCCAAGCCTTTTGATGGTGCTTGTTTTCTTTGTAGTGAAGACACTCCCGAGCAATGCCATCGGCGCTTGTTGGCAGAATATCTACAAAAACATAGTAAAGAGACAGTTCAGATTGTCCATTTAATTTGACGTCATGGAAAAGTATTTCATTTGTTTGGCAAATTCCTATAAGCATGGAGGCAGATGCATTGCTGGCATTGAAGTCGTACCACAATCTGACGGAAGTCTTGGCATTGTCCGCCATGATGATGGCCGACCGCGATGGATACGACCCGTTTCAATGTCTGCCAACGGTGAAATTCCCAACCATCTTGCCGAGAGTTTCAAGATTTTTTCTTTGGTCAAACTGACCGATGTGGAGCCGTGCCCCGACAATGCGCATACCGAAGATGTACATTGTACACGGATGGAAATCTGTCCATTCGAGCTATCGCCTACCAAGGACTTTTTGAATCAACTTATTGACACCCAACACCAAGCTATATTTTATTTCAGAGGGAAATCTATCCCGACCACTATCATTGACCGACTTGATTATTCGTTGATGCTGATTCATCCTGATAATGCTTGCGCCTATTGTGACGAGGGAAGGGAAAACTCAAAGTATCGGATGAAGTTTACCTACAATGGGTCGAACTACGATTTCCCCATAACCGACCCCGTATTTTTGGAACAGTTCAAGAAAAGCCCCGACAGCTATGCGGATTTGGATGGTGTTTATTTGGTGCTTTCGCTCGGAATAGCGTTTGAAGGGTTTCATTACAAACTGGTTGCTACTGTGTTGATTCCAAACGATTTGGATGTTACACAAAAACCTCAATTCATTGATGACAGCAGCTTATCATATATGGAGCAGCAAAAACTGCTTTATGCCAATGCTTACGCCAAGTGGACGCCTAAGGAAGACGCAGAACTTCTAGAGTTATTACACAAAGGGATGTCAATTAAGGAATTGGTAAAGAAATTTGAACGAAATGAAGGAGCCATTCGTTCTCGCATTAAGAAACTGACCTTTGAGCAACTATACAACGAAAATGGATTCCAAAACGATGAAAAAGAATTGGCCTACTTGATAGAGCTAAAGCAGGAAATCGAAAGGAAGATACAGGCTCTTCGTGAAAAAATCAATTTGAAAAGCCAAATTCAATGATGTCTGGTTTTGTCCAGCATTACGGCTCCGGCAACTGCCCTTGCTGCGGCACGATGATGGCACAAATGATGTAAGCCAAAAGGCCGGCACCACCACAGAAGGTAAAGATGACCCACAACAGACGAATCAATGTGGGGTCAACATCAAAATATTCACCAAGTCCTCCACAAACACCGCAGAGTTTCTTGTCGGCCATCGAACGATACAGTTTTTTGTTGTTCATTTTGCTTTGTTTTTAGTTTCAAGGCGCAAAAATACACACAAATTCCTTATCCCGAAAGGGGGTGAAGTTTCTTTTTTTGCGGAAAAAAGTTTGTAATAGTTTCTTGCAACATTTTGATTATCAGGATAAAGTTTTTAAAAAAGTTTGTAATGTCCCTATTGCGAATCAAAAACACCGTTTTTACTCCTACTTTTGCATTGCAAAAACGAATGGAAGATGAAGCAGTCGAGAATAACAACTCGTATCAATGTGATCATGCTTTTGCTGAGCATGCTTTGCCTTTTCGCATGCAACACGAAAAGCAAGACGGAACGGATGCAAGCCGTAGTAGCAGAGGTGCGCTCCAAATATAAGGCCTACGAGGACATCAGCCAGGACGATCAAATCTTTGAGGCTTACGATTACTTCGTGAAGCAAAAGGATTATGGAAACGCTGCGCCTGCTGCCCTCTATAGCGGTTGCGTTCGACAAGCCAAAAAGGAATATGAGTCGGCGATGAACTGCTACAAAGAGGCCGACAAATTTGGTCGGTTGGTCGGCGACTCGGTCAGTGCGGCCTTCGCGCAATATTATATAGGTGACCTGCTCAACAACAGCGGACACGAGGCTGAGGCCATCGTTAACTACAAAGCCGCTGCCGAACTGTGGGGCGATAGTCTTTCGCGCAAAGCTAAGTGCCTCAACGCCGTGGCCATGATGAACATTGTGAATGATGACTACGACAGCGCGTTTGTCTATCTCAGTCAAGCCTTGAATTTGGCTCAAACTGCCGAAGACAAGGTTACCGAAGCCTCGGTTTGGAACAACTATTCCGTTGCCTATCAACTGCTTGACGAGAACGATGACGCCTTGGACTGCCTGCGGAAAACCCTGCCTTTGGTGGACGAAAAACGCCGTCCCATTGCCTTGCTCAACCTCGCCAAAGTATATTTGGCCTTGGACGAGCGCGACTCGTTGGATTATTATAAAACACAGATGCTCAAAGCTGTAGAGGAAGTGGAATGTCGACCCGAAACGCAAGCCGCCGTTTATGGTTTCCTGATTAAGGACGCGCTTGCCGTAGGCGACTATGAAAAGGCCTATCAATTTGAGAAACAACATGAAAAGGTGGCTTTAGACATCCTTGGCGACCAAACACAAAGCTCCGTCCTCGAAATCCAGAAGAAATACGACTTTGAGGCACAGGCCAACCAGCACAATCGCCAAATGCTCTCGCGGCAAAGACTTATCATCGTGCTGACCATCGTCTTGATTGCCGCCTTGGTTTTGGTCACCATCTTGATTCTCAACGCCTTGAAAAAGAAACGTATCGAGGCTGAAATCAACGCGAATTTGCTTGAACTGAAGAAACGCAACGCGCAACAACAACAAGAACAGACTGCGATGCGAGCACAATACGATGAGCTACAGAAGCAGAATGCACAGCAAAGCGAACTACAAGCTGAATTTGGCGACAAGCTGAAAGATGAATACTTGCAGAAATGCAACATCATCCGCTGTTTCGAAGTATTGTCGCGCGACAGAAACAACGCTATAGCTTTCAAGGACTTGGAGAAGTCGCTTTTTGAAGGCGAAGACCATTGGGCTGGTTTTGAGGCCGCTTTCGAAGGGGTACATCCGGGCTTCATCGCTTTTGTGCATAAACAATATCCCGACTTGACCGATTTGGAGTTCCGCTACTGCCTGCTCTCGCACTTCAAACTTTCGCGCCAAGAATATGCCGATGTGCTCGGTTGCAGCGTCTATAATGTCGACAAGGTGAGGGCAAGCCTCAACAACAAAATGAAAGAAAATGAATAAGACCATGAAATACAGACCTTTATTTTTATCCATTCTCACAATTGTCGTTTTGATGTTTGCTTCGTGTGAAAAAGTCAGACCCACAATGGCTTACGTCTCCGGTGACGACAAAGACAAAATCGATCTGAAAGGAACCTTGATGAAACCCGACATGCGTTATCCCAACATCTATGCGGAATTGGTGGGGAAGACTGTCTATGTCTACTTCAACGAGGCTGTCGAGCCATGCCTGATCACCCTTTCCGCCAAAAACGACGATGTGCTGTTTGCCAGAAACGTGCAGAAACAGTACCCGTCCACGATACGCATCTTCATGGAGAACGAACCCACAGGCGAATATCTGCTCTACATCACCAACGGGATGGATGAAGCCTCTGCATGGTTTCATTATGAAAGCGATAACGATAATAATAACCTAAAAATCAATAAACAATGAAAAAACGAATGGCTCTGTTAAGCCTGCTCTTCGCCATGGTGTTGCCTGCTTTCGCGCAATTTGACCTGACAATAGACAACCGACACGAAATCAGCCTCGGGTATGGTTTTCATGCCGTCAGCGGCGACGATTTCAATCTCGACTACCCATTCTATCGAGAAGTGGACAACATCGGGGCGTTTCACGCATCCTATACGCACCTTTTCGACTCCATCGTAGGCGTGGGCATCACCTACTGCTACGACCCGAGAATCATCAACTATTACGACTATCCAGGAAACGGATCTGATGATAGGTTTACCATCTGCAACTTGGACGAATCGAGCCATGCCATCATGGCACACGCCAAGTTCAACTGCTATCGCTACAAATTCTTGCTGCTTTATGGCAAATTCGACGCTGGAATCTGTTTTTGGGACTATCGCCTGAAGGAATTCCATCCCGAAAGCTACGAAATACAACTTCCCGACCAGCACTGTTGCTTTGCTTGGAACGCGGCTTTTGGCCTTGAAATCGGAATCAGGAACTTCGCTTTGTTCGTGCAACACGGCATCGGCATGGAAGGCACCACAAGCCTTGGAATCATTTACAAATTCAAAAACAAAGAACCATGAAAAAGTTTGTAATAATCGGCATAATACTTTTGTTGGCAAGTTCATGCGTGAAACATCCCAACATTATTCTCAAAATCTCTGAAGAAGAAGCGGCTGCTATCCCCTACGAGATGGGACAAACCGTGAAATTCCTCAACCAAGACGGCGACACGCTGACTTTTCAGGTCCTTCGCGACCAAACCTATCCATACAACGGTGAACAATACTATAACGCCATCTTTGGCGGAAACGTTTACCATCCTTCTTGCTACTATTGTTATGCCCGAACAGTGGTCATGAATCGCGAGGAGGGCGGAATGCTTGGTTTCACGATACTTCCCAAAAAGGAATTCTATTTCTTTTATCTCATCAATGGCTCCAACTTTGAGTTGAATTGCCACCTTTCGCCCAACAGTTCATACCAAATCAACAGTACCAATTACGAACAGGTTCACCACGAAATCCTATGCAACCAAGACTCCGATGAAACACTTTACGACTGGTACTATTGCGAGGAGCTGGGCCTGCTCTATTTCAAAAAAGGTAATTTCTCACTGACAAGAATACCATAAATCACAAGAAAATGAAAACCAAATACTTATCATTATTCGCAGTCTTGTTTGTCACTTTGATAACGGCTTCTTGCCGCAAGGAACCCAATACTAACGACCTCATTGACGACAAAGACAAAATCGACATCAAAGGCTCGCTTTCCAACGGCGACATGCGCCATCCGAACATCGAGGCAGGCTATTGGGAAAAGACCGTCTACGTGTACTTCCACGAGTATATGGGTGAGTGCATCGTCAGCATCAGCAACAGACAGGACCATGTCGTCTTTTGCGACACCGTTACTTCAGGTTACAACAAAGAAACGCGATTCTATATGGGCGACCAACCCTTGAGCCGCTACCATCTCGTCATCAGCAACGGCACCGACAAGGCCGAGGGATGGTTCAATAATTTCCGAATCATGGCGGTCAGGCCACATTAGGGGATTCAAGATTCAAAATTTAAAATTTAAAGATTTAAAAATCAGATGGTTATGAAAAGAGTTGTTGTTTTTGCGATGCTGCTTGTCGTCGTTTCAATGAGTTCGTGCATCAAATGGAAATGTTGCATCAATGGTGACTTTGTACAAGTCTATAAAACCAAAGGCGACTATGCCAATAATGCGTACGTCCTTTATAACAAAAACAAAGACTACATTTACGGCTACTATGACGACGTCGACACCTCGCTATTTCCCATGCCGCTGTATGGAGGCTATTATCTTCATTACGAAATGTCGCCCGATGCCGTGTTTCTTTCCATCAGTCCAAAGGAATACAATGAAAACGTAATGAATTATTCGATTGATACATTGAAGCAAATGATTATTGACGACGATCCTTTCATTGAGTTTTTTAGTGCCACCGACAACTACAATCTTTATGACTACAATGGCAGCAATCCGATGGGCATCGATACAGCCTACATCAACCAACTTATCAAGGAAGGTGATTTGAAAAAGGAATTCAAGAAGGTGAAGTGAAGCCTCCGTCGGTCGGATTTGCAAATCCATCGGAATTTAAGATTGTTCTTCCGAAAATTTTTGTACTTTTGACGCATCCAAATAGCAATCGTCTAACAATTAAAACATCAATTACTATGAAGAAAGTTTTACTATTCGCAGTGGCCCTGTGTTTCATGTTATCGGCCTCTGCACAACAATTCAAGAGAGATCCAAAAACTCAAAAGTCATGGCAGGATAAAATTAAAACGATAGAACAACTGAATCGTGACAAGAACAATTTCATCGAGAAGTTGGACAGCATCACTGCCGAGGAAACAAGGATATTGTTTGATTATGACAGCCATTTCAACTGCACTCAAATGTATAGTTATTATTATTCCGGAAACAGCTGGCAGTTAGATATGGGCTATGACTATACCTATGATGAACAAGACCGGGTCACCTCTATGGTAACCTACTCCTACAACGAGTCACCTTCAAAGGAAGAATACGCCTACAATGAGCAAAACTTGATTGAGGAACAGCTTTACTATGATTGGTGGAGCGATACTTGGCATC
>JAFWRA010000048.1 GCA_017508895.1 Bacteroidales bacterium
CATGAAGTCGAAAGGCTACGAAATCGGCGATGTAAGTGAGAAGGATTTGTATCGGGAAATGATTTTCAAATTGATGCACTGATGAGAATTGTAGCACAAAGAGTGACCCACGCTTCCGTCACGATTGGCGGGAAGGTGAAATCTGAAATCGGCCTCGGAATGATGATATTGCTTGGCATTGAGGAGGCCGACACTGCCGAGGATGTGGACTGGCTTTGCACCAAACTCAGCAAGCTCCGCATCTTCGACGACGGCAACGACGCGATGAATTTGGACATCAACCAAGTGGGAGGTTCTTTCCTCGTCGTGAGCCAGTTCACGCTCCATGCCTTGACCAAGAAGGGCAACCGCCCGAGTTTTATCCGTGCCGCACGCCCCGAGCAGGCCATTCCGCTTTATGAATTGTTCTTGAAACGCTTGGCCGAAATCTCAGGCCGCGAAGTGCAAAGCGGCGAGTTCGGCGCGATGATGGCCGTGGAGTTGCTCAACGATGGCCCGGTGACGGTTTTGATGGACTCGAAGCGGCGTGAATGAAAAGATACAAAAAATCATTCCACCACAATCTTCCGTGTCTCATCACCCATTTTCACGAGATAGATTCCTTGGGGCAATTCCAGTTTTCCTTTGCCATTGATTTCCTTTGTCAGAATGGTTTGACCGATGGCGTTTACGACGGTCAAAGTGCCAAAGCCTTCAATCGTCACATATCCGTTGCTTGGGTTGGGATAGAGTTTGAAAGTGCTTCTATGGTTCTCGCAAACAGCATCATACAGTGTGGTGCAAAACTCAGCCTCGGGGCTTATGGGTGAGGCATAATGTGAGCGCGTTTCCATTTTGCGTTGTGTGAAAAGATAGGACGTGCCTGGCGTAAGCCCTTCAAACAAAGGAGAACTTTGCCATGCGCCCCCATTGATGTTATACTCGCCATCCTCTATGGCGACAAGGGTGATGCTTGTTTCGGTGTTGCTTTCCAATTGGGGAGCCTCAGGCATGGTTTGCTCGGCTTTTCTCACTGGGCCGACAATGGGCGAAACCACACTTCCGATGCAGTTTTCGGCTGACACTTGTACACGGATAATCTCGTCTATGTCGTCCTCTGTCAATGTATAAGTCTGGAATACAGCGTTTTCAATGTATGTTGTGTCTCTTCGCCATTGGTAAGTCAACGCGCCAAAGTCGGGAATAGGTGGCATGGAACTCAAATCGGCCTCGGCGGTCAACGTTTGCCCGAAAACCGGATCGCCGACAATCTTGACTTCGCCGATCAATGAAGGGATGATGCTGTCGTTCAATAACTTGTCGATAGCACCATACGCGTTGAGCCTTCTGCTTTCGGCGACAAGTCCGTCGAGGGAAGGCAAATGGTCGGCACCGTCGAAAAGCGACTGTTTTACCGAAAGGCAGAAACTGGCTGGGTCGCTTTTGCAGGCTACCATTTTTTCGTAAGGCAAGGCCGCATACATCAGTGCAATGGTTCCCGAAACTTGTGGGGTGGCCATCGAGGTTCCGGTTGAGTTGCCGTAGTCGTTGTTGGGTGTCGTGGAATAGATGCTCGTTCCAGGAGCGCCAAGGTCGATATTGTTGATGCCATAACCGGCGCTTCCGTATTTCTCGTCGGCGGAAGTGGTGTTGGTAATGCCAATCAAATAGTTGCCCGGACAAGCAGAGGGAACATCACCAACCACATCGACGTTTACGTTCATGTTGGGTCCGGCGCCGCAGCTCAATATGCCCACGTTGCCCATTTCGTCGTACATCGAGCACCAAATGGGATAGTCGTCAGGATTCCCATAATCGACACCGAAAGAGGAATTGGTGGCCACGATGAAAGCACCTTCCTCGCCGTTGGTTTCGTTGTATCGCGCCCGCATTTCCAAAGCATACGAGTAGGCCTCCACAACGATGGACTCATTGCTCGAACTCCCACATATGGACATGACTTTCACGTTCCAGTTCACGCCGCAAACACCTTTTCCGTTGTTTCCGACGGCTCCGATGATGCCCGATACATGGGTGCCGTGATGGTTGGCACCTACAGTTCCATTGTGGTTGTAGGCATTCCATCCACGATAGTCGTCAACATAGCCATTGTTGTCGTCGTCGATGCCATTATAGGGAATTTCATGGATGTTTCTCCAACAATTGAGGTCTTCGTGGGTCCAATCCGCGCCACCGTCGATGACGGCCACAACGATGGTGTCGCCCGTCGCCGTGACACCGCCAGTGGTGAATTCTTCCCAGGCTTGCGGAAGGTTCATGATGGCTGGTGCCCATTGCATGTTATAATACGAGTCGTCAGGAACCGCTTCGCGCAGTTTGATGTTGGTGTGGTTGTTTTGTATGACCCGAACATCGGCGTTTTTCGACAGGCGGAGCATTTTTTCTTCTCTTGGCTCTTTATTGTCGATGATTTCGAAAAGCCAGATAATCAGTCTTTTGGATAAAAGCCTTTTCGGCATGATTGCGGCATTGCACTTTGCGGCAAAGGTCGAGGCCTCCACACCTTGCTCCAACCAGATGATGAGTTCGTTATCGACGTAGGAGGCTGTTTCTTCGCTTTTGGCATTTGATGGCGCTTGCTGTGCATGGGAAAACACGGACAGAAGCATTACGCCTATAATGGCAGCGGATTTGAGTATGGTTTTCATAATATTACAATTTTTAATCAAACTTTCAATCTGCGAAAATAATCATTTTCAGATTACTCGCCGCTTTTCCAATCAATTTCAAAAGAAATGCCTTCTTTGTATCCATAATAAAGCCCAGCAACTGACAACTGCAAACTCCTAACTTCTAACCATGTAGAATCACTCCTCGTTGTTGTCGGCAATAATATGCAAGTCGCGCTGCGGGAACGGAATGGTGATGCCGTTGGCGTTCAAGGCGTTGTAGATGACCTCCTTGGCACGGTCGGCGTAGCCGATGTGCTCGGCGGCCAAGACATATTGCTTTACGTAGACTTCAACACCACTGTCGCCAAACCCTCCGAGTACCACATAGATGCCTTTCTTCGGCTCCACGATTTCACGTCCGTAGGCGTCTTTGGTGCGCATCACCTGCATGGCGTCTACAATGATGTCGCGCACGCGTTGCATGTCGGTGCCGTAAGCCACGCTCACAGTCACCCTGAGGAACTCGTAGGAGTCGCTCTTGGTGAGGTTGGTGAAGCTCTTGGCAAACAACTCCGCATTGAGGAAAGAGACGGTGGTGCCGTCGATGGTCTCCACTTGGGTGGTTTGGTAATTGATGTCGGTGACCGCACCACGCACGCCGTCGCACACAATCCAGTCGCCAACCCGCAAACGTCCGCCCATGAGCTGGATGCCGTAAACGAAGTTGTTGATGATGTCCTTCAGCGCGATACCGATACCGGCTGACAAACCGCCTGCGATAAGCCCCAAAGAGCTGGTGGGGATTTGAAGGGTAACGATGAAGATGTAAACATAAACAAACCAAACGGATACGCTGATGAGGCTGTTGCCCAACGAGAGGTTGATTTCGTTGTTGCGGATGGCTTTTCGGTTGTACTTGCGGAGGAAGCGATTGTATTGGGTCTGCTGCCAGATGGTGCGGATGGCCTTGCTCAGGTAGCGGAACACATAGAATAGCCCTGCAAGGAACAGAAGGTTATACAACGACACCCTAAACCCGTCGGCTCCATCGTGTTGGATGAAAGGCTCTATGAAAATTTGGCGATACAAGTCGTTGAATTCAAAGATGTTAAGTGCCCATCGGATGCACAACGGGAACAATATCAACACTAATAGCGGGACAATTACATCGTGAATCAGGTCGTAGAACCATGTGGCTGAGAACAACAGCTTTTCCTTGGCTGCGCCTGACAGATAGGTGATTTTGGCCTTGTAGTCTTCCACTCGCTTGTCGAGGCGATGCTCTTTATACCATAGTAGCAGGTGCCAAATGGTGGCAATGGCAAGGATGGCAGTCAGCAGGAAGAACCACCAAACCAAGATGATGAGTGCCATGAAAATGTAGCCGGCCCAACTGATGAGCATGGCAATGGCGGTAATGCCAAAGGAGAACCAGCCAATGATGGCATCGGTCCGCTCCGAAAGCCTGCTCCGTCGCAGATTGGAGATCAACTGCCACACGGTCATAATCAGCAGAAGGGGAGGGAAGATGAAATTCAGGAAGGCGTTGGGCAGGAAAAGCACCCGACAGCTGATGACGAAGAGAGCCGTGAAAATAGTGGACAGGTAGCTTCGAATGCCGTGTTTGAGGTTCTTGGGTTCCAAACGGATGAGTTGCGCCGTCGTGATGGACATCAGTAGGAGGATGAAGGTGTGCGCCAAGCTGAGGGCCTTGGCCGTCCTGTCGTTTGATGTGGTTTCGTAGCTGAGCACGATAAACAAGACACAGGCCAACAGGAGTGCGATATAGCGTCTTTGTTCTTTGGCTACTGCTTGATTCAGTGGTTTCACGAGACGGTAGACCAGCCGCATCAGCAAGGCGGCAATGCCCCAAATGACGAAGAAGGATAAAATATAAACCACCAGCCAAAACAGTGTGGTCGAGTTGTTGAAACGGCTGTCCTTGGTGTTTTCGCCTGATTCGCCGTCGTTTGACCATTTTTGGAAGAAATTCGAGGAGAATTTCTCGGCCATGGCGTTTTTGGCCTGTCGCCAATAGGCACCTGGGTTCATCAGGATTGTTCCCCAAGGAGTTTGGCCGTCCACGAACACGTTTTTCTGAAGGATCTTGTAGTAATCCTGAGCATAGTCGTAGGATTCCTTCATGCGCAGCCAGGCTTCGATGTAGTAGGTGCTGTCGGCCATGACCACTTCGCGCGTCTGGGCATAGATTCGCAGCAGTTGCGAAGCGTAGAAAATGCACGAGTCGCGTTCCATCTGCCCCATTTCGCTCAGGATGAACGGCGAAGTGCTTCCCTCTTTGGCAGCTGTGTCCTGCACCGCCATCGGGGCAACGAGGGTGTCCTCCTGCTCAGGCTGCTCCTCTTGCATGAGGGTTTCGTTGTGAGCCAGCAGGGCATCAATCGTGTCGTCGAAATAGGCAAGGCTGTCGCCGATGGCCAACGAGTCGCTGGCCAATGTGTCCTGTGATGCAATGAAGGCCATGACGAGGTTCACCTGCTCATACAGTTTTTGCTCCAAGAGGCTTTCGTTGTGTTGCAAGTGGGCGTCCAATGTGTCGTTATGATAGGCGAGGCTGTCGGGCACCAGTTCCACTTCCTTCAACTCGGGAGGAAGGCGGCGCAGTGCTTCAATAAGTCGCGCATAGCGG
>JAFWRA010000049.1 GCA_017508895.1 Bacteroidales bacterium
CATCGGGCGGCGGGGTGATGGCGCATCTCGAACATCCAAAAAATGTAAAATATCGCATTCAAAATGGTTATTTTATGTAAAATATCGTAATTTAAACAGTAAAAAGTTGTAAAATATCGCAGTTATAAAGGTGGTTTTTATGTAAAATATCGCGTTTTAGAGAAATATTTGCTATTTTTGCAAACTGAAAACCATCCAACTTTGATGCTATGAGACAAACCTCAAATCAATCTAAGGAAATTGACAAACGACTTCTCGAAGCAATTCTCGCCGATCAACAAGAAGAATTGGAAGCAAGACGATCCGAAAAATTTTGCCAACGCGAGGAAGAACAATTGATTGACTTGAACAGCCCTCAAGCGCAAGTCGTTATCGGGGTGCGAAGAAGTGGCAAATCGACATTGTGCTTTCAGGCGTTGGAACATGCCAAAGTGAAATATGCGTATGTCGATTTTGACGATGAACGTTTGAATGGATTGGAAGCCAGCCAACTTAATGATGTACTTGAAGTGCTTTACAAGATTTACGGCAATTTCGACTTCCTTTTTCTTGATGAGGTCCAAAATGTTGAAGGATGGCATTTGTTTGTCAACCGATTGCTGAGGAAAAAGATGCATATTGTCGTTACAGGCTCCAATGCCAAATTGCTCAGTAGCGAGTTGGCGACTCACCTTTCTGGTCGTGCGAAGGAGATACATTTGTATCCTTTTTCTTTTGCAGAATACTGCTCGGTGAAAAACGTTGACACGGAAAAGAGAACCACTAAAGCTGAGGGATTCCGACGCGCAGCTTTCGACAACTATATGAAGATGGGAGGATTTCCTGAACTATTTTACATCAGCGACAACCGAACCTATATCAAAGACTTAGTGGACAACATACTTAAGCGGGATATTGAGCAACGTTACAAAATCACCTACAAGGAAGCGTTTGGCCAAATGACGAACCATCTGTTGAATGTGTCGCCAACCGCAGTGGTGACGACCGACCTTGCAGCAATTTTCCATATCAAGTCAGAGCACACGGTAAAAAACTATCTTTCTTATCTCAAGCAAGCATTTCTGCTCATAGGCATCAAAAAATATGCATCTAAGAGCAAGGTGCGGTTAACCCAAGAAAAGATTTATGCCGTTGATGTGGCTTTGATGAACCAAAGGGAAAACGCTTTTTCTGGCGACAATCTCGGATGGAGACTCGAGACCATAGTGCTTGTCCATCTGCTCCGCAGATGCAAGGCAAACGGATGGGACTTGTACTACCTAAACGAGCGTTCTGGCGAGTGCGACTTCGTCGTGTGTGACGGCAACATGGTTCTTCAGGCCATACAGGTGTCATACGACATCGCATCCGACAAAACCCGGAAACGCGAGATTAACGGACTGCTTTTGGCAAGCAGGCAAACCAAATGTGAGAATCTGCTTTTGCTCACCGACCACGAATACAACGACATAGAGGAAGACGGGCATCACATCTCGATAAGACCAGTTTACGAATGGTGTTGTTATAACGAAAGCGATAAATAGTATGTTGTCGGTTTTGTCTCTTTATTCCGCGATGGACAGAATCAAAATGCGGTTCGGGGAGGAAATGATTCATCGGGCGGCGGGGTGATTCGGTTTTTTTGTATATATTTGCGCCATTAAAACGCCACTGTTATGAAAGCAAGCAAATATCCCGTTGGTATTCAGACCTTTTCGGAAATCAGGAAAGGAGGATATGTTTATGTTGACAAGACCGACCTCGTTTGGGAATTGGCTAACGAAGCCAAATACATCTTCTTCAGCCGTCCGCGCAGATTCGGCAAGAGCCTGCTATCCACCACTTTGGCTTCCTATTTCGAAGGCCGAAAAGACCTTTTCGAAGGCTTGAAAATTATGGAGTTGGAGAAGGAATGGGTGCGTTATCCCGTCATCCACGTGGATGTGAGCGCGGCCAAGGGCAGGGAAACGGCAATGGAGTTGAGGCGTGCGCTAATGCTGCTGCTTGACCCTTTGACGGGCATCTATGGAAGCAACGACAAGGAACTTACGCCGGGCGAAATGCTTTTCGGCCTGATTCGTCGCGCCTACGAGAAAACCGGCAAGCAAGTGGCCGTCATCATTGATGAATACGATGCGCCCATCTTGGATGTGCTTCACGATGAGGCGAAGTTGCCGGAGTACCGCCGCGTGATGCAGGAGTTTTACCAGCCCTTGAAAGCCAGCGAGGCGATGATCAAGTTTTGCTTCCTCACAGGCATCACCCGCCTCAGCCAGATGAACATCTTTTCGACATTGAACAATATGACAAATATGTCGCTAAACCCAAAATACACAGCGATTTGCGGGATAACGGAGGAGGAACTTGAGACTTGTATGTCGGCGGACATTGAGATGCTTGCCGAGGAACTTGGCTACTCGAAAGAAGAAACCATAGCACGCCTCCGACTCAAATACGACGGCTATTTGTTCGCCGACCGTGGAGAAAAAGTCTATAACCCCTATAGCCTGATGCAAGCCTTTGTGAATAAGGCACTTGGGAACTATTGGTTTGAGAGCGGCACCCCGACTTTCCTTTTCCAGCAGATGAAAAAATACCGCACTGACATTACGGAGTTGGATTGTGTGGAAGCCTCGGAGTATTCCTTTTACAGCCCGACAGAGGATATGGAAACCGCGCTGCCTTTGCTCTATCAAACTGGTTATCTGACCATTAAGTCATACGACAGGGAATCGTTTATCTACACGTTAGGCATTCCCAACCAAGAGGTCCGTGTCGGGCTGGCCGACGGCCTGTTGCCCATATATGTCGGGTTACGGAGAGACGATGTCCGTGCTGGCTTTGCCTTGAAATTCTGGCAAGCCCTGAAGAAGCACGACCTCGACTTGGCCTTGCGCGAGATGCAGACCTTCTTTGCGGGGCTGCCCTACGTGGAAGGCTTCAAGAAGAAATTGGAGGATGTTTCCAATGTGGAAGGCTTCTACGAGTGGTCGATGATGCTGATTTTCAATATGCTGAATGTGTATGTGCAGACCCAAGTGCGCTGTGCCGGAGGTCGTGCCGATTTGGTGGTGAGGATGCCCGATACCATCTATGTCATCGAATTGAAAGTGAACGGCACGGCGCAGGAAGCCTTGGACCAGATAGAACAGAAAGGCTATGCCACCCCCTACCTGACCGATGGCCGCAAAGTGGTGAAAGTTGGCGTGAAATTCTCGACGGAGAGCAAGACCATTGAGGATTGGATTGTGAGATGATGTGGGTTTGCTCCTATTAGTGGTGCAGCATCGAAACATTCCACGAAATACAATTAAGCCCTCCGCCTCTCCTGAC
>JAFWRA010000050.1 GCA_017508895.1 Bacteroidales bacterium
GGAAATCAGACCGAAAACCCGAAATTGGATGATGATAGCTTCGAGCGTCGTCTTGTTGGTCGGTATGGTATTGAATATAAGCCACATTGGGAAATATGGCCGCGATGAAGCTTTGATTGAAGAGGTGAAAAATCGGATGGCGGAAGCGGATGGCGAAAACATAATTGAAATCACACCTGAAGAATATACACAATGGGCTAAACACGCTTATTATATGCGTTATGGTAAAATCAGCCTGAATCCAAATGAACAACATATTGGGCAGACACATGGGGCTGCCCCTACAAATGAATAATTAAAAATTGATATATTATGTTGCTGAATATCAAAAATCTACACGTCTCCATCGGAGGCAAGGAAATCCTGAAAGGATTGAATCTGGGCGTCAATGAAGGCGAAATCCACGCCATCATGGGACCCAATGGAACGGGAAAAAGCACCTTGGCAGCGGCCATCACAGGTCGCGAGGGATACGAAATCACCGAGGGCGAAATCTGGTACAAGGGCAAGAACATCATTGGCATGTCGCCCGAAGACCGCGCCAACGAAGGCATCTTCCTCAGTTTCCAGTACCCCGTCGAGATTCCGGGCGTGAGCATCCAGAACTTCATGCGTACCGCCGTCAACTCGAAGCGTGAATATCAAGGACTTTCGCCCATGAGCACGGTGGAGTTTATGAAGATGATGAAAGAAAAGCAGGCCATGGTGGAAATTACCGAGAAGCTGCAAAACCGTTTCGTCAATGTGGGCTACAGCGGCGGCGAGAAGAAGAAAAACGAAATCTTCCAGATGGCCATGTTAGAACCGAGCCTCGCTATCCTAGATGAGACTGACTCAGGCCTTGACATTGACGCGCTCCGCATCGTGGCGCACGGCGTGAACCAACTGCACAACGAAACGAACTCTTTCGTGGTCATCACGCACTACCAGAGGCTGTTGGACTACATCGTCCCCGATTTCGTCCACGTGATGTACGACGGGCGCATCGTTAAGACGGGCGGCAAGAACCTTGCCCTCGAACTCGAAGAAAAAGGCTACGAATGGATTAAGGAACTTTGATTATGGACAACCAACTCATCATTGCCGCCAACCAAAGCCGCGAAATCATTGAATATGACGATGATGCGCATTTGACGCCTGAGCCGAAAGTGTCCGAAATCGTCCTCAATGAAAATTCCAGCCTTGAGTTGTACGTGCTGCAAAACGTGAACAACGAGGCTTCCATCCAACGTGAGTTCAAGATTAGGCAGTTGGCCGACAGCCGCCTGAAAATTGTGGTCATTACCTTCAACGGCGGCGACATCCACAACACGTATACCGTCAATCTTGATGGCGAAGGTGCTGATACCCAAATCTATGGCCTCTATCTCATCGATAAGAAGCAGCATGTGGAGAACTATTTGAAGGTGAACCACAACGTGCCGCACTGCACCAGCAACGAGAAGTTCAAGGGTGTTCTGGACGATGAGGCCACGGGCATCTTCAACGGCCATGTCTATGTGGCAAAGGGCGCGCAAAAGACGGATGCTCACCAAAATAACAGCAACATCATCCTCACCCCGACGGCCAAAATCAACAGCCAACCATTTTTGGAGATTTACGCTGACGATGTGAAATGCTCGCATGGCACCTCCACGGGCCAACTCGACCAAGAGGCGATGTTCTACATGCGCCAGCGCGGTATCAGCAAGGCCAACGCGAGGATTTTGTTGATGTATGCCTTCGCTGCCGAGGTGAGCAACCATATCGGGAATGAAATGCTGCACGAGCACATCGACGACATGATCAAACGTCGTCTGCGCGGTGAGTTGTCGAGCTGCGAGACCTGTGTGTTGCGGTGCAGTCATCCGAAGGATTACAATTTTGATATTGATTATTCGAAGATTTGACAATGGCCTATGGCTAATGGCCGCTTTCACAGAGGTTGAAGCGGCCATAGTTATAGTCAAGGGCCATAGTCAAAGAAACTATAAAAACAGTGAAGTCTGAAAACAATGTTTAATATCAACGAAATAAGAGCCCAATTCCCCGTCCTTGACCAGCAGGTTTACGGCAAACCCTTGGTCTATCTCGACAACGCTGCTACCACGCAAAAGCCCTTGTGTGTCATTGAGCGTGAGCGCGACTATTACTTGCATGAGAACTGCAATATTCACCGTGGGGTGCATTACCTCAGCCAAAAAGCGACCGAGGCTTACGAACATGCCCGCCAAACTGTGGCTGATTTCATCAACGCCAAGGAATCAAGGGAAATCATTTTTACAAGAGGCACCACAGAATCCTTAAACCTTTTGGCCACGGCTTTTGAGCACCTTTTTGTAAATGAGGGTGACAAGGTGTTAGTAACAGCCATGGAGCACCATTCCAACCTCGTGCCGTGGCAGCAGATGGTGCAGCGACATCAGGGACAGTTGCTCGTCGTGCCGATGGATGACAAGGGCGTGCTGGACTTGGAGCAATACGAAAAACTGCTGCAAGAAGGCCCGAATGTGGTTTCTATTGCGCATATTTCCAATGTGTTGGGTACCATCAATCCCGTCAAACAGATGATTGCGATGGCACATCAATATGGCATCCCCGTGGTCATCGACGGTGCACAGTCTATGGCGCATCATCCCATTGATGTTCAGGATTTGGATTGCGACTTTTTCGTCTTCTCAGGCCATAAGATGTATGCCCCGATGGGCATTGGTGGCTTGTATGGCAAGGCGGAGTGGCTGGAAAAGTTACCGCCCTATCAATTCGGTGGTGAGATGGTCGACACGGTGAGTTTCGAGAAGACCACCTTCAATGTGTTGCCCTTTAAGTTTGAGGCTGGCACGCCCAATGTGGGCGCGGCACTGGGCTTGGAAACTGCCATTCAATTCCTTCAAAGCCTTGACAGGAAAGAAGTTGAAGCACACGAAAACCAACTTTTGCGATCCGCCATCCAGCAACTTTCAGAGATTGACGGCATCCGTTTCATCGGCGAGGCTGAGCAACGTTCAGGCTTGGTCTCCTTCATCATTGAAGGCATCCATCCCTACGACTTGGGCACGATTATCGACAAGATGGGCGTGGCCGTGCGTACAGGTCACCATTGCGCCGAGCCAGTAATGACACGTTTCGGCATTCCAGGCACGGTGCGAGCTTCGTTTGCGTTGTATAATACGTTGGAAGAAGTTGATGTTTTCGTTAAGGCTGTTCGGCGGGCTGCGATGATGCTTCGTTGACTTCCTCGACTGCCGTTTCCTTGGTAGCCGTTTCCTCAACCGTTTCCAAGGTGAGTTTCCCGTCCTTCATCTTGATTTTCTTCTTCACCCGTATGGGCGCGATGAAGAGCACCATCAGCGTTTCGAGGGCGTATTTCATCCAGGGGACAAAACCCGTTGTCACGAATTGGAAAATGATGAGCAAGATGGAGGCCACCACAAAGATGGCTTTGCCGTAACTCTTCTTTCTGAAAATTTGTATTAAACTGAATACCAGTGTTATAAGAAGAACTAACTGAAGAATCGGGGTCAAAAGCTCAGATTTGTCTTGCTCGATATTGGCTTCGTTGTAGTAGTAGGAATCGATGTAGTATTGGCTAAAAACGACCGTGATGATGGCGAAAATGAGCAACAACCCATAATAGGTGATGGCAAAACTTGCCGCCAACTTCATGAGCAGTGTCAATTCGGGCTTCAGGTTGAAAATTTTTCCTTCAAGCTCTTCGTTTTTCATACTAAATCAGGGTTTTGGGATTGGTTGTTGGCCATTTCCATCCGCTTGAAATACAGGTAGTAAAGCAGGATAAAGATGGAAGTGAGCAACAAATCCGAGGTGAACGGCGAAGGTTTTTGCAGCGGATACAAGAACACCGATGCGTTGATGAGCATGAGTATCTGTGCGATGGCGTATATGTGGAGACCGCGTTTGTCGCCCTTGAACATCTTGACGACACC
>JAFWRA010000051.1 GCA_017508895.1 Bacteroidales bacterium
GCCTCGAACAAGCAGATTACATCCTCATCGGAAGAAATCGTTATTGATCTCATACTCAAAGGCATGGCTCCCAAGGGCAAGGCCGCTGACCGGAATCAGGAATTCGTTCTTCTTTTCCATTCTGCCTAAAAATCGGGCTGCAAAAGTACGGAATTAATTTGAATGTGGAACATTTGAAGTGGATTTTTCGCAAAAATCAGTATTTTTGCCTCACTAAAACCGCTGACTATGACACGCATCGAACGCATCACAAACATGGAATCCCTCTTCGACAAGAGCGAGGAGGTCGTCAAACGACTGGAAGCCGCCCTCAAGGACTTCTCAGAAATTGAACACGACATTGCTAAGTTGGAGGCTTATTACAACTCACCGCAGTGGCGCAAGGACTTCGAAGCCGACGAGGCCGGCAAACTGCCCCAAGACCTCAAGCGCGGCGTCTTGAGCGAGGACGGCATCTATGACTTGCTGTCTGATTATCAATGCTTGAAGGACCAGATTAGGACTGTCGAATAGCACTTATCACATGCACAAACTCAGAGAAATAGCTGGTTACGCCCTCGGTGGCTTGATGTTCGTCCAGCTCATCCCAACACTGATGTGGCTGGCCTCAGGTCGGTCTGACTTTTTTGCCATCCCTGTTTGGAGGATGGTTTTGGCCATTGTGCTCGCCGTGCTCGGGCTGTCGCTCAGCGTGTGGAGCATCGTCTACATGCGGCGCAAAGGCGATGGCAACCCCATGGATGCCTTCGGTCACGAGGTGGCACCCCGCACGAAGCACCTGATGACGGAAGGTCCCTACCGACTGAGCCGCAATCCCATGCTGACGGGAAGCTTCGTCTATTACGCCGGGGTCTGCGTCTGGCTGTGGACTTGGCAGGCGTTGGCGGTATTTGTGGCGTTCATCGTCATCATGCTCCTCCAAGTGCGCAGCGAGGAGAAGCGGCTTCGCAAGGACTTCGGTGAGGAATATGAGGCATATTGCCACCGCACGGGGCGGTTTTGGCCGTAGCAGCAGCCATGTCATGCCAGCGTAGGGTCGTGGGCAGCATGGAAATCAATGATTCGACGTAGTCAATCTATGGCTGCAGATAAATGCATTCAATTCTTTTCCTAAGCTACAACGCCCCAATAATAAAGTTCCAAACGAGGAAACGGAGGAACTTGCCGACGAGGAGCAAGAGCATGGTTCCCACGGGCTTGGTTTTGAAAAAGCCGAGGGCGAGGGTGAAAACGTCGCCGATGAAGGGCACCCAGGCGAGCAGGGCGAGCCAGATGCCGTAGCGGTCGACTTTCTTTTTTTGACGCTCCATGGCCTCAGGGCTCACCTTGAACCACCGCTCAATCCATTCCCAACGTCCGATGCGCCCGATCCAATAGGTGGTGACGCTTCCGAGCCAGTTGCCCAAGGTGCCGACGACGAGGCAGCCGACAGGGTTGTGCGTGGCCATAAGCACAGCCACATACAGCGCGTCGGAACTAAACGGCACGATGGTGGCCGCCAGGAAGGTGCCCAAAAACAGGCCCAAGAGACCGAGACTTTCAAGCCAGGACATTGGAGCGGAATTTTTGGCAAAATTATGGAAAAATCCTGTTTTGATTCCAATTGTCTCAAGATGAGGCAGATGAACTGGTCACGAATTGTGACCGGTTGCGAAACTTGAAGCATTCCGTACCCTCCCCCAGGTGACATCAGTCCTGCCCCTTGCCGTCATAGCGGGCTTGACCCGCTATCTCCTAAACGGAAAAGGGATTCAGTTAGTTCCATTTTGGAACATACTGCATTGACGACACGGTGTATTATATCGGCGCCTCGCTGAAGGACTTGGGCAAGAAATGGTTTGCTTTTAGCAGGATGGAGATCGGGACTGAGGCGTTGTGGAGGAAAATGTGAGGAGTTTCCTCGCTCCTATTCCATTCTTTTTACTACCTTTGCAGCGTTGCAGCATCGGAAATGCCGCGACACTTCATATTTAAGGCGTTACTGACGCTTTGTTTTTGGCTATTTGAATGTTGGAAACTCAAATTACCTCACAAAGACAAGGATAAAGTAAACGCCACGGGTGTGTATATACATTCCCGAGGTGTGCAGAGGGCAACGCCCTCATGCACACTTTTCGGGCGCTATATACTACGAACGTGGATGTTTGCAGCTTGTTCTTGTGGTAAGGGTCTCCAACAACCTAAATAGCAGAACTTGCGTAAGACGAGCATCCACGCCTTTTTTATGCAGTTGAACAGTTATAGACCCTCCGTCTTCGGGTGCTCGGCGGAAAAAAGAACAAAAGGACAATAGAGAGCAACTGACAGACACTAATACCGAGATTCATTTTGCCTCTGTAGGCACAGAACTGGAAATCTACACTAAGCAGAAGCAGAAAAAGGAAATGACCTCGCACGAAATAATAGCGCGGGGGATTCGTTATGCTTTTTCTGCAGCGTTTCCAGTCGCTTGTGCCTAAGGCATAACAGCCCTTGCGCTTTTTTGAAAATGCAGGGGCTTTTATTGTCTCGTTTGAGGCAATGGCAAAGAAAAAACACAGTTTAATTGATTTCCCCGAAGAAGTTGACAAAAAAACTGGTTTGAAAATCTACGGAGAAACTTCTTATGAGAATCAAATAGCGGTACTTAGCCATTATTTGCACAACTCAGGTGGAAAGCTTTCTAAAAAAAGAAAAGAAGAAATCATCGAAGCAATTCGAGATTTCCTGAACAGAAAGAAACTTCGTCAAACAGACATAGGAGAACTGACAAACGAAAACTTGTGGCAAGCTGCTGAGACACCTGATCAGTATAGTTTTTTCAAAGAGTTTTTCGACATACCTTTTCCTGGCCCTAAAAACCCTCTTTTTACATTCATCGATCTTTTTGCGGGTATTGGTGGGTTCAGAATAGCCATGCAAAATTTAGGAGGAAAATGCGTGTATTCTTCGGAGTTTGATGCCAAAGCACAAGAATCTTATCTTGCCAATTATGGAGAAATGCCGTTTGGTGATATTACCAAACCATCAACTAAACAATATATTCCTAAAAGGTTTGACGTTTTATGTGCTGGCTTTCCTTGCCAGGCTTTTTCGTTAGCAGGAAAACGATTGGGGTTTAAAGATGAAACAAGAGGAACCTTGTTTTTTGAAATTGAAGACATTCTCAGGAAGCACCAGCCTAAAGCCATCTTTTTAGAAAACGTGAAAGGTCTTGCTATTCATGACAAAGGAAGAACTTTAAAGACCATTTTAGAACACTTGGATGATGCTGGATATGATGTCGTACCACCACAAATTTTGAATGCTATGGATTACGGAGTTCCTCAACATAGAGAACGCATCTATATCATTGGTTTTAGAAAGAACCTTCATGTCGATATTAGCGGGTTTAAGTATCCTGAGCCAACAAGTACAGGCAACAACAGGCCCAAATTCCGTGATGTAATGGAAAAGCAGGTCCCGTCTGTAAAATATTATTTATCTGATGTTTATGTAGAAACTCTTAGAAGACATCGGTCTCGCCACGAAGCTGCTGGTCATGGATTTGGATATGAAATAATTGATATTGAAGGTGTTGCCAATGCCATTGTAGTGGGAGGAATGGGCAGAGAAAGGAATCTTGTCATTGACAAAAGATTAACAGACTTTACTCCAGTAACCAACATTAAAGGAGAAGTTAATCGGGATGGAATTCGCAGAATGACACCGAGAGAATGGGCAAGACTTCAAGGATTTCCTGACACTTTCAAAATCGTAGTAGCAGATGCTTCTGCATATAAGCAATTCGGCAACTCTGTTGCAGTCCCAGCTATCCAGGCGACAGCCGAACAAGAATTAAGGTTTATCGGCCTAATATAAAAAAGCAATAATGGCAATAACGGGAAATAAAGGAGAATGGAGCGAAATATACACATTGTTTCGCTTACTTGGTGAAGGCAAGGTTCATGCAGGAGATGCTAGCTTAAACAAGCTTGACTTGTATTATCCTATCGTAAACATCATTCGCGAAGAAAGCAAACGGTACGAATATAAACCTGATAAAAGTCACAACATCGTTATTATTGATGAAGAAGGATATGTGTTTGCAAGGATTTCCATGGATAGATTCATGGAAGAGTCAAAAACGTTATTGGCAGCCATTAAAGAGACTAACAAACGTGCCTTTGAAATACCAACTGCTGAGCATTTCATGGGACAAATTGGTTGCACAAAACTGAAAGCGCCGTCTCACGACAAAGCTGACATTCACATTATCATTCATGATTTGCGCACTAACATGACGCCTGAATTAGGATTCAGCATTAAGTCACAACTTGGTAGCCCTTCTACTCTACTTAACCCTGGTATGCCAACCAACATCACATATCAAATCGTTGGTCACCCATTATCAGATGCTGAAATAAGCGAAATAAATGCGATTGAAAACCATCTACCAAGAATGCAAGGTTTGGTCGACAAAGGATGTGAACTGAAATACCACGACATTGAACATCAGACATTCAAAAACAACCTCCTTTTCCTCGATACATGTATGCCTGAGTTTATCGCCGATTGTCTTGCTTACGCCAATAAGCCAAATTCTTCCTCCTATATAAAAGACATAGTTACCTCTATTTCACTAATTAATCCGTTTGGCTATTCTGGCAATAATATTCAAGAATTTTATGAACATAAAATGAAGGTTTTATTACTTGATACAGCCTTAGGAATGACACCAGCAAAAGAATGGTTGGGACGTTATGATGCCAATGGAGGTTATTTGGTTGTCAGAAAAGATGGTGAAATCGTTTGTTATCATTTTTATAATCGAAATGATGTTGAAGACTATCTTTACAACAACACACGTTTTGACAACCCAAGCAGAGAACGATATCATTTTGGAACTCTTTATCGAAATCAAGACAATAAAGTATATATGAGGCTAAATCTACAGATTAGGTTCACAAAATGAGTTTTTAAATTTCAGTTCTAATTCCGTAGCCTTTTTTGTGTATTTTGTGTATCTTCGCACAAAAAACATGTCCTATCACCCCCCTCCAAGTCATCCCAGCCATCAATTCTTCCTCTCAAAACGCTCATGACAACACCTACGCTGAAGCGGCAAAAACCAGCCTTGAAACAGATAAGGGTACACTTCATAAAGTTAAGACCCATATCTAAACTTTTTGAAGGGTGGGTCTTGCGAGGTTAAGATATGGGTCTCACGGAGTTTTACAGTACCTTGTTTTCGGCATTATTTTTGTACTTTTGCAAAACAAAAAACAACCATGTCCTGCCTCCAAGTCATCCTAGCCATTATCTTCCCGCCGCTGGCGGTAATCGACCGCGGCTGCGGCTCGATGCTCATCGTGTTTCTGCTCACACTTTGCGGCTGGGTGCCAGGCGTCATCGCCGCGCTGATTATCTTGAACAAGAATAATTGACAGAGATTGGCGGATTTTTTGTATTTTTGTGGGAAATATCCAGCCATGCAAGACAACACTGAACTCTTCCAACCTCAAGAACTCCAATCGCCTTTCGAAACCATCAAGGAAACCGACAGCGAAGGCCGTGAATGGTGGAACTCCCGAAAACTGGCGCGGCTGCTCGGCTACCAGAAATACTGGAACTTCGAGCGACTTATTAATAAGGTCACGCCTTTTCTGCAAAAAGAGAAAGGCTTGGACTTGAAGGAGCATATTGTGGAAATTGAGGAGATGGCGCAGTTGCATAACAGTGGTTATCGCAAGGTGACATCCGTATTGCTGTCCCGAACCGCTTGTCTTGCCATCGTGATGAATGCCGACCAAAAAAAGCCTTTGGTGAAAGCCGCAAAAGACTATTTCACTGATAAGATGAGTTCGACTGACTTGGCCACTAGCATAGAAGGTAATGTACTGATGTACAAATCCTCAACGGGTAAAGTCAATGTTACCGTCGTGTTCAATAATGAGACTTTTTGGCTTTCACAAAAACGGATGGCTGAATTGTTTAACGTTGCCATTTCGACTATTAATTATCACCTGTCTGAAATCGAAAAAAGCGGAGAAGTGCAATTGTCCGAGTCAATTCGAAAAATTCGAATTCCTTCGGACAATTGCGACAACCAAGGCGTTTTGATGTACAATTTAGATGCCATTATCGCCGTTGGCTACCGTGTGAACAGCTACGAGGCCACGCAATTCCGCCGTTGGGCCACCGAGGTGCTGAAGCAATACCTCATCAAAGGTTTTGTGATGGATGACGAGCGGTTGAAAGGAAAAGATGTCTTTGGTGCAGATTATTTTGAGGAACTGCTTGAACGCATCCGCGAAATCCGCACTTCCGAACGACGCTACTATCAGAAAATCACCGACATCTATGCCGAATGTAGCAGCGATTATGACGCACAAGCCGAAACGACGCGGCAATTCTACAAGACCGTTCAAAACATGATGCACTATGCCGTGACACACCAAACCGCCGCGGAAATTATCTACGACCGCGCCGATGCCGAGAAACCCTATATGGGGCTGATGACTTGGAAAAACGCTCCCGATGGCCGAATCATCAAAAGCGATGTCACCGTTGCCAAGAACTATTTGTCAGAAAACGAAGTCACCCGACTGAATCTGATTTCCACAGCTTTCCTTGATTTGGCAGAAGACCGCGCCCAACGTCATATCCTCATGAAGATGACCGACTGGAAAAAAGTACTGGAAGGCTACTTGAAAATCAGTGATTACGAAATACTTGAGAATGCTGGTAGCATTTCTCACGAAGAAGCCGAAGCAAAAGCATTAGGAGAGTATGAGAAATACCGCAAGATCCAAGACCAGACTTTCTTATCCGATTTTGACAAGTTTCTTGAAAGTCTAAAGCAGTAAGTAGATGAGCATATTTAGTTTACAATATCTTTTGACTTCGGGACACGGGACTTCGGGACTTTTTGACCATGACCATTGACCATGACTATGACCGCTTTCACTGGAATGCTGAAATTTCAGCCCTTGACCGAAACAGTCATGGTCATAGTCACAAGTCATAGTCCCGTAGTCTTATCAATATGTAGTTTAATTTTGAACACTTACTTAACTTTTAAAGCTTAAACCATCACCTTCCCAACACCGCTCTAAAAAACTCCACCGTCTCAGCAACGACTTGCTTGCGGCGGCGGGTGATGGTGTGGTTTTCGCTCTCCACCACTTTTAGAGTGGCATGAGGGCCGTAGGCCTCCAGGTAACGTTCGCTGCACCACATCGGCACGATGCCGTCGCGATCGCCGTGGAGGAGAAGCACAGGGCCATGATAGGCCGCAGCCGTGCCATAGATGTCGAGCTGCTGCGTGGTGACGAGGTATTCGCGCCCCAACTTATACAACCCCCAACAACGGATGTATTCCGGCGGGTCCTTGGGGTCGAAGCGAGCGTTGAAGAACTTGCCGCCCTGACAAGCTTCCTTGATGACCGAGCCAGGAGCAATCAGCACTACACCCGACGGGACCGTACTTTCGCTGGCCAGACGTCCGGCTGCCATAGAGGCGACAACACCCCCTTGCGAGTGTCCCAACAAGCCCACGCCATTCATATACGGTAGACTTTGCACATAATCCCAGACGGCCTTTGCTTCAGCCAATTCCTTTTCGATGGTCATGTACTGCTTGCGGCCTTCGCTCTTTCCATGTCCACCGAAGTCGAAGCGGATGGAGGCGATGCCAGCTTCGGCAAGACCTCTTGCGAGCTACGGCATGGGGATAAAATCCTTGCTGGAGAAGATACCATGCATCAGAATCACCATCGGACATTGGTCTGTTGTTGGATCAAACCCATCGGGCAAAGTGATCTTATAGGCTATCTCGCCTTCGGGGCCACGAATAATAGTTTTTTGCGCTTGGCAACCCGTTAGAAACACCAGGCCAAGCACCGTCAGAAGTAGATAATTAACGAATTGTCTCATAAATAGATAACGCTGATTGTTGCGGTTTATTATATATAGCTGTGCGTATTAATCCACCTTATTGAGATTCCCTAAGGGAATGGAGTTGGGGTGTGGCCTTATTAACGGCGGCATAAGCAAGTCACCCCTTTGTATGCCCCACAAGCCGCCGCGTATAGAATGAACAATCGCCATTCCCTTGGGAATCTAATCAATATCTTTTCAGATATACATGGTTTTGAACAGTAACTTATAACACACGTTTTGATGAATAGATATTTTGTACCTTTGCATGTTCAATACAATTCAGTAATGAAATCAAACTTGTTTTTTCAAGCGCTAACGAAATTCCTCCTTGGCGTCATCATCTTGGGTCTACTCATCTTCTTGCCCGCAGGCTCGTTCCACTATTGGCAGGGCTGGCTGCTGATGGGCATACTGTTCGTCCCGATGTTCATCGCTGGGCTGGTCATGATGGCGAAGAACCCAGAACTGCTGCAAAAACGACTGAACGCCAAGGAACAAGAGAAGGAGCAAAAGACCGTAGTGGCACTGAGTGGCTTACTATTCATCGCCGCCTTCGTTGTGGCAGGCCTCAATTGGCGTTTCCAATGGTGTGTGCTGCCCAATTGGGCTGTTTGGATAGCCGCGGCGATCTTCTTGATATGCTATCTTCTGTATGCTGAGGTGCTGCGCGAAAACACCTATCTCTCACGTACCATTGAGGTGCAGGAGCACCAGAAAGTGATTGATACTGGGCTTTATGGCATCGTTCGTCACCCGATGTACATGGCCACCACACTCTTCTTCTTGATGATGCCTTTGGTGCTGGCTTCTCCGATTTCGTTCGCCATCATGCTGTTGTATATCCCTTTGATAGCCAAACGCATCCGAAACGAAGAAGCCGTGCTTGAACAAGGTTTGGAAGGCTACAGTGAATACAAACAACGGGTGAAATACAAGGTTTTGCCTTTTATCTGGTGATAACCTACACACAATACCACCACGTGATGTTACAAAAAAGACGTATCTTTACCATCTACAAATCCACTTCAATCCACCCACAATGAAAATACTACATACTGCCGACCTGCACTTAGGCCAAATCCTCTACCAAAACTATGAACGTGCCGACGAACACCAACATTTCTTTCAACAACTGGAGCAATGGTGCAAGGAGGAACAACCCGACGCCCTGCTCGTGAGCGGCGACGTGTTCGACATCCAACAACCCTCTAACGCCGTTAAAGAGCTATTCAACACCTACTTCGTCCACTTGCAAAAGCAACTGCCCGACATGCACATCGTCATCACTGCTGGTAATCACGATTCGGCTTCACGCATCCATGCCGACCGTGCCGTATGGACCTTCTCCAACACCCACCTGGTGGGTCTGGCCCCCTCGATGGATGTCCCCGATGGCTGGCAGAACGACTACATCATCGAACTCTCCAACGGCTTCATCATCGCTATGCCTTACATGATTGGAGATCGTTCAAGACAACTGCAATCGATTCTCGACCAAGTGAATGAACGTAACATCGATGGTAAACCCGTCATCATGATGGGTCACCTCGCCGTGACAGGCATGGACCCCACAGGTCACGACTTTGAGATTGGCAAAATCAAGACGCAAGATGCCAACAGTCTCGGCATTGGCTATGACTACCTTGCGCTCGGTCACATCCACAAGCCCCAAACCATCGGACATCCTGAAGATTGCATGACCCTTGATGCAGTCACTTATCCTGCTCCCATTATCCGCTACTCGGGCAGTGCGCTCCACGTCAGTTGCGACGAAGCCTATCCCCATACCGTCAGCGTGATTGAAATCGACAAGCACGGAGGCCAAGTCAACCTGCGCCAACTGCGCATCGATGAATTACGCCATTTCTATACCCTTCCTGAAGCTGCAAATGCTGCTTTTGCCGATGAGGCTGAAACCCTACAAGGCATAGAAGAATGCTGCAAAAAAGACGAATCCTGCTACATCCGTCTTAAGATAAAACACAGTGCAGTGCTGTCATCAAACTTCAATCAAAAGGTGTACGACATACTGAACAGCCACGGCAACAAGGTGCGCTACAATCCGCGGATCATCTGGATGGGACAACCTGAATCTGAACAAAATGAAGACAACAAACCCACCTTCGAGTTGGTCGAACTCCAACAAATGACCGACCCGGTAGTATTCATCGAAAAGACCAAAGACCAATATCCCCGCCTTGACCTAACAACCCTCCGTGATGTCTTTAAAGAGATTGAAATTGAGGTGTCCCACATCAAAGAAGAAGCAGCAAAAAAGAGAAAGATGAAAAACGCCAACCAAGACGAAGAAAGCAACAACTAAAAAAGCACGAAAGTTATGAAAATCAAAGAGCTGCATATAAGGAATATCGCATCTATCGAGAAAGCCGACATCAACTTTGAAAAAGACCTGAACGAGGCCTTCACCAACACTCCTGCTCCCATCTTTCTCATCACAGGCAACACTGGTGCCGGTAAATCCATCATCCTCGACGCCATCGCGATGTCCCTCTACAAGACCACCCCTCGCCTTAGTAACGTGAACAATACGTTAAACAACTCGTTTGTCAATTCAACAGGCGAAATCATTTCGGTAAAAAGCATCGAGCAATATACCCGCATGGGAATATCACCTAAAGATGATTGTTATAGTGAATTGTTGTTTGAAGGTAACGACGGCAAGACTTACAAGGCCCGGCTCACGCTTGGCATGAGCAACATGAAAGGTCAAAGCAAAGAGGCAGAAAAGCGTTTCAAATACAACAAACCCAAGTGGAGCCTTGACGTGGGTGGCGTCAGTTATACAGCCGTTAACGACATCAAACAGAAGATTCAAGATTCCGTTGGCCTTACCTTTGCACAGTTTAGCCGCATGGCCATGTTGGCACAAGGTCAGTTTGCCGCCTTCCTGACTGGCGACAAAATAGAACGCGAGACAATTCTCGAAAAGCTGACCAACACACAACATTTTTCATTTTACGGCACCGCCATCGAAAACTTGTTCAAAAAAGCCAAAGGAATCAAAATAAGTGCCCAGCAACTATATGATCTGGAAAAAGAACACACTCTGCCCGAAAATGAAGTGATTGAGCTGAAAAAAATGCAGCAAGAAACCATGCAACACAAGGCTGAACTCGAGAAAAGCATCGACGGCATTGGTAAGCAGATTGAGCAACTCAACATTATCGAAGGCGGCCATAAGAACATCAAGGATGCCAACGACGCACTGACAGAACTCGAAGCCATCGTGAACGGCGAGGAATACAAAGGCAAGAAGGCACTTAAGGATGACTGGGAGGCCACGGTTACCGAGCGTCAGCGTCTCGACGACCTTCACAAAGCCAACGACAAGTTGAAAGGATTGCAGGAAAATGTAATTATGCTGCAAAGCACATACGAAACTCTTGCTGCCGACCTCGTTGAAAAAGAAAGACAACGCTCTCTGCTCAACGCTGAAATCGAAAAGGACAACCAATGGCTCGAAGCCCGCAAAGCGCAGGATGAACTCTACAGCAACGCCAAGGCATTTCTCTTGCAGTTGGATCAATATAAAAGTCAAGTCGACGAAATCAAGAAACTGACTGATAAGAAACTCGCTGCCGAAGAAAAAGTCGAAACGCTAAAAAGCGCGCTTAGTACGGCCAGCGAACTACTCACAAAAGCCAAGCAAGCCGTTGACGACAAACAGAAGGTGATTGATGACAAAACCAAGGAACGCGAAGCACTGAAGCCCGATGAAATCACCAAAAAGTTGGCTGACCTGAGCAAGGAGAAGTCACAACTTGAGCAACTGCAAAAGGACATCGAACAATACAACAAGCAGCTGCAGGATTATAAAGATTTATTAGAAAGAATCAATAAGGATAAAAAACAACTCGAAATATTAGACGAGAACCTGAAGATAAAAGAGTATGCTTTCAAGACTGCTCAAAGCACTTATGAGCAAGCTAACGCACGTTATGTCACCATGGGTAGTAGCATTGAGGAAACGATGGTTGCCTTACGTCAACGCCTTATCAAAGAACACGCTGAGACCTGTCCCCTCTGTGGCCAGGGCATCACGCATGAACTGCTGTCGACGGATGATTTTCAAAACATGATCACGCCGCTTGAAGAAGAGAAAAACCAAAGAAAAATTGCAATGGACAAAGCAGAACATGAGCGTGATGAAGCCAAATCCGAGTTCGACAAACTCAAAGGTGCCATTGGCACACAAATCAATCAAGCCGACAAGCATCATGAGGAAAACAAGAAAGAACGTCAGCGCATCGAAGGTGTTGCCTTAACATTCTTCCTCGACCCCAAAGACAGGCTTCCTTTGCAAATTGTTGAGCGACTGGAAAAGAACGAGAAGGAAACCCGTGCTTTGACCCAATCTGCCAATAAAGCTGAAGCACTACAAAAGGAAATCAACGGATTGTTAGGGGAGAAGAAACCTTTGGAAACAACCCAAAGCAATGCCGACAAAGCCAAACAAAAAGCAGAAAAGGATTTTGACGCTAATGAAAAAGAGATTAAAGACTGTGGCGAAAAGATAGAAGAAGCTGAAGGCAAGAAGTCGACCTTGACTACCCAGCTGTCGACAATGCTACAACCCGTTTATCCAGATTGGGCAAAAGACACAGAAGGCACCAAGACCCAACTGAAAGCATCGGCAAAAGAATACACAGATAAAAAGTCACTGCGCGACACCCATGTTACCCAGGCAAAAACAGACAAAATAGTGCTCGAAAGCATCTGCGGTGTCAAGAAAAATATTCTCGACAAGATTCCATGTTGGGACAAGATGTTCGAAGCCGCCCCCCATACTTCCAATGACATCACCAAAGAATGGAACAACCTGTTGGCAAGCGTCAGCGACTATATCTCCAACAAAAACGCCCAAGAAAAGACCATCAACGACTGCACAATAGAACTTGAGGCTTATTACCTCCAAAGCGGGAAGGATGAAGCCTATCTGAAATCCATTGGCGCACGCAAAGATGAGCTGGAAGAAGCAAAGGCTTTCGTCAAAAAGACGGACGATGACATCACCAGCCAGCAAACCACCATCAAAAATGCGCAAAAGTCGATTCAGGATGCTCTCATCTTGCTGAAGGTCGAGAAAGAAGAAGACTTGACTGACAAGAATACCCTTGAATCCAAGAAGCAAGAACAGACTGATGAAATGAATGCTTTGATGGAGCATTTGGGTAATATCAAAGGAAAGTTAGAGCAAAACGACGAAAACAAAGGAAAACTTGCCGAAGCAAAACAACACCTGGATGAAGCCGAGCAGACCTTTCAAAAGTGGGAAGTGCTCAACTCCTATTTTGGCGGGACACGTTTCCGCACGCTGGTACAGACCTATGTGCTCCGTCCTTTGCTGAACAATGCCAACATCTATTTGCAACAAATCACCGACCGCTACAATCTCACCTGTAGCGAAGACAACGAGCAACTCTCCATTCTCGTTTTCGACAACTACAGTAAGCAGATGCGTAGCTCCACGCTTTTATCGGGCGGCGAACGTTTCATGATTTCACTGGCTCTCTCGCTGGCCCTCTCATCCCTCAACCGTCCCGACCTGAATGTCGACATCCTGTTTATTGATGAAGGCTTCGGCACCCTTGACGAGACCAGCATCGAGTCGGTCATGTCGACCTTGGAGAAGCTGCAGGACATTGCTGGAATGAAAGACCGCCGTGTGGGCATCATCTCGCACCGCAAAGAGTTGGACCGCATCCCTGTACAGATTCAGGTGAAAAAGAAAGGCGAAGGACGTAGCGAGGTTTCCATAATAAAATCGTAGTTTTGCGACCTCAAAACATTGCTTCATGAACCCCAAACTTGTTCTCTTCGACCTTGACGGAACACTGCTTAACACCATTGCCGACCTCAGCGAGGCCGTCAACCATGCCTTGAAGCTGCGCGGCCTGCCGCTACACTCGTTAGAGGAAATAACCAAGATGGTCGGTCACGGTGTGCGCAACCTCATCATGCAGGCACTGCCTACCGAACTGCGTGATGACACGGCTACCGTGGATGCTGTCTTGGCCGACTTCACGGACTATTACTTCACCCATATCGACGTGTACACCCAACCCTACCCAGGCATACCTGAGCTCATCGCGACACTGCACCGCCACGGCGTCATGCTGGCCATCGCCTCCAACAAGTTCCAAGCAGGAACTGAATATCTCATCAAGGAGTTCTTCCCGGGTATTCCCTTCGTCGCCGTATTAGGCAACCGCCCTGGTTTTCCACTCAAGCCCGACCCCGAGATTGTCGGCGAAGTGCTACGCAAGGCAGGTGTCAACAGAGAAGAAGCCGTCATGGTTGGCGATTCCCCTACCGACATGAGGACCGCCGCCAATGGGGGCATCAGAGGCGTTGCCGTCGGCTGGGGCTATCGTGATATGAGAGAAATTGAAGGCATATCTGTTGTTGAGACGGCTAAAGAACTGCAAAAACTGCTCTTGCCATGACCGACAAAATGACCCCCGCGCAGCGGCACTACTGCATGTCGCGCATCCACGGCAAAGGCACCAAGCCTGAGCTGAAGGTGCGGCAATGGCTGTGGCGACACGGCTACCGCTATCGCCTCAACGTGAAGAGCGTGCCGGGTAAGCCTGATATTGTCATGCGGCGATATCGGACGGCGATTTTTGTCAACGGATGCTTTTGGCATGGTCACTTCGTTCAGTTACCAGTTGATAGTTGTCAGTTGATAGTTAATAGTTCGTGCTGCAAGATTCCGCAGACGAATCGCGAGTTTTGGGTGAACAAGATCAAAAGGAACCAGGAACGCGACCAGCAGAACTACCAAGTGCTGCGCGATAACGGATGGCAAGTCATTGTGGTGTGGGAGTGTCAGCTTACGCCCAAGTGCATCGAGGAGACGATGCTCCGAGTGGAACTGTTGCTTAATGAGCATTTCTTGTCTTTACACCAGCCGAAAGTGATTACATACGATGTCCCAGAGGCTCCTATTTCTATTGCAGCGGAAGAAGAGAATTACGGAAAGAGGTGAAAATCCAGATATCTTTCTATCTTTGCAGTCCTAAACCAATTAAAACGCATTAAAAATGAAGAAGTTTATTACTGCAATAGCGATGCTTTTGTTTGCTGGCATGGCTGCAATGGCTCAAGAAACCACCTACGACAAGAGCGACTTTGTACCTGGTGACGAGATTATTTTCGACGACAACTTTGAAGGGGAGAAGCTTGGCGAGTTCCCGCTGAGGTGGGATTTGTTGGATGGATATGCGGAGACGGCCCGGCAGAAGGGACGCAACGTGATTGCCTTCACCGACAACGGGCTGGGACAGGTGATGCCGCTGATGAAACAAAAATGGGACTGGTTACCGGAGGTGTTCACGGTGGAATTCGACCTCTACGTGGCTCCGTTGAATACGGGGGACGAGGAGGAGACAACGCTCGAGATGAACATTTATTTCGGCGACCGCGGCGACGATAGCTACTACAATGCCTCGAGCTATGTGCGCTTCTGGTATAGGGAAGATGGCTCATGCAACCTGACATGGAGCCTGCTGAAACCGGGTGGGGACAACCAGTCGAGTGGAGAGAAGATGCTAGGGCTGAGCCCAGGTAACAGCGACTACCTGGAAAAGGACAACCCGGTAATTGCCGGCGAGTGGAACCACTTCGCTTTTTCATTCAACCAAAGGGCTTTCAAAGGTTATGTGAACGGCGTACGCATGATTAACGTGCCGGCCATGAAGGCTCCTGGCTACCTCTTTTTCGCCAGCGGAGCGTTCTATCGCTACACGGGCTTGAGCAATGTGCACATCGCCCAAGGTGCTGTGCCGCTCTACGACCGCCTCACCACCGACGGCAAGATTGTGACCTACGCCATCACCTTCGAGACGGGCAAGGCCGACCTGAAGCCGGAATCCGTCATCGAAATCAACCGTGTGGCCAAACTGATGCAAGAGCATCCCGAGCTTGAATTTGAGGTGCAAGGCCATTGCGACAACACCGGCACCGATGCCGTGAACGACCCGCTGAGCCAACAAAGGGCCGAGGCCATCGTGAACGCCCTCGTGAAGCAAGGTATCGCACAATCACGCCTCACTCCCGTGGGCAAGGGGTCGCATTCTCCCATTGCTCCTAACGATTCAGCAGAAGGTCGTGCCAAGAACCGTCGTGTGGAGTTCGTGAAGAAATAAACTCAAATCAGCATTCTTGTATTTTTCCTATATTCAGCATAGCCTGGCTTGTTTTGGAGCTGGCGTCGTTCCATCATGGGGATGCTGATAAACAGGAAGAGTGCCGTCATGGCGATAGGGGCGATGATCAACCAATCAAAACCATAGATTGAAGCATACATCGTCCAAACGCCCCACCACATCGAGATTTCGCCGAGATAGTTGGGGTGACGGCCGTGTTTCCAAAAGCCCACATCGCAATACTGACCAGGGTGTTCTTCGCGGAAACGATGTATCTGGGTGTCGGCAACCAGCTGTAAAGTGGCGGCTGAAATGCATATAGCAAAGCCGAGCCAAGTCAATATGTTGGCCGTTTCCGTCGACTCAAACAAACCGAATCCAGGAAGCATGGCGGCAAACACCAAGACGGTTGGCATCATGTTCAAGCCAAAGAAATTGATGATTTGGAAAACGAAGGGCGACTGCGTTTCGCGATAACGGGTATAGCGCCAATCCTCGTGGTCAAGGCCCTTAAAGGTATAAGCCCAATTGCCCGTCAAACGGATGCCCCAATACCAGATGGCGATGAGCAGCAGAATGACTGGCAAGGTGAAAACCGACTTGTAAAAAGCCCATAAGGTGAACATCACGGGAGGTGCCACACTCCAATAAGGGTCATAAACCGACACGTTTTTGTAAAAAAGGCCAAATCCCCACACGACGACTGTAGCCACTACATCGGCCAAAAACAAGGCCACTAGCTCGTGTAGTCCTTTGTTTAGCATTCTGAAAACATAATAACCTAATAAAATGGCTATCAGATATATAATTCCGATAATGACGATACTAACTGTTTTGGTTTGATTCTTCATGTTCCTATCATTTCAAAATGAACTCCAATGTGCCACCTGCCATGATTTCCTGATGCGTAATTTTGTAATCCTTTATCGTCTTACCATTCAGCTTCACGCTCTTGACATGGATGCGTTCAGGCGTCTTGTTCTTGGCGGTAATGACGAAGTCATTCCCATTTTCAAGATGCAAGGTGGCTTTAGTGAATAATGGTGTGCCGATGACATACTCTGCCGACCCCGCATGGAAAGGATAAAAACCAAGACTTGAGAAGATGTACCAAGCCGACATCTGGCCGCAATCATCGTTGCCAGCATAACCGCAAGGTGTAGCGCGATAGAACTCGCTCCTCACCTGTTCCACCAACTCCTGCGTGCGCTCAGGCTTGCCCGCAAAGTTGTAGAGATAGACGGTGTGATGGCTGGGCTCGTTGCCGTGGGCATACTGACCGATGAAACCGCTCGCGTTGCCGTTGACCTCGCCCGAAGTGGCGGTAAGGTTGAAGTTTTCGTCAAGCTTCTTCAAGAAGCCTTTCTTGCCACCAAAGAGGTCGATGAGACCTTGCGGGTCTTGCGGCACAAACCACATATACTGCCAAGCATTACCTTCCACGAAGCAAGGTTGTTCGTACGACAGCGGATCGAAGCCTTCCATCCAATTGCCTTTTTCGTCTTTTGGACGGAAGAAGCCCGATTCAGGATCGAAGAGGTTTTTGTAGAACATACTGCGGCGATAAAAACGCTCGTAGTCTTCTGACTTGCCCAATTTCTTGGCCACCATAGCCACGCAAGCGTCATCAAAAGCTTGCTCCATGGTGATGCTGACGCTCTCATCTTGCAAAGTTTGAGGCATGTAACCATATTTTTCCCAAATCTCAAATGGTGAGTTGAAGTGGCTTCGAGTGCTACTCTCGACCATGGCTTGATACGCAGCTTCCACATCGATGCCTGGAATCTCGGCCATGATAGCATCGGCGAGCACGGGGATGGCGTGGTTGCCAATCATGCAGTAATTGTCTTGTCCCCAAAGGTCCCAAATGGGCAGGTAGCCATAGGTCTGATGGTGCAGCACCATATCGCGGACAAACTGCGCTGCGATGTCGGGCGCGATGAGCGTATAAAGCGGATGGGCGGCGCGGAAAGTGTCCCACAGGCTAAAGGTGCTGTGATAGGTCTGTCCTGGAGGCATCTGCTTGATTTCAAAATTGGTGTCCATATAGCGACCAACCACATCGCTCATCGTGTTGGGCTGCATCAGGACGTGGTAAAGACCTGTGTAGAAGATGGTCTTCTGCTCTTCGGAGCCTTCGATGTCAATGCGGCTAAGCTCTCGCTGCCAAATGTCATGGGCAGCTTTGACATAACCGTCAAAATCCCAACTTTGGGCTTCGGCATACATGTTGGTTCTTGCGCCAAAATTGTCGACAGGCGAAATGGCGACTTTTATTATCAACTCTTGACCATCGGCGGGGTCGAAGCTCAATGCCGCCCTCAATGTTCTGCCATTCACCACATCGCTGTTACCGACATTTAGCCCGCCGTTCATCAGCAGATGCTGGTTGAATGGCCTTGAGAATTCAGCACGAAAATACACCTTACGCATCTTGGCCCAACCCGTAACGACGCGGTAGCCTTCAATGGTGTGGTCATCGACAAGGCGAATCTGAGCTTGAATTACATCGTAGGTGCGACGCTTGGAGTAGTATGCCTCGCCACGGAAAGTGCCACGGTCGAGGTCGAGCACCACGGTCTGAGGCTGTCCTTTGGGGAAAGTATAGCGATGGATGCCCGTGCGCGTGGTGGCCGAAAGCTCCACATTTACGCCACTCTCCTGCAACAACACTTGATAATACCCTGGTCGAGCGGACTCCTTGTCGTGACCATAGTGCTGTCCAAAGTCAGCGGCCTTCAACTGCTCAGGCGTCACTGCGTTGCACAAAGGCATCAGGCTCACATCGATGAGGTCGGTGCAACCCGTGCCACTGAGGTGGGTATGGGTGAAACCGTAAATCACATGTTTGTTATAGTCGTAGCCCGAACAGGGGTCCCAAGTGACCATTAGCTCCGTCTCGGGACTCAGTTGCACCATACCTTGCGGCATCGTGGCACCAGGGAAGGTGCTGCCACTGAGGGCGCCCGTCTCATCGGTCTGTGTGCCAATAAAAGGGTTCACATATTGGGTATAGTCATTGGCGGTTTGGGCGCAAAGGAAGAGGGGCAACAGAAGAAGGGTTGCTAAGAGAGAAGAGTGTTTTGCTTTCATTTTCTGTTTCATTAGTAAACCACTATGTTAATTAATTGTTTTACAAATAGATAAAGTTTGAATTGATAGTTTTAACCATCGCGGGTGGTACATCACAGTCTTTTGCAATTTCTGGCCAACGAGAGGCCGTTTCACACACCTCGTCAATAATGAACATGGCTTCCTTAATGTTATTAAGTGTGGCAAAAGCCAGCAAGTCTTTCCTTGTGATGTCATCGAACTTTCCGTTAATTGACATCTGATGCGTGGAAGTCCAGCCTCCTTGGGGATTATAGGCATAACCCATGTCATAGGCAGGTGACAAGCGCCAAATGCCATCCTCACCCATCAAGAAAGAAATGTTCTTGGTATGATCATCCTGATTGCGGACCACCACAGTGAACACCATCCGGCGGAACATCTCCTTGGCCGCAGAATAGGGCAATCGCAGTGCACGCATCACATTGAAAGCCTGTTCGTAGGAATAGGCTCGACGAAGCCGGAAGTCATAATGGGCCATGCCGCAAAGCTGCGGTCATATTCGAACCTGACTATCTGATACTGTTCATCCCAACGGAACGTCCCGACGGGTAGGCCAAACATGTTCACTTTTGCTACATCTACCATTCAGATTCCTCCTTTTTCACATGATTGATTTTACCAGCGGCCCGTTGGCGCATGGTGGCTTGCGAGGAATGCACCAAGTCGTAGTATTCGCTCGGACTCAGTTGTTCTTCTTCCATCAAGGGCTGTAAGATGTCAAGTTTCCCTAAAATGCGCAACACTCTCAACAAGGAGTCGAACGAATGAATCTCACCTTTTTCCATTTTCTTGATAGACGAAAGCGACACGTTGGCAGCTTCAGAAAGACTTTGCTGGGTAATGTTTTGCTTCAATCTCGTAGCCCTCAGTCTATTCCCAATTCGACTAAGGATTACAGTATCAGCAAGCATATAGATATCATCCATAATAGTTTTATTTTGAACTATTCAGATGCAAAAATACGAATAATAGTTTAATTTGCAACTATTATTAAAAGAATCATATTTGTGTTAAATCTCATCTTCCACGATATACTCTTCTGAAATGTAAGAGCAGATATAAGGCCTCGCCTCATAGCTTTCAATGGGCCAATGGCGTATCGGTAGCCCATCCAAATCAATGCATCTTGATAAAGCCTGTCGTTCTTTTTGGTTTTGTTTGACATAGTAATGATTTATTTGTGCGTTTAACTTATAATAATGATTGCTTTGACCTCCTCATCAAAAGACAATAGATTGATAGGTTTAAGCATAAAAGAATACTACCCGTACCTTTTCAGAATTGTAGCAATAGCCAAGTTCGTGGATAGCAAAATACACTTTGAATAATTCTGCCAATACTTCAAGATAATCTTCCACATAGTCATCAAATACCGACCTTGGAGGCAGGCAATACTTACCATCGTCACTATCTAAACTCACTTCCCTTGTTGATGCCAACATCTTTACAATAAGTTGCATATTATGGTCATAAAAAGCCTCCGCGATATGTGCGTAGACTTGTTCTTTGCATTTGTCTGCAAATGCCTCTAATTCTGACAAAAGAAAGCTCTCTATTCGGACTGGATAATCGAAGTGTTCAATATAATTACTTGTTTCATCCCCCAACTCGCTCTGCGATATTGGATGACTAATGTCATCAACTGAATAGAGCGCACCTGGTGAATAGAATCCTGAAGAAGATCTTTGCAAAAAGCACAAGTTTTTCTTCAACTTCAATTCGCCAACAACCAAATCTGGTTGACAATAATTACATTCAAGTTTCGCAAGTTGCTAACTTGCTATTTTTAATTGATAGATTTCAACAAGATGATTGAGTTTGTCCGAGCGATTGACAAGCATATCGAGGATATGTTCATCCTCGATGCTGAAGCATTCCGCGATTTCACGGACGA